>NZ_JBNCAQ010000008.1:85168-276677 GCF_049808595.1 Streptomyces aurantiaciflavus | reverse complement strand
TTCCTATCGGCAAACTATTTTTTGTTCGCGGGGGGGGTGGGGGGGGGGGGGCCCCCCCCCGAGGCCGGCCTCGGCGTGATGGTCTGCAACAGCGCCCAGAGCCCCGGGGAGGAGGCCGAGTACCTCTCCCTCTTCGCCGAGCAGCGGGTGCGGGGCGTGCTGCTCACCCCGGCCGACGCCACCGGACGCAACATCGACGCCTTCCGCCGGCACAACATCCCCTTCGTGCTGGTCGACCGGGTCGCGGAGGGCACCACCGAGTGCTCGGTCTCCGTCGACGACGTGGCCGGCGGCGCCCTCGCCGTCCGCCACCTCGTCGACGCCGGGCACCGCTCGATCGCCTACGTCAGCGGCCCGCCCGGCTTCAACCAGGTCCGCGACCGGCGCACCGGCGCCCTCAACGCGCTCGCCGAGGCGGGCCTGGGCCCCGAGCACCTGCGGGAGCTGCCCACCGAGCGGCTCGACGTCGCCGCGGGCCGGGACGCGGGCGCCCGCCTGCTGGGCCTCGCCGACCGCCCGACCGCCGTGTTCTGCGCCAACGACCTGCTCGCCCTCGGCGTCCTGCAGGCCATGTACGCGGCCGGCATCAACGTCCCCGACGACCTCGCGATCGTCGGCTACGACGACATCGAGTTCGCCGCCGCCGCGGCCGTTCCCCTCACCTCGGTCCGCCAGCCCGCCGTCACCATGGGCGCCCTGGCCGCCGAGATGCTCCTGGAGGAGACCGAGGAGGAGTCCGAGGGCAGGAAGCGGCCGCACGAGCACCGGCGCGTGGTGCTCCAGCCCGAACTGGTGGTGAGACGCTCCAGCCTCTCGGCACGCTGAGCGCCCGTTCAGTAGCAGTTCATGATCCCCGGGCTGCCGCGCCGCCCGGACATGTGCTGAACTGGGACGCGGCCCGCACACCGATCGTCCCGGGAGCCCCTGTTGTCCCTCAGCTACCGCCAGCCCGGCGTCGTCCTCACCGACCGTCACTTCACCGTGCCCCTCGACCACGCCGACCCGGCCGGGGAGACGATCGAGCTCTACGCCCGGGAGGTCGTCGCGAGCGACAAGGCGGGCCAGGACCTGCCGTGGCTGCTCTATCTCCAGGGCGGCCCCGGCTTCGGCGCCAACCGGTTCGTCGGCAAGCAGTCCTGGCTGGGCCGCGCCCTGAAGGAGTACCGCGTCCTCCTCCTCGACCAGCGCGGCACCGGCCACTCCACCCCCGCCAACCGCCAGACGCTCCCGCTGCGCGGCGGCCCCGCCGAACAGGCCGCCTACCTCACCCGCTTCCGCGCCGACTCCATCGTCCGCGACTGCGAGCTGGTGCGACGCGAGGTCACCGGCGGCGCCCCCTGGACCGTCCTCGGGCAGAGCTTCGGCGGCTTCTGCACGGTCACCTATCTCTCCCTCGCCCCCGAGGGCCTCAGCGCCGCCGTGATCACCGGTGGACTGCCCTCCCTGGACGCCCACGCCGACGACGTCTACCGCGCCGCCTACCCGCGCATGGAGCGCAAGGTCGCCGCGCACTACGCCCGCTACCCGCAGGACGTCGACCGCGCCCGCCGTATCGCCGACCATCTCCTCACCCATGAGGTGACCCTCCCGAACGGCTACCGGCTGACCGTCGAGGCCTTCCAGAGCCTCGGCATCCTCCTCGGCGGCAGCGAGGGCAGCCACCGTCTGCACCACCTCCTGGAGGAGGCCTTCGTCCCCACCCCGCAGGGCCCCGCCCTGTCCGACGCCTTCCTGGAGGAGCTCCAGGGCCTCCTCTCCTACGCCGGCCACCCCCTCTACGCCCTCGTCCACGAGGCGATCTACGGCCAGGACACCCGCCCCACCGCGTGGGCGGCCGACCGGGTGCGCGCCGAGTTCCCCCAGTTCGACGCGGCGAAGACGCTCACCGGCGACGGGCCGCTGCTGTTCACCGGGGAGACCGTCCACCCCTGGCACTTCGACTGCGACCCCGCGCTGCGCCCGCTGCGCGAGACCGCCGAACTGCTGGCCGCCCGCACCGACTGGACGCCCCTGTACGACCCGGCCCGCCTCGCCGCCAACGAGGTCCCGGTCGCGGCGGCGATCTACCACGACGACCTCTACGTCGACACGGCCCACTCCCTGCGGACCGCCCGCGCCGTCCGCGGCCTGCGGACCTGGGTCACCGACGAGTTCGAACACGACGGCGTCCGCGCCGGCGGCCCCCGCGTCCTCGACCGGCTGCTGGCACTCACCCGCGACGAGGCCTGACGCCGCGACGCAAAGGCCGTGGAGTGGCCGGGCGTTCCGGCTAGTCTGCGGGCATGACCGAGCCGACGATGACTCAGCTCACGCCCATGCCCGAGGACTGGCGGCGCGCCCTCGCCGTCGTGGCGCACCCGGACGACCTCGAGTACGGGTGCTCCGCGGCGATCGCCGCCTGGACCGACGCCGGCCGTGAGGTCGCCTATGTGCTGGCCACCCGCGGCGAGGCGGGCATCGACACCGTGCCGCCCTCCCAGTGCGGGCCGCTGCGGGAGCGGGAGCAGCGGGCGAGCGCGGCCGTCGTGGGCGTGTCGGAGGTCGAGTTCCTCGACCACAGGGACGGCGTGATCGAGTACGGGACCGCCCTGCGCCGCGACATCGCCGCCGCCGTCCGCCGGCACCGCCCCGAGCTCGTGATCACCCTGAACCACCGCGACACCTGGGGCGGGGTCGCCTGGAACACGCCCGACCACGTGGCCGTCGGCCGCGCCACCCTCGACGCGGCCGCGGACGCCGGCAACCGCTGGATCTTCCCGGAACTCGCCGAGCAGGGCCTGGAGCCGTGGAACGGCGTCCGCTGGGTCGCCGTCGCCGGATCCGCGACGCCCACCCACGCGGTGGACGCCACGGCGGGCCTGGAGCGGGCCGTGGCCTCGCTGCTCGAACACCGCACGTACATCGAGGCGTTGACCGAAGAGGATCCGGAGACCTATGCCCGCGGCTTCCTGACGGGGATCGCCCACTCCGTGGGGGAGCGCTTCGGCGGCAGACCGGCCGTGGCCTTCGAGCTGTTCACCCGCTAGGGCGCGAGGCGGGCTGGGTCAGCCGGCGAGGACGGGCGGGCCGGGGGCGCGGTGCGGGTTCACGACCCGCCCGTCCGGCAGGAGTTCACCGGTGTCGTCGAAGACGACGGTCCCGTTGCACAGCAGGCTCCACCCCTGCTCCGGGTGGGCCGTGACGACGACGGCCGTGTGACGGGCGGCGCTGTCCGCGGTCGGGCACGGGGGCTGGTGACTGCACATGACGTACTCCTCGGTCCGTCGGGCTCCTGCCGCTGCCGGCTCCTGACTCCGTGATAGCCGACGTTGTTTTCCGTTGGATGAGAGGACCCCCACAGGGCCGGAAACTCAGCGGTGAGTTTTCGTTCCGGCAGCGGGGCACCGCGATGTCCGCGCCATGGCCGCAGGTCAGTAAGGTGGGCGGAATGCGAGAACAGACGGTGGACCCGGCCGGCCTGCGCGGCGACTGCGGCAACTGCTTCGGGCTGTGCTGCGTGGCGCTGCCGTTCGCCCGCTCGGCCGACTTCGCGCTCGACAAGGACGCGGGCCAGCCGTGCCCCAACCTGGGGGAGGACCACCGCTGCGGCATCCACGCCCGGCTGCGGCAGAAGGGCTTCACCGGCTGCACGGTCTACGACTGCTTCGGCGCCGGGCAGAAGGTCTCGCAGATCACCTTCGGCGGCCGGGACTGGAGCACGGGCGACCGCGCGCACGCCCGCCGCATGATGGAGGTCTTCCCGGTCGTCCGGCAGCTCCACGAGCTGCTGTGGTACCTCACCGAGGCGCTCGCCCTGCCCGCGGCCCGTCCGATCCACCCGCGGCTGCGGCAGGCGCTGGAGAAGACCGAACGCCTCACCCTGCAGACGCCGGGGGAACTCGCCGCCCTGGACGTCCCGGCCCACCGCCAGGACGTCAACGCCCTGCTCCTGAAGACCAGCGAACTGGCCCGGGCGGGCCTCCCCGGGCGCAAGAAGGACCGCCGGGGCGCCGACCTGATGGGCGCCCGTCTCAAGGGTGCCGACCTGCGCGGGGCGAACCTGCGCGGGGCCTACCTGATAGCCGCCGACCTGACCGGCGCCGATCTGCGCGGAGCGGACCTCATAGGGGCCGACCTGCGCGACGCCGACCTCACGGACGCCGATCTGACCGGCGCGTTCTTCGTGACCCAGCCGCAGCTCAACGCGGCGCGGGGAAGTGCCGGGACCGGGCTGCCCGGGTCAGTCGCCCGCCCCGCGCACTGGACAGCGCGGCGCTGACCCGCCCTCGTCCACGACCGGCCCGTCCGGTGCCGGCGCGGGTGTACGACGCTCCAGGCGCAGCCGCAGCCCCTCCGGTATGACCGTCAGCCGTTCCGTCACCCGCAGCCGGTAGGCCGGGTCGGACAGGAGCCTGTAGCGGCGCAGCAGCAGGCCGAGCACGAGCGTCGCCTCGTGCAGCGCGAACTGCCGCCCGATGCAGGCCCGCGCACCCGTGCCGAACGGTTTGAAGGTGTGCGGGGCCCGCGCCCGGACCGCCCCCGCGTCGAAGCGGTCCGGGTCGAACCGTTCGGCGTCGTCGCCCCACACGTCGGGATCGCGGTGCAGCATCGGCGTCAGCACCAGCGCCCAGGCGCCGCGGCGCATCGGATGCTCCCCGGCCAGCACGGTGTCCTCGCGGGCCTCCCGCGCGAACGCCGGCGCCGTCGGCCACAGCCGCAGCGACTCGTCGAGCACCCGGCGGACGTACCGCAGCTTGGCCACCTGGTCGTAGCCGGGCGCCGTCGCGTCCCCCCACACCCGGTCCACCTCCGCCCGGGCGCGGGCGGCGACCTCCGGGTGCCGGGAGAGGTAGTGCAGGGCGAAGGAGAGCGCGCCGGAAGTGGTCTCGTGGCCCGCGACGAGGAAGGTGATGACCTGCCGGCGCACGTTCCGCGCCGACAGCCGTTCGCCCGTCTCCGGGTGGGCCGTCTCCAGCATCCGGTCGAGCAGATCGCCCTCGCCGCTCCGGCCGGCCCGGCGCGCCCGCACCAGGTCGTCGACCGTGCGGTCGAGGTGGGCGATGTCGGCCTCGTTGCGGCGCGCGGCCCGCCACAACAACCGCGGTGACGGCACGGTGTTCAGCCGCTGGGCGTAGGTGAGCGTGCCCACCATCGCCGTCACGAAGGGATGCGGCCGCGAGCGTTCGAAGGAGCCGAAGTCGTGCCCGAAGCCGGTGCGCGCGATCGTCTCCAGGGTCAGCTTCGTCATGTCCCCGGGCACGTCCACCGTTTGCCCCGCGGCCGCCGCACGGTCCCAGTGGGCGGTGAGCCGCTCCGCCACGTCCAGCATCATCGGGTGGTAGGCCTGCATCGCCTCCCGGCTGAACCCCGGGGCCAGCACGTCGTGCGCCAACTGCCAGTTGGGTTCGTGGTTGTACGCCGTGAACAGGGCGTCCCCGACCACCGGCCGCAGATTGGCGACCCCCAGCCCCACGTGCTTGGCGAACCGCGTCTCGTCCGCCAGGTCGGCGGCGAGCCGCGCACCCCAGACGAACACGAACTCCCTCCCGAACGCCCGGCGGCGGAAGATCGGCCCCAGCCGGCGGGCCTGCCGCAGCGAGTCCTGCAGGGGCGTGCTCCGGCTCGCGCCCAGGACGTCCCCGAGCAGCGGAAGCCGGTACGGCGGATGCGGTATGCGGTGCAGCTCGGGCCAGCCGAGCTCGGCGCCACGGAATCCCTTCGGCGGCGCCTCCGCGCTCGCCGCCCGGGCCACCGTCCCGGCCCTCGTCCCTGAGGTCGTCTCCGCCATGACGCGATCTCCCTTGATCCAGCGGCAGGTTGAGCGTGTTGTACGTGGGTTCAATAGCGCGGCCTCAGTCTCGTCCCGTGTTGAACCGACGTCAAGTAAAGTGCGGGCATGGCCGCGAACCAGGGGCAGCGCACACGGCGCCGCCTCAGCACCGTGGAGCGCAGGGAACAGCTCCTCACGGTCGGCGCGCGCCTGTTCTCGGAGAACCCCTACGACGAGGTGTGGATCGAGCAGGTCGCCGAGATCGCCGGGGTGTCGCGAGGGCTGCTGTACCACTACTTCCCGACCAAGCGGGACTTCTTCGCGGCGGTCGTCGAGCGCGAGAGCGAGCGGATGCTGCGCATGACGGCGGCGGTCCCCGGGGTCCCGGTCCGCGAACAGCTCGCGTCGGGCCTCGACACGTATCTGGAGTACGTCGAGACCCACGCCCACGGCTATCGCGCCTTCCACCGTGCGGACGCGGCCGGTGACCAGGCCGTGCGGCGGGTCTATCAGCAGGCCCTCGCGGCCCAGGAACACCAGATCCTCGCGGCTCTCGCCGCCGACCCCGAGTTCGGCCCGCTCTTCGAGCAGCGCGCCGACGTACGGCTGGCGGTGCGCGGCTGGCTGGCGTTCATCACGGCGGTGTGCCTGGAGTGGCTGCGGGGGTCGGACGAGTCGCTGTCGCGGGAGCAGGTGCGGGAGCTGTGCGCGCGGGCGTTGCTGGGGGTCGTTTCACCCGCGGGGTGATCTTGGGCGGGGGAGAGTCGCACCGGAGTGCGCGGCGTGTTCCGGGACAGGTCGCCGGGGGATCGCGTCCAGGGCCGGCGATGCCGTCGGCGCCGCGCCGGCGTGCCGAAGCGGGAGCAACCCCTGCTGCTCGCCGTCCGCTTCGGCGGCGAAGGCTCCTTCGACGACACCTTCACCCGCACCCCGAGGGCCGGCGGCCCTGCCCGAGCCCGATGACTGTGGCCACCGTGGTTGGCGTCAACCCGGATCTTCGATAGGTTAGGCAAGGCTTACCTAAGGAGGTTCTGGGATGGGTGACAGCCACAGCTGGACGGCCGCGCCTGCCGCGGCCGAGCGGGCCCGGTCGGTGCTCGCCGCCTCATGGTCCTGCGCGGTGACCGCGGACGGCGGCCGTGAGGAGTTCGTCGGCGCGCACACCGTCGACGAGGACGGGCGGGTGCGTCTGCGCGTCCCCGAGGACAGCGCCCTGCTCACGGCGGCGATCTGCGCGCCCCGCGGCGAGCCGTCCGCGGTGCTGGAGTTCGCGGACGTCGCACCCGTCCCCGTCCGAGGCCGTATCCGCGCCCGGCTGTGGCTCGCCGGCTGGTTCGTCCCCGAGGACGACCACCTCGTCCTCCACGCCACCCGCGTCGTGCTGAAACGGTCCTGTGGCGCGGTCGTCGTCGACCTCGACGAGTTCGCCGCCGCCGCGCCCGACCCGCTCGCCGGCGCCGAGGCCCAGCTCCTCACCCACCTCGCGGACGCCCACCCCGACGCCGTCGAGCGGCTCACCCGGCTCGTCCAGCGCGACAGCCTGTACGGCGCGGTCCGCGTGCAGCCGCTCGCCGTCGACCGGCACGGCCTCACGCTGCGCATCGAGCGCGCCCGCGCCCACGGCGACGTACGTCTTCCCTTCCACGCGCCCGCCGCCGACGTCGGGCAGCTCGCCGAGCGCATGCATGTCCTGCTCGGCCAGGCCGCCGGCGCCACCTCCTGCCCGCGCGCCGCGCTACAGCGGCAGCGCACAGACGGCGACGGGTGACGCGAACGGCTCGCCCGCCAGCCGCAGTTCACCGCTCGTGCCGTTCACCTGGAACACGCTGACCGTGCCGGAGCGCTGGTTCGCCGCGAACAACAGGCCCCCGTCCGGCGAGAGGGCGATCTGCCGGGGGAAGTCCCCGGCCACCGGCACCGTGCCGAGCAGCCGCAGCCGGGCCCCGTCCGCCTCCACCGCGTAGCGCGCGAGCGTGTTGTCGCCGCGATTGGCGAGGTACGCGTACGCGCCGTCCGGCGTGACCGCGAACTGCGCCGGGTAGTTGGTGCCCGCCCTCGCACCCGTCGACTGCGGCGCGCCGATCGTCAGACGGCCGGTGGGCGGGTCGTAGGCGCAGACCGCGACCGTGTCGTCGTGCTCGTTGGCGAGGTAGGCGTACCGGCCCCGCGGGTGGAACGTGAGGTGGCGCGGACCGGCGCCCGGCCGGGTGTGCGCCTGCGCCACCTCGGTGAGCGTGCCGGACCTGTCGTTCAGCCGGTAGGTGTAGACCGTGTCGGTGCCGAGGTCGACGGCGAGGACGTGACCGCCGTCCGGGGCGGTGAGGAACTGGTGCGCGTGCGGCCCCTCCTGACCGGGGCCGGGCGCCGGCCGACTGTGGGTGACCATGTCGGTGCGCTCGCCGAGCGCCCCCGAGGCGTCGATCGGGTGCACGGCCACCGTGCCCGAGCCGTAGTCGGCGCTCAGCAGCCAGCGTCCGCCCGGATGCACGGACAGATGGCAGGGGTGGGCACCGCCCGTCGCCCTGCTCCCCAGCACCTCGCGGTCCGAGAGGCGTACGGCGGTCACGGCCCCGCGCTCGCGCTCGTCGACCGCGTACAGCGTCCGGCCGTCCGGGTGAACCGCGAGATACGACGGATCCGGGACGCCCGTGATCGTCCCCTGACCGGTGATCCGGCCCGACCCGGGGTCGTACGTGGCGAGGCCGATGCCCTTGCCACCGCCCTCGGCCGAGCTGTAGGTGCCGATGTAGAGCGGCCGGGGGCCGGACCGCTGCTCCGAGGCCTGGGGTGAGGCCGGCGTGGGGACGGGCGCGGCGCCCCGCGCGCTCTCCTGCGCGCCTGGAGTCCTCGACCGAGCCCCTGGAGTCTCCGAGGCGGCGTCGCCGCAGCCGGCCAGCGCCGACGCCGCCGTCACCGCGCCGAACGCCCCGACGAAGCGGCGCCTGCTCCAGCCACCCCCACTCTCGGCTTTCCCCGCACTCCCGGCTTGGCTCGAGCGGGGCAAACCCCATGAGCGGGGGGACCCCCATCGTGCCGCTTCCGTCCCACTGCCCATGCCCGCACCTCAGGTCGTCGTAGGCCACTGCCGTGACACACCACCCTGGCCATGGGGACCGCCGAACGCAAAATCCCGGTCTACCAGTCGCCGTCCTCCACCGGCTTCCCCGGGGCGTCCTTGAGCTGCTTGACCTGGTGGGAGCCGGGTGCCTGCCAAGGGTCGAGGTCGTCGCCGAGCCAGTCGCCGACCGGCTTCACCTCACCGAGGGCGTCGCCGGGGGCCAGATCGTGGGCGTCCTGGTCGTAGTACTCGAACCAGGGCAGTCCCGCCCGGGTGTAGGCGGCGCGGTCGACCGGGGACGGCGGGGGTGCCTCGCCGGTGATGCGGCGCCAGTCCGGGGGCGTCACCAGGTGCACGAAGACCCGGCCGGCGGGCTCGGTCGCCCAGTCCTTCAGCGGGCGGTCGTCCCGGTAGACCTCCTGCCGCATCGACCCGCCGACGCCCAGGCCCATCGCGGCGGCCGCCCGGGGTGCCGCGCCCGGGGCGGCCGGTGCCGCGGCGGGCATCGCGACGGCGCCGGGCGCGGGCGGGGCGCCGTACCCGCCGGTGGGCGGGGCCATCGCGGCCCGCATCCGCGCCTGCTCCGCCCGCCGCCGCTCGGCCTCGCGCAGCTCGGCGAGCTTCTCGGGGTTCAGCGTGAACGACTGCAGTTGGACGCCGCCCCACACCTCCTCGCCGGTCACCTGGCCCTCGACCGTCGCTCCCAGCCCGAGCGGCACCGCCACGAACTGGCGCACCGTGCCCTTGCCGGAGTTGATGCCGTCCAGCCAGGGCTGACGCGGCAGCACGACATAGTTCTGCGGGTCCCGGGAGAGCCGGCTGCTCCACGGCTTCCCGGAGACCGCGCACACCTTGCCCACGCCGACCTGCAGCGCGGCGGGCCGGGTGGTGCCGGAGAAGCTGAGCCACATGGCCTCGCGCAGGTACATGGGCAGCATCACGCCCCCGCGCGCGAGCCATTCGGCGGGCGCGGTGTCCGGGTAGTCGCTCACCCGCCGGACGGGGAAGACCCCGAGGCCGGGCGGCAGCTCGTGCGTCCCGCTCTCCGGCAGGCGGAGCGTCCGCATGAACCGGACGGCCACGCCTCCGGGCAGCCTCAGTGTGTCCCCGTCGATCCGTACGGCGGTGTCGGCCATCGGCCCGCTCCTTCGCGTCCCGCGCCGGCCCCGTCCCGGCGCTCCCTCAGGGGTCCTTTCACTATGCCCGTCCGGGTCGCGCGGCCTGGCACCGCACCTCGCCGCGTTGCCGAAACGCCCACGTGGCTCCTCCCCCACTCTCGGCTGCGCTCGAGCGGGGGGACCCCCATCGAGGGCGCTCCGGCGCCTTGCGATGCACGGCACCAGACCACGCGACCTGATCGGACGCTCATAGTGAAAGGACCCCTCAACGGAAACGCCCGCCGATGCCCGTACGGTTCCGCCACAGCTCCTCCTGAACCCCCAGGCGCTCGCGCAGCCGGGTCAGACGCGGCATCCGTGCGCGCTGTTCCCCCGACACCCGGTCCAGTTCCTCGAGGAGCCGGTGGGAGCGGTGCTCGGTGTCCAGCTCGTCGAGGATGCGGTTGACCTCGGTGAGCACCGCGCCGTGCAGCTGCCACTGGCGGGCGTCGTGCTGGAGCCGCTCCAGCAGTACCTGGGCCAGCTTGTCGCGGGTGGCGACGGCCTGCCGCAGCTCCGCTGAGAGCCGGGCCTCGGCGGCGTCCGCGTTGAGGCTGACCTGGGTGGTGACCAGCACCGCGAAGCTGACGACGGCGTCGGCGATCTCCGACAGCAGCCGCTCCACCACCTCGCCGATCTCGGGCTCGAACAGGGGGTTCGGTTCGCGCTCCTTGGCGAGGTCGGTGAGGGTACGGGCCAGCACCCGCAGGACGACCGTGCAGATCTCCATCGTGTCCAGGCCGGTGCGCAGCACCACCCGGTGCAGCAGGCCCTCCCGCACCCGGGGATTGAGGCGCAGGCTGTCCTCGGCCTGCCGCAGGGCCGCGTCCACCTCCACGATGTCGTGGTCGAGCCGGCGCGCCTCGTGCAGCCGTGCGGCCGCCTGCTCGACGGCCGGGCGTCCGGCGGCCTGCTCCCCGAGGCGCAGCATCAGCTGCCGCACCCGCCGGGCCAGCCCCTCGATGGACTCGCCGGCCTCCTCCACCCACACCGGGGGAGGCAGCAGCAGGTTGATGCCGAGGCCGACCACGGCCCCGATCAGCGTCTCCAGCACGCGCGCCCAGGCCGTGTCGCCGACCGTGGTGACCCCGAGCACCAGCATGGCGCTGATCGCCACCTCGGGCACGTACTCGTTGACCCGCACCAGATGCCCGACCGCCAGCGACGCCACGATCACCAGCGCGAGGCTCCACCAGGTCAGCCCCACCAGCAGGCTGAACGCGATGGCGACCAGCACCCCGGCCACCACCGAGTTGACCCGCCGCACACCGTTGGTGAGCGTCGCGTACAGGGTGACCTGGACGACCAGCAGCGCGGTCAGCGGCGCGGTGAGCGGAGCGGCCTCCGGACTCAGGCGCAGCGCGATGACATACGCGATCGTCGCCGCGGCGGCGGACCTGAAGGCCTGCACGACCACGGGTTCCCGGTACCGCTGGACGAACCGCACGAGCGGCGCGGCACGCTCACGTACGTCTCCCATCCCTTGGCCAGTTCCCTTCCCTCAGGGGCCTCGAACGTTCCTTTCGCCACCGGATCGGGTTGCCCTGGGCGCGCCGGTGGCCTGCCGGATCGTGGGCCCGCACGCTCCGGCGGGAGCCTCGGACCATGAAACGGCATGTGACCGGTTTTCGCACAGGCATGGTCGCCACCGGGCTCGGCAAAGAGTTTCCGCGCCTTCGGCCTGGTCCTGCCCGCACCGGGAAGGGAGGGAGGGGGCAGGCGGCCGGCTGCGCGGCCGACGTCAGGCGTACAGCTTGTCGAGGAAGGCGGACAGATTGCCCGTCGTGCGGGCGATCTGCTCCTCCAGCGTGAGGCTCTCCTCGAAACGGCCTCCCGCCTCCGGGACCTTCCTGCCCCGGACGTAGAGGGAGCAGGCCAGGTCCGTGCACATGTACAGGCCTACCGAGTTGCCCTCGCGGCCCGCCGCGCCCGCCTTGCGTGCCGTCATCAGCGAGACACCGCCGCCGGGATGGGTGGTCAGGCACAGCGAGCACATGCTGCGGTGCAGGAAGCCGCGCTGCGAGGACGGGAAGCGCAGGGTCACGCCCGTCAGGCGGCCCTCCCGTTCGGTGACCAGGTAGCTGCGGTCGGGGGCGCCCGGATCGCGCCAGCCCAGGAAGTCCAGGTCGTCCCAGGGGCGCTGGTCGAGGTCACGCGGGACCGTCAGACGTTTGGCCTCCCCCTTGGAGCAGTTGATGAACGAGTTGCGGATGTCGTGCTCGGTGAGTGACCTCATGGAGGGACTCCTGGGGGTGTGGTCGGGCTGTCGGTCTGACTTCGCATCTACCTAGGGGTACTAGGTTCGCGCCTAGCCTAGGCAGCCGCAGCGAGGCGGAGCGAGCGAATTTCCCCGAGCCCGACCGAGTGCACCCGAACCTCCTCATGCACGCACGGGGTGGACCGACTGCCAGGCCAGCCTGGCGTCCGCGTCCTCGCCGACGCGGGTGAGGAACTCGTCCAGCTCCATGAACTCCTCCCACGCCGGACGCCCGCCCGCGCGCGACAGCTCCGCCACGACCAGGTCCTCCAGGTCGGGCACCCGCTTGTTCTTCCACACCTTGTCGGCCAAGCTCACCAGCAGGTCCTCGACGCCGACGCCCTCGCCCCAGGAGGCGTGGGTCGCGGCGAAGCGCGCCGGCCCGGGCGGCACCCCGTGCGCCAGCAGCAGATCCCGCCCCGCCTCCTCGTGCCGGGCGCCGGGGCCGGACAGCTCGGCGGTGTGCACGGTCTTGCCGATGTCGTGGGTGGCGGCGCCGAACAACACCGCCTCGCGGTCCATCTCCAGCCCGGGGCAGCGCCGCCCCACCCAGTCGACGAGCTGTACGGCGACGTCGTGCACGGCACGCAGATGGGCGACGAGCCGGGGCGGCGCGCCGAGTTCCGCCAGCAACTCCGCGACGGGCACGGGAAGGGGCCGCAACGGCGGATCCAGCGTCTCGTCCAGGGCGATCGACAGCAGGTTCGGGGAGGTGGTCATCGGGTCAGCGTAATGAGCCGTACGCCTGGGGAGGGTTCCCTACGCTGTAGCGGGCCGGACGCCCGGCGTCTTCGCGCGACGCCCGGGGCGTGGCCCGACGAGCTGATCGCAGCCGCGCGGCACGTCGAGGACGTGGACGCCGCGGGCCGACCGACAGGAAGGGGTGGGCGTACGGTGACGGACTCCTGGGAACGGGCCCGGCACATCCTCCGGGCGGCGGGCATCCCGCCCGACCGCCTCGCCGACCTCCGCCCCCTCGACGGCGGCACCTACAACACCGTCGACGAACTCCGCCTCACGGACGGCAGCCGTTACGTCCTCAAAGCCGCGCCCACCGCACCCGGCCTGCGCTACGAGAGCCGGCTGCTCGTCTCCGAGGCGGAGTTCTACCGTGCGGCGGCCGAGGTCGGCGTACCGGCGCCGCGTGTCGTCGCCCTCGACGGACAGCAGCTGCTGATGACCCTGTGCGCGGGCGATCCCTGGGACGGCTCGCTCCCCGCCGCCGCGCAGACGGATCTGCGCACGGAGCTGGGCCGGCAGGTCGCCCGGCTGCATGGCGTCGCGGGGCCCGGCTTCGGCTACCCGTCCGGCGCCCTCGGCCCGCTCGCCGCGGACTGGCGCACCGCGTTCACCGCGATGTTCGACGCCGTCCTCGACGACGCCCGCCACTACCGGGCCCGGCTGCCCCGCCCCGCCGACGAGGTGGCCGCCGTCGCCCGGACCGCGTACGACGCCCTCGACGAGGTCGGCGTCCCGTGTCTCGTCCACTTCGACCTGTGGCCCGGCAACGTGCTGGTGGACCGCACGGCGGGGGAGGCCCGGATCGGCGGGCTCATCGACGGCGAGCGCATGTTCTGGGGCGATCCGCTGGCCGACTTCGTGTCCCTGGCGCTGCTGGGTGACATCCGCGAGGACGAGGCGTTCCTGGCCGGCTACCGGGAGGCGGGCGGCCGGGCCGACTTCGACGTCTCGGCCCGGCTGCGTCTCGCCCTGTACCGCGCCTACCTGTACCTGATCATGCTCACGGAGACGGTCCCGCGGGCGGTCGACGAGGGGCACGACCGCTGGGTCCAGGAGGCGGTCGCCCCCGAACTGCTCTCGGCCCTGCGGGAGATCGAGGACGCGGGAGCCTCTCGGCTGACCTCGTGAACCAAGGGTCGCAGGAACAGCGAGCCGGGCTCGCCCACGCCGGTGTTGTGCAGGTCGGGCAGGGTTCGGAGGGAGCCGAACGGCGGGGCGCGACGGGCGTACGGTGCGCGATCTGAGGCGGGCCGACCGCACGGCCGTGCTGCACCGGCTCTACATCGACGGCCCCTCAGCCGCTTCGAACTCGGCCCGGTCACCGGCCTGAGCTCCGGCTCGGTCAGCGATGTCGTCGCCGACCGGGTCGCCGACAGGCTGGTCGAGGAGGCCGGCAGCGTCGACTCCGACGGCGGCCGCCCCCCGCACCCCCCGACCCCTGCCCGGCGACCCGAGTCCGCCCGGTGCACGGCGCTGGAGGAACACGCCCCGCACTGACGTTTCGCCGCCGACGGCAGAGGTACTCGCGTGTCCCGCACCGACCGCAGCACGACCCCGAAGGAGCACGCCGTGGCCGACCACCGCGACGAGGGCCCCGGCGAGAACGGCACGCCGGTCCCGCGCGACCTGCCCGACCAGCAGGCCGACGCCGGCCAGGACCCCTGGGACGTCGACGCTCCCGACCAGCCGGAGGACGAGACCGTCCCCGACACCGACGAAGCAGGCACCGGCCGTCAGGGCGCCCCCCACACAGCCGGCGCCAACCCCGACCAGCCCGTACCGGACGAACCGTCCGCCTGACCGCCGTACACCACTGGTCCCAGCGGCCCGGCGGCTGGTCCTGGCGGGACTGGCCGCAGGCCGCTGTCCGACGTCGCTGAGGGGCGTCAGCCGACCTTGCGTCCCCGCATCGGTTCCGTCGGTGCTCCCTCTCCGGCGCGCATTCCGCGGAGGAACTCCTCCAGTACTTCCGTCGCCGATCGCTGCGGGCGCCAGCCCAGTTCGACGCGCGCGCGTGTGCAGTCCATCAGGGGCAGGCGCAGGACCGCGTCGAAGAGGTGGGGGGAGGCGGGGAGCAAGCGCAGGTTCCAGGCGGCGGCGATCGCGGAGCGGGCGGCCGTGCGGGGCAGGCGGACCGGGCGGGCGTCGAACATCTCGCCGAGCAGTTCGGCGTCGACCGGGGGTTCCGCGGCCAGGTTGAACGCCCCGCGCACGTCCGTGTGGACGGCGAGCCGGTAGGCCTCCGCCGCGTCGTCGGTGTGCAGCGCCTGCACGCGCAGCCCCGGGATGTCCGGCAGGAAGGGCAGCAGTTCCGGGCGGGCGACCGGGCCCGGCAGGAAGCGCCCGCCGAAGATGCGGCGCTGTTCGCTCGCCGACTCCCGTTTGAACAGGAACGCCGGCCGCATCCGGACGACGCGTACGTCCGGATGGTCACGTTCGAAGGTGTCGAGGGCCCGTTCCAGATAGGCCTTCTCCCGGCAGTACGCGGCGTCCGGCCAGCCGTGCGTCGGCCACGACTCGTCCACGGGGCGGTCCTTCGGCCCCGGCGAGTACGCGCCCACCGACGAGGCGTGCACGAGGACGGGCACCTGCGCGGCGGCCACCGCCGCGAAGACCCGCATGCTGCCCAGCACGTTCGTCCGCCACGTCACCGCCGGATCGTGCGTCGGCTGGAACGCCCACGCCAGATGCACCACGGCGTCCGCGCCCTCGAACAGGCCGGCCAGGCCGGCCTGCTCCGAGGCGAGGTCGACCGCCGACCACTCGGTCTTCGGCGGTGCCCAGTCCGGGATCCGCCGGGCCAGCCCCACCACCGACCCGACCTCCGGATCCTCCGCGAGGAGCCGCACCACGCTCGTACCGACATTGCCGGTCGCTCCCGTGACCACGACCTTGCTGCCCGACTCGCTGCTCACCGCCGGCTCCTCTCGCCGCTGTCGGATGGAGCGCCCCGAGTACCCGGTGCCGGACAGGAGAAAGCCCCGACCGGACGGGGGAATCACGGTCGGGGCGGTCAGGTGGTGGGCGCGGATGGCGGTCGCCTCTCGGCGAAAGGCTCCACAGGGCTTCAGCCGAACGATCGTCCCTGTGGGCGAAAGGTGAGGCCCGGGGACACTGTCCCATCCGCACCCACGGCTTGTTCAACGGCGAACCACCAGTCGGTGTTCCCCTCCTCGCGCCCCTCCACGGTGATCCGCGTCACTCTGCCCGCTCCCGCTGCCGCGTCCCGGGAACGGCCTCGACCCAGAGGTTCTCCGCCTGGAGCAGCAGCGTGCCGAGGACCGCCGTGTGGGCCGCGCCCTGCCCGGCATGGTCACGCAGACTGCCCTGCAGCCGGGCCCGCAGCTCCTCCATCTCCGTCTCGGTCTCGGCGTCCGGGCACTCGGAGGCGCCCTCACCCCGGAAACGCCCGGCCTCGGCCTCGCACGCGTCCCCGATCAGCTCCAGCAGCCGGGCATAGACCCGCAGGGCGGCCGCCTCCGGCGGCGCCGGGGCGCGGGCGTCGTCGGCCGCGACCGCGAGGGTGCGGGTGAGGGCGGTGACATGGTCCGTCACGCGGCTCCAGCGGGCGTCCTCCGTCTCCGGCGGTATGTCGAGCGGCACCCGGTGCAGGAACCGCAACGGGCCGGCGGTCAGGCGCAGGCTCTCCCGGCTCCAGCCCCGTGCCGAGCGCAGCCCGTCCCGGCGCCGTTCCAGCCGGGCCGTCCCGCGCGACCAGTCATCGGCCGTCGTCGCGTCCCACTCGCCGTCCCGCAGCCCGGCCGCGACCGCGTGCAGCACCTCACCCGCCTCCCGCGCCAGCGCCCCCAGGTTCTCCCGCACGTCCCGCAGATGCACCGGCGGCAGCACCAGCGCGTTGACGGCCACCCCGATCACCGCGCCGAGCGCCGCCTGCCCCACCCGGTGGCCCACCGCCGACGCCGAGACCGCGTTGGAGGCGAGTGTGAACACCGCCGTGGTGGCCGCGTAGACGCCCTGGTCGCCGAAGCGGGACCACTGCGCCAGCAGCATCAGCAACGGCACGCACAGCGCGAGCGCGCCCAGGGTGTCCCCGGTGACCGCCTGCGCCGCCGAGGCGAGCAGCGTGCCCGCGCAGATCGCCGTCCACTGCTGGGCGGCGTGCCGCAGCGAGCCGTACACGGTGGCCTGCACCAGCACCAGAGCCACCCAGGGCGCCATCAGGGCCATCGGGTCGCCCAGCCAGTCGCTGGCCACGAACCAGGCGAGCACGGCGGCCAGCGCCGCCTTGAGCGACTGCACGACCAGGTCCCGCTCGCGCCCGGGCCCGCTCCAGGCCGCCCGCGCGGCCCGGCCCACGACACCCGCCTCCCGCCGTACGGCCCCCGCCCAGCGGGCCCCCGCACCTTCCTCCCCGAATGTCCCGGCCCGGATGCTCATGCCAGCGGGCTGTCCTCCAGGGACGCCAGAAGGCCGGCCGGGTCGGCGTAGATCGCCTGTGCGCCCGCCTCCTCCAGGTCGGCGCGCGGGATGCCACCGCACAGCACGCCCACGCAGCGCACCCCGGCCCGGCGGCCCGCCCGCATGTCCCAGACGGTGTCGCCGACGAACACGGCCCGCTCGGCGGACACCCCGGCCAGTTCCAGGGCGTGTTCGACGGGCTCCGGCGCGGGCTTGCCCTCCGTGACGTCGTCCGCGCTGGCCGTGGCGGTGATCGCCTCGTCGGCGTCGAGGGCACGCCGCAGCGCCGACAGCTCCGCCCCGCTCGCCGACGTGGCGAGGACGACCGTCCAGCCGTCGCCGTGGAGCCGCTTCAGCAGCGACCCGGCGTCCGGCAGCGCGGGCAGCCGGTCGAAGTACTGCCCGTACAGGGCCTTGTGGGCGGCGCTCAGCTCGGCGTCCTCGTCCTTGTCGCGGTCCTCGCCCAGGAGGTGGGCGACGAGGTCGGTGGATCCCAGGCCGATCGCCCGGTGCACGGCGTGCATCGGCACCCGGTGGCCCGCCTGCCGCAGAGCCTCCCACCACGTCACGACATGCAGATGGTTGGTGTCGACGAGGGTGCCGTCGACGTCGAAGACGGCGGCGCGTTCCATCCGGGGTCCTTTCTCTCACGGGCGCCCGAGCGGGCGGATCCCCCGCCGGCGGGCGGCGCCTCGAGTACCACGTCAGGCGCCCGCCACGCCCGCCGGTACCCGTCCCTCCCGCGTCCAGGCCAGCAGGTCCGCCACCGGCCAGGTGGTCACCACCCGCTCCGCGGGCACCCCGCACTCCTCGGCCCGCTCGCAGCCGAGGACCTGCCAGTCCAGCTGGCCCGGCGCGTGGGCGTCGGTGTCGACGGAGAACAGCACGCCCGCCTCGACGGCCCGGCGCAGCAGCCGCCGCGGCGGGTCGAGCCGCTCGGGCCGGCTGTTGATCTCCACGGCCGTGCCCGCCTCGGCGCACGCCGCGAACACCTCGTCCGCGTCGAACTGCGACTCCGGCCGCCCCCGTCCGGTCACCAGCCGCCCGGTGCAGTGGCCGAGCACGTCGGCGTGCGGATCGCGGACGGCGTTCACCATGCGGCGGGTCATCGCGCGGGCGTCCATGCGCAGCTTGGAGTGCACGGACACCACGACCACGTCGAGCCGCTCCAGCAGCTCCGGCTCCTGGTCGAGGGAGCCGTCCTCGAGGATGTCGCACTCGATGCCGGTGAGCAGCCGGAACGGCGCCCAGGTCGCGTTCAGCTCCTCGACGACCTCCAGCTGGCGGCGCAGCCGCTCCGGCGACAGCCCGCGGGCCACCGTCAGCCGCGGCGAGTGGTCGGTGAGCGCCGTCCACTCGTGTCCCAGCGCGGCCGCCGCCCGGCCCATCTCCTCGATGGGGCTGCCGCCGTCCGACCAGTCGGAGTGCACATGGCAGTCGCCGCGCAGCAGTGCCCGCAGTCGCGCGCCGCCGTCCGTCAGCGGCGCGCCGACCTCGCCCTCCAGCTTCTCCAGGTAGGCCGGGACCCGCCCGGCGAGCGCCTCGCGCACCACCTGGGCGGTCTTCGGGCCGACGCCCCGCAGCGACTCCAGCGTCCCGGCGTCCGCCCGCTCCGCCACCTCCCCGGCCGGCAGCCGCCCCAGCACCCGGGCGGCTGTGCGGAAGGCGCGGACACGGTACGTCGGCGCGAGGGACCGCTCCAGCAGGAACGCGATCCGGTCCAGGGCCTCGACGGGGTCCATCACCACCTCCTGGCTCCAGAGTTCCCCGGCCTGGCTCCAGGGTTCCCCAGCCGCGCCCGGCCCGCACGACGGGACGGCCGCCGGTTTGCCCCGTACGCACCCGGGTACTGCGACGTCCCAGCCACCCTCGCCGTCCCCGAGGAGGTCAGTGATGTCCGCCCCCACCGCACCCCGCCCCAAGGTGGCCCTGATCACCGGCGCCGACTCCGGCATCGGCCGTGCCACCGCCGTACGCCTCGCCGAGGCCGGGATGGACATCGGGATCACCTGGCACAGCGACCTCAAGGGCGCCGAGGAGACCGCCGAGGAGGTCCGCTCGCACGGCCGGCGGGCCGCCGTCGCGCAGCTGGACCTGACCCGGCTGCCCACCGCCGCCGGCACCGTCGACGAGCTGTGCGACCGGCTCGGCCGCATCGACGTGCTGGTCAACAACGCCGGTACGGGGACGATGACGCCGTTCCTCGACCTGGAGCTGGAGGACGTGCGCCGGGTGCTGGACGTCGACCTGGTCGGCCCGTTCCTGTGCGGGCAGAAGGCGGCCCGGCACATGATCCAGCAGGGCGACGGCGGGCGGATCGTCAACGTCACCTCCGTCCACGAGCACCAGCCGCGCGTCGGCGCCGCCCCGTACTGCGCGGCCAAGGGCGGCCTCGGCCTGCTCACCCAGGTGATGGCCCTCGAACTCGCCGAGTTCGGCATCACCGTCAACGCGGTGGCGCCCGGCGAGATCGCCACGCCCATGACCGGGCAGGAGGACACCGACGTGCACTCCGTCGACCGCCCGGGCGTCCCGCTGGGCCGGCCCGGCGACGCCCGCGAGGTCGCCGCCGTCATCGCCTTCCTCGCCGGCCCCGAGGCCTCGTACGTCACCGGCGCCTCCTGGAGCGTCGACGGCGGCATGCTGCGGATGGGCCCGCAGGCCGGCTCCCACCTCACCGGCGACGACTGGCGCCGGCCCTGAGGCCGGTCCCACGACACACGCCTCGAAGGGACTGCGCGCCAGCTCCTGCGGCCGGCCCGACTTCACCCTCCCCCCTCTCGGCTTCGCTCGAGGAGGAGGCCCAGCACGAGCACGTCCGCGAGGTCGCCCGCGTCCTGCCCGACCTGCGCGCCCGGGTCCGGGGCGGTCTCGTCGGCCACGGCCTGAGCCGGGCCCGCGTCACCGCGTGCGCCGTACGCCTGCCGGACCCGGGCTTCTTCCGTGTCGGCAGCGATCGGCACACCGGGCTCAGCGAGACGTACGGCCTGACGGCGATGCCGCGCGAGCACGTCACCCGCGGTTGCGGCGAGCTCCCCGTCCGCCCTTCCGGCCGGGCGGACAAACGGGGAGATTCATACCCGCCGGTTGCGTTCTACGCTCTAAGACATGACCGAAATCGCGAGCCCTTACATCTCCCACCCGCGGATCACGGTGCTCGGGGTGCAGCCCGGCGCATCGCCGTTCCGCATCGTGGAAATCGACGGCGAGGTGGTCGGTGAGGCCAGGGCCGTCACCGACGTCCTCCAGACAGCCGCCGCGTTCGGCATCACGATCCACGACCTCGACGACCCGGACGTGGTGCGCTGGGTGGGCGGCGACCGCTACACCTGGACACCTCGCTAGACCCCGGCGCCGGCCCCCGGTGTCACGCGCGCCGCCCGCGCGCGTGGAGCGCCCGGCTCATCCGCCGGCCCAGGAGAAGGTAACCGATCAGCGCCCCCGCCGTGTTGAGGATGACGTCGTCGATGTCGAAGGCGCGCCCGGTCACCAGCGCGCCCTGCGCGAACTCCACCAGCAGCATCACGGACGCCGTCAGCAGCAGCACGCGCAGCGGACCGCGCGTCCTCGGCGCGAGGACCGGCACCAGGATGCCGAACGGCACGCCAAGCAGCAGGTTTCCGCCGATCTGCTTCACCGCGTCACGCAGTTCGGGCTGGTCCAGATAGGCCCGCAGCGAGCGGCCCGGGCGCAGGTTGGAGTGGACCAGCGCCTCCGAGGCGGGAGACGGCGCCAGGGTGATCCGGGCGAGCACCACGGCGAACGCCACCATGAACGCGAAGGCGCACAGCATCGCCAGCAGACGCAGCGGGAACGGCATCGGCCGCTGCTCGGGCCGCTTCGCCCCCTCGGCGGGCTGCGAACCCTTCGCCCCCTCGGCGGGCTGCGAACCCTTCGCCCCCGCGCCGGTCCTCGCCCCCTTGGTCCTCGCCCCCTTGGTCTTCGCCCCCTTGGCCTTCGGGCCCTTGGCGGGCTCGGCCGGAGCCGGTTTTTCCGGCTTGGTGGTGCGCAGGCGAAACACGGTCCGCGCCCGATGGACGGCACGCGGAAGCAAGGCTGCACGGGCCATGCGGTCCTCCAGTCTTCAACTTCCCTGCGTAGTAAGGCGGTTACCCGCGAACGGCCGGAGGATGCGGTCGGCCGCCCCATGTCCCCGCAAAGCCCCGGGTTTCCGTTCCTGCGCTCGGGGCACTCCGCGCTGTGGGCAGAGCGTGCCGCCCCCCGCACGGCAGGGGGCGGTGTTTGGATGCGGTGACCAGTGATCACGGACGACCCGGGAGGCGGCGCATGAGACCGCGTACGGCGCTTCCGGCGCTGGGCGAGCTCCTGGCCTGGTGGACCGCGCTCGCCCTCCTCTGGCTGGTCCTCGTCAGCACCGTCGACCTCCTCGAAGTCGCGGTCGGCGCCGGGGCCGCGGCTCTCGCCGCACTCGCCGCCCGGGCGGCGCGGCGGGCGGTGACGGGCCGGTGAACGGCTGGCTGCTCGCGGCGGCCGTCGTCCTGGCCGGGGGAGTGGGGGCGACGCTGTGGGGCGTCGCCACCGGCCCGCTGCGCCGCCGCGTCGTGGCCCAGAACCTCTCCTCCGCCCTCGCCTGCCCCACCCTGCTCCTGCTCTCCGAGGGCTACGACCGCCCCTCCTACGTCGACCTGGCCCTCGTTCTCGCACTGCTGGGCCCGGTCGGAACCCTCGTCTTCGCCCGTCTGCTCGCCGACGAACTCGCCGGGGACCCGCCGCGCGCCTGGGGCGCGACCTGGGCGGCCGCGGGCGTCGGGGCGGTCGTCGTCCTCGTCCTGTGCGCGGCCACGGCGCCCGGCCGGGCCACCGGGAAGCTGCTGCTGACGGGTGCTCTGCTGATCGGCGGCAACGTCGTCGCCTCACGGGCGCTGGCCGGCGGGTTCCGCGGGGTGCGCCGTGGCTGACGCGCTGATCGCCGTCGCGCTGCTGCTGGTCGCCGTCTCGGCCACGGTGGCCGTCGCCACCCGCGACCCGGTGCGTCAGGCCCTGGTCCTGGCCGTCCTCGGCATCGTCCTCGCCGTGCTCTTCACCGTCCTGCAGGCCCCCGACGTCGGCCTGTCACAACTGGCGGTGGGCTCCGCGCTCACCCCGCTCCTGCTGCTGCTGACGGTCCGCAAGGTGCGCCGACGGGCCCAGGACCGGGACGGCGAGAGGTGAGCCCCCGCCTGCGGCTGTGGCTCGTGTGCGCCGCCGGCGCCGGCCTCGCCACGCTGCTCGCCGCCGCCTGTCTGGACCTGCCCCGCTTCGGCGGCGACCGGCACCCCTACGGCGACCGCGCGGTGGACGCCTCCCTCGCCCGGCGCACCGCCAACGCCATCGCCTCCGTCAACTTCGACCAGCGCGCCTTCGACACCCTCGGCGAGATGAGCATCCTGTTCGCGGCGATCCTCGGCTGCGTGGTCCTGCTGCGCCAGGCCCGCGACGAACACCGCGCCCGCCCCGAACCCGCCCACGTGGACCGGCCCGTACGCCGCTACGCGCTCCTCGTCCTGCCCGTCGCCCTGCTCACCGGCCTCTATGTGATCGCGCACGGCCAGCTCAGCCCCGGCGGCGGCTTCCAGGGCGGGGTGGTCGCCGCGACCTCCCTGCACCTGCTCTACATCGGCGCCGACTACCGCGCCCTGGAACGCGTACGGCCCGTCGGCGTGTACGAGTCCGGCGACGCCCTGGCCGCCTCCGCCTACGTCGTCACCGGATGCGCGGGCCTCCTCGCCGGCGCCGCCTTCCTCGCCAACACCCTGCTGCCCTACGGCACGTTCAACACGCTGTCCTCCGGTGGCACGGTCCCGCTGCTGAACGCGGCGATCGGCATGGAGGTCGCCTGCGCGGTCGTCGTACTGCTCGCCCG
The DNA here is from genome assembly GCF_049808595.1 of Streptomyces aurantiaciflavus. Lineage (NCBI taxonomy): Bacteria > Bacillati > Actinomycetota > Actinomycetes > Kitasatosporales > Streptomycetaceae > Streptomyces > Streptomyces aurantiaciflavus. Next base: position 253,433 of record NZ_JBNCAQ010000008.1, on the reverse strand, counting down.
CTTCCTGGACCAGGCCGTCGAGATCGAGGAGGACCGAGGGAGATGAGGCCGCTGTGAGCGTCCTGCCGTACCTGGTCGCCGTCTGGATCTTCCTGGCCGGCTGCTACGGCCTCGCCACGAGCCGCAACCTGATCCACGCCGTGGGCTGCCTCGCCGTCTGCCAGTCCGCGACCTACGTCCTGCTGCTGGCCGTCGGCTACCGCGACGGCGCCACCGCGCCCGTCTTCTCCGACGTGGAACCCGGCTCCCGGCCGGTCGTCGACCCGGTCGTGCAGGCCCTCGCCCTCACCGACGTCGTCGTCGGCGCCACCGTCACCGCGCTGCTGCTCGCGCTCGTCGTGCAGATCTCCAAGCGGCACGGCACGGTCGACCCCGACGAACTCTCCGAGCTGCGCGGCTGATGGGCCACCTGCTGCCGCTGCTGGTCGCCGGGCCGCTGCTCGGGGCCGCCCTGCTGGTCGCGGCCGGCCGCCGGCTGCCCCGGGCCGCCGCCGAGACGGCCGGCTGCGCCGTCTCCGCCGGCACGGCCGCCCTCGCCCTCGTCCTGCTGCTGAACTCCTCGCCGCCCCGGGTCGAGTGGGTCGGCGCCTGGACACCGGTGAACGGCCACAGCGTCGGCATCGTCGTGGTCGGCGACGGGCCGGGCCTCGGCATGGCCGCGCTCGCCTCCCTGCTCACGCTCGCCGCGCTGGCGTACTCCTGGCACTACTTCGACGAGCCGCCGCGCCGGCACGCGGGGTCCTTCCCGGCGCTGATGCTGGTGTTCCAGGCCGGCATGTGCGGCTTCTCGATCGCGGGGGACCTCTTCAACGCGTTCGTGTTCTTCGAGCTGATGAGCGTCGTCGCCTACGCGCTCACCGGCTACCGCATCGACGAACCCCGGGCCGTCCAGGGCGCGTTGACCTTCGCCGTCGTCAACTCGCTCGGTGCCTACGCCATGCTGATGGGCATCGGGCTGCTGTACGGACGCACCGGCGAGCTGGCCATGTCACAGATCGGGCGAGGCCTGGACGCGCACGGCGGACCCGACGCGCTGGTCCTCGCCGCCTTCGTCCTCGTCCTGACCGGCCTGCTCGTCAAGGCGGCCGTCGTGCCCTTCCACTTCTGGCTGCCGGACGCCCACGCCGTGGCGCCCACCCCCGTGTGCATGCTGCTGTCCGGCGTCATGGTCGAACTCGGCGTGTTCGGCGTGTGGCGCGTGTACGGGACCGTGTTCGACGGACCCGGAGGCGTCCCGGCCGCCGATCTGCAACGCGCCCTGGTGGTGCTGGGCACGCTGACGGCGGTGGTCGGCGCCGTCATGTGCTGGTACCAGCGGCACATCAAACGCCTGCTGGCCTACTCGACGATCGCCCACACGGGGCTGTTCCTCATCGGGGTCGGCGTCCTGAAGCCCGAGGCCGACGACGGCGTCGCCCTGTACGTCCTCGGGCACGCGGGCGTGAAGGCCGCCCTGTTCGCCTGCGCGGGCATCCTCCTCGACCGCTACGGCAGCGTCGACGAACGCGCCCTGCACGGCCGGGCACGCAGGCTGAAGGGCGTCGCCGCGATGTTCGCCGCCGGGGCGCTCGGGCTCGCGGGCCTGCCGCCGTTCGGCACGGCGCTCGGCAAGTCCGTCACGGAGCACGCCGTGGGGCACGCCCTCACCGTGGTGTACGTCGCCGTCTCGGCGGTCACGGCCGGTGCGGTGCTGCGGGTCACCGCCCGTGTCTTCCTCGGCCTCGGCCCCCGCCCCGAGGAACACGCGGGGTACGAGACGACCGGCGCCGGCGAACGGCCGGAGACGCGGGGCCGGCTGACCCGCGTCCCCGACACCATGACGGTCGTCCCCGCGCTGCTCCTCGCGGCCTCGGTCGCCGCCGGCGTGGCCCCCGGCCTCGCCCGCGTCGTCGCGCACGCCGTGAACGAGGCCGGGTCGGGAGGCGCGCTCACCTCCGTCCACTGGACCTGGAGCGGCGCCCTGCTGGGCCTGGCCTCGACCCTGGCGGCCGTCGGGCTGGCGGCCGTCGCGGTCACCCGCCCGCGGCTGCTCGCCGCCCCGGCCTGGGCCCTGCCGTTGCGCCGCCTGCAGTCCGGGCACGTCGGGGACTACGTGGCCTGGCTGCTGGTCGGCACGGCCCTGCTGGGCGCGCTCACCCTGCCGGGCGTGCTGGGTGCCTGATCAGACGGGGGCGTCAGGCACCGTAGGTCACCCGCACCTCCTTGAAGCCGAGGGAGCGCAGCAGTCCCTGGAGCATGTCGGTGGTGTTGGACTCGGCGCGCGCGGTCAGCTCGCTGTCCTTCGCCGCGTCGCCGATGTGCCGCACGGCGAGCTTCTGTACCGCCTGCTCGCCGTTGGGGTTGTCCGAGAAGAGGTCGCCGAGGCGGTCGAGGAGACCGCGCTGCTTGGAGACCGCGTAGGAGCGGTCGGGGTCGAGGGCCGGGGTGCCCAGCTGGGCGTGGGGCAGCCTGAGGGTGGCCGACGTGCGGTCCTCGTCGACCGTCACGTCCTTGTCGCCGACCTTGCCGAGGTCGACATAGGCGTCCACGGTGCCGGCGCCCACGTACAGGGTGCGGGTGCCGCGGATCGCGTCGGGGAGGTACTTGGCGTCCTTCTCCAGGTCCACGACGACCTGGAAGTTGCCGGAGGCGGCGTCGTAACGGCTCATGTCCTGGATCGACTTGAGCAGGGCGGGTCCGGAGCGGTCGCGGGTCTCGGTGCCGAAGAAGTCGCGCAGACCCGGCAGCAGGCTGAGCCGGATCCCGGCGAACATCACGACGAGTACGACCACTACGGCGGTGAGCACCTTGGCCCAGCCGGGCATGCGCCTGGGGAGGCGCTTGATGGAAGTCGTCATGTCGACGGTCCTCCTTCCTACTGACCGGATTCCCACCAAGCTCCTTGGCAGACCGGGTTGTTGAGGACCTGTGACAGTGCGCCCGTGGTACGGCGGGTCACGGCCCGCCCGGTCGAGCCCTCTCAGCGGCCTCGCGGCCTCCCCGCCCGGCTGCTACGCCGACCGGCTCAGCACCGCCGGCCGGCCCCCCGTCCCCCACCCGCGCCCCGCCCGGGTGCCGGTGCCGGTCGTCGCCCGGGGTGTACCGGCGGGCGGGCGTCCGCTTCCCGGACCCGTGAGGGTGACGGGGCGGGAGAGATCCGTCAGCATGAGGGATCCAGAGCAGGAGAGAGCCCGCCGGACCATCGTCATCCGAGGAGCCGATCGTGCGAGACATCTCCGTGTTCAGCGGCAGCGCCCACCCCGACCTGGCCGCCGAGGTCTGCGCCCATCTCGGCGTCCCCCTCAGCCCCACCCGGGTCAGCCGGTTCGCCAACGACTGCCTGGAGGTCCAGCTCCAGGCCAACTGCCGGGAACGCGACGTCTTCCTGGTGCAGCCGCTGGTGCGGCCCGTGCAGGAGCACCTGGTGGAGCTGCTGCTGATGTGCGACGCGGCCCGGGGGGCGTCCGCGGGCCGCATCACCGTCGTCATGCCCCACTACTCCTACGCCCGCTCCGACAAGAAGGACGCGCCCCGTATCTCGCTGGGCGGGCGCCTGGTCGCCGACCTGATCGCGGCGGCCGGTGTGCACCGTGTCCTCGCCATGACCCTGCACTCGCCGCAGGTGCACGGCTTCTTCTCGGTCCCCGTCGACCATCTGCACGCCCGCCGTGAACTGGCCGCCCACTTCCGCCGGTACGACCTCACCCGCACCACCGTCGTCTCACCCGACCTCGGCAACGCCAAGGAGGCCGCCGCCTTCGCCCGGATGATCGGCGCCCAGGTGGCGGCCGGCGCCAAACAGCGGTACGCCGACGACCGGGTCAGCATCAGCTCGGTGATCGGCGAGATCACCGGCCGGGACCTGATCGTCCTCGACGACGAGATCGCCAAGGGCAGCACTGTCCTCGAACTCCTCGACCGGCTGCGGGAGTTGGGTCCGAGATCGATAAGGGTGGCCTGTACGCACGGCCTGTTCGCGGCCGGTGCCCTGAAACGGCTCAGCGAACAGGACGACGTGCTGGAGATCGTGTGCACCAACACCGTGCCCGTACCCGTCGAGGAGCACACCGACAAGCTGCGGATCCTGACCGTCGCCCCCGCCCTCGCCGAGGCCGTGCGCCGCATTCACAACGGTGAGTCCGTGAGCGCCCTGTTCGACGCGCCCCGGAACGCGTGAGCCGGGGGCGGAGAGGAGCGGCTTCGGCGCCGACGGGCGCCATGGAGGTGGGGCTGAGGTTCGCCGTTCGTGAGGGCGGGCGGACGGTGGGCGCCGGCCGGGTCACGAAGGTCGTCACGTGGCGCGCGGGGGCGCGGTCATAACGAGCCGGACGTGGCCTCGGGTTTCTCCAGGGCCGCGTCCAGCGTCGGCGCGGGCGGCAGCAGCCGGGACAGTCCGGTGGCGCGCAGGATGCGCAGGGTCAGCGGGTGGGCGCAGACGAGGTGCAGCTGCCCGCCGTGTTCCAGTACGCGGCCGCGGGCGCGGTAGAGCAGGCGCAGCCCGGAGCAGTCGAAGAAGTCGATCCGGCTCAGGTCGAGCACGACCCGGGGGGCGGGGCCCGCCGTGGCCTCGTCGAGGCGCGGGGCGATCTCCGTCGCGGCAACGATGTCGATCTCGCCGCGGAACTCCAGCACCGTGAATCCGCGGTCCTGCCGGACACGCAGATGCGGGGCGCCCGCGGCGGGTTCCTGCTGCACGACGACATCGCCTCCCACACAGCTCCACCGGTCGGGAGCCTCCAACGGCGGGGGAGCGCACAGCAGTTCCCCGCCTCAGCAAGTTACCCCCGATGGGGTGAATTCCAGCATGTTCGATTGACATATGTCTTCGAAATGACGTCGTGTCTCGACCGAGTTTTTTCGCGTCGTGAACGAAGAGGTGAGGGAGGTCGTACGGCGGCACGGGCCGGGCCCGTGCGGCCGGGCCTGCCGTGCTTCCGCGGCAGTGCCTGTCGCGTCTCTACGACAGGGCCTGCCACGCCTTGGACAGGGCCAGCCGGAACTGGTCGGCCTGGCGGTCCGTGAGGTCCCGCACCATCCGCTCCTCCAGCTCCCGGACCGAACACGCGTGCCGTGCGAGCAGCTCGCGCCCCTCCTCGGTGAGCAGGATCAGCAGCTCGCGGCGGTTGCGCGGATTGCGTTCGCGGCGGATCAGGCCACGGCCCTCCAGGGAGCGCACCAGGTCGGCGATGGACTGGGCGGTGACGAAGGAGTCCCGGGCGAGCTGTGCGGCCGACAGTCCGTCGTGCCGCTCCAGCACGGTGAGCGCCGTGTACTGCAGCGCCGTGATCCCGGACGGCTTGACCAGCTCGTCCAGATGGGAGCGCACGACGAGCTCCACCTGCTTCACCATGTAGAGCAGGGACGGGGGTGCCTTGGTTGTCTGGGTGCCGGCCATGAGGGCGAGCCTAGAGCATTGACAGGAAACCTGTCTGTAATGAGACTGCGGACCAACAGGAATCCTGTTGGTTGAAATCTTGGCGACGAAGCTGAGGAGTGGCGATGACCACCTTCGAGATCGACCCCGGTCGGCTCTTCATCGGGGGACAGTGGCGCGAGGCCGCCGACGGAGCGCGCACCGAGGTGGTCGACCCGTCCCGGGGCGCGGTCGTCACCACCGTCGCGGAGGCGGGCGCCGCCGACGTGGACGCCGCGGTGCGGGCCGCCCGCGAGGCCTTCGACGCCGGCCAGTGGTCCGGGCTGAGCGGCCGGGAGCGTGGCCGCGTCCTGTACCGGGTCGCCGAGCTGATCCGCGAGGAGGCCGACGAGATCGCCCGGCTGGAGAGCCTCGACGTCGGCAAGCCGATCACCCTGGCCCACGCCGTCGACGTGACGAACGCGGCGAACGACTACGAGTTCTACGCGTCCCTGGCGTACTCCCTCGACGGCGCCACCCGCGACGTCCCCATGAACGCCCACGCGTACACCAAGCGCGGCCCGATCGGTGTGGTCGCCGCGATCACCCCGTTCAACTTCCCGCTGATCCTGGCCGGGTCCAAGATCGCCCCGGCCCTCGCCGCCGGCAACACGGTCGTGCACAAGCCCGCCGACGAGACCCCGCTCAGCGCCCTGTACATGGCGGGGCTGCTCCAGCGGGCCGGCGTCCCCGACGGTGTCGTCAACGTGGTCACCGGCACCGGCCCGGTCGCCGGCGAGGCGCTGCTGCGCCACCCCGGCGTCGACAAGATCGCCTTCACCGGCTCCACCGCGATCGGCCGGCACGCCGCGAGCGTCGCCGGCGAGTCCCTCAAGCCGGTCACCATGGAACTCGGCGGCAACGCCGCACACATCGTGTTCGAGGACGCCGACCTGGAGAAGGCCGTCGGCGCGATCATCAAGGGTTTCGTCTTCAACACCGGCCAGTTCTGCATGGGCGGCCCGCGTCTGCTGGTGGCCCGCCCGGTCCACAGCACCCTGCTCAACATCCTCGCCGAGGCCGTCCCCGGCGTCCCCGTCGGCGACCCGCGCCGGCCGGAGACCGTCGTCGGCCCGATGGCGGGGGAGCGGCACCTGCGCAAGGTCGAGGAGTACGTCGAGCTCGCCCGCAAGGAGGGCGCACGGATCGTCTGCGGCGGTGAGCGCCTCGACCTGGACGGCGGCTACTACTACAAGCCCACCGTGATCGCCGACCTGGCCAACGACTCCCGCGTGATCCAGGAGGAGATCTTCGGCCCGGTCCTCACCGTCCAGCCCTTCGACAGCGAGGAGGAGGCGGTCGCCCTCGCCAACTCCACGCCGTACGGCCTGGCCTCGGGTGTGCAGACCGGCAACCTCGCCCGGGCCCACCGGGTCGCCGACCGGCTCCAGGCCGGCATCGTGTGGGTCAACGACTGGGCGATGCTCGACCCCGCCGTCCCGTTCGGCGGCGTCAAGGACTCGGGCTTCGGGCGCGAGTACGGCCCCGAGGCGCTCGCCTCCTACACCAAGGTCAAGTCCGTCGTCGTCTCGCTCGACTGAGCGCCGTCCCCCAGGAGTTCCCGCGATGCCCATCACCACACGCGCCGCCGTCGTCGAGAGCGCCGGAGCGCCCTTCACCCTCTCCGACGTCGTCCTGGACGACCCCGGACCGCACGAGGCGGTCGTCCGCCTGGTGGCGACCGGACTGTGCCACACCGACCTGGGTGTGGCGAGCGGCGGACTGCCCTTCCCGCTGCCCGGGGTCCTCGGCCACGAGGGCGCCGGAGTCGTGGAGGCGGTCGGCTCGGCCGTCACCGGCGTGGCCCCCGGCGACCACGTCGTGCTGTCCTTCACCTCCTGCGGCGACTGCCGCAACTGCCACGGCGGCCACCCGGCCTACTGCTCCACCTGGCTGCCGCTGAACCTCATCGGCGGTCGCCGCGCCGACGGCACCAGCACCGTCAGCCGGGACGGCGAGCCCCTCGGCGGCCACTTCTTCGGCCAGTCCTCCTTCGCCGAGCGGGCACTGGTCGACGAACGCAGCCTCGTCAAGGTGGACCCGGAGGTACCGCTGGCCTCGATCGCCCCGCTGGGCTGCGGTGTGCAGACCGGCGTGGGTGCCGTCTGGAACGTGCTGAAGCCGGTGACCGGCAGCACGGTCGTCGTCCTCGGCGCCGGAGCCGTCGGCCTCTCGGCGGTCATGGCGGCCGCGCTCACCCCGGCCACCACGATCGTCGCCGTCGACCGCGTCGCCGAACGCCTCGAACTGGCCAGGGAACTGGGTGCCACGCACACCGTGGACGCCGGTTCCGCCGTCCTCGGTGAGGCGATCGCCGAGATCACCGCCGGCCAGGGCGCCGACGGCGTCGTCGAGACGACCGGCAACGTCGGTGTCCTGCGCCAGGGCGTCGACGCGCTCGCCGCTCGCGGCACCCTGGTCGTCGTAGGGGCCCCGCCCTTCGGCAGCGAGGTCGCCCTGGACGTCAACGGGTTGCTCGGCGGCAAGCAGGTCGTCGGTCTCACCCTCGGCGACAGCGAGACGCAGACCTTCATCCCGGCCCTCGTCCGGCTGGTCAAGGAGGGACGGCTCCCGCTGCACCGCCTGATCGGCACCTACGCGTTCGAGGACATCGACCAGGCGGTGCGGGACATGACCGCGGGCAAGACCATCAAGCCCGTGCTCACGTTCTGAGCCACGTTCTGCGTCGACGGACCGTCAGCCGACGGTCAGGACCAGCTTCCCGGTGGTCCGGCCGGTGTCGCCGAGCCTGTGTGCCTCGGCGGCATCGGCCAGCGGGAACGTCCCGGCGATCGTGGCCCGCAGTGTGCCCGCCTCGACCATCTCGGCGATCGTCCGCATCCCGGCCCGGTCGGCGTCGACGAGCATGCGCACCGCGCGGACACCGAGCGCCTCGGCCTCCTCGAAGAACCCGCGCGACCCGACCGGCAGGATCGACACCACGACGCCGCCCGGCCGCAGGACGCGCAGGGAGCCCGTCGCGGTGCTCCCGCCGATGGTGTCCAGCACCACGTCGACGTCCTTCACGGCCTCGGTGAAGTCCGTCTCCCGGTAGTCGATCACCTCGTCGGCGCCCAGTTCCCGCAGGAAGCCGTGTTTGGCGGCGCTCGCGGTGCCGGTCACGTGCGCGCCGCGCTCCTTGGCGATCTGCACGGCCACATGCCCGACACCGCCGGCCGCCGCGTGGATCAGGATCCGCTGTCCGGCCCGCAGTCCGGCGACCTCGCCCAGCGCCTGCAGGGCGGTCAGCGAGACCAGCGGGAGCGCGGCCGCCTGGACGTGGTCGATCGAGGCCGGCTTGTGCCACAGGGCGCGGACCGGCGCGATGACGTACTCGGCGTGCGAGCCGTGGCCGTGCGGGTAGGGCAGCATGCCGAAGACCTCGTCCCCGGGCCGGAAGGCGGCGACGCCGATGCCCACCTCCGCGACCGTGCCGGAGACGTCCCAGCCCAGCACGAACGGCGGCTTGCCCAGGAAGCCGCCCGACGCGCGGTGCTTCCAGTCGGTGGGGTTCACTCCGGCGGCGCGCACCCGCACCAGCACCTCGTTGGGACGCGGCTCGGGCCGCTCCACCTCTACTTCCCGCAGTACCTCGGGACCGCCGAGGACGTCCTGTCGGATGACGCGCATCGTGCGCTCAGTGCTCATGAGGCCACAGCCTGCCAGGGCCCGCACGCCGGCGACGGCCACGTCCTCGGCGTGGCGGACGGCCGCCACCAGGCACCGCCGACGGGCGCCGTCGGCGGTCGACCGGCGTGCGCCGACGGGGACTTGACGACCGAGGTCGCGGCGCGGGCGGGACGCGGACCTTTCAGGCCGCCCACTGAACGTTCCGGACCGCCGCGGCGTCGCAGAAGCGCAGGGACAGCCGGTGGAACAGGGGCGGGAATGCGCAGAGGGCTCGTGACGGTGACGGTGCTGGCGGCCGTGACGGCGGTGGCGTGCGGGGGCGGAAAAGGGCGGGACGTCGTGGTCGAGGGAACACCCCCGGCGACGCCGTACAGCGGCCCGCTGAACATCCCCACCAGGGAACTGGACGGGGACACCCCACAGGCCCTGCTCGCCGCGTCCGGCGCGGCGGGCCGGGCGCTGGAGTGCGACGGCGAGATGTACGACGGCGGCGGGCCCGACGGATGGAGCAAGGGCGACGGCGGTGACACACCGGAGGACGGACTGAGGCTCTACTTCGACATGTTCGGCCCGCAAGTGCCCCGGTCGGGCTATCGCGCGGAGCGCGGGGACGCCGACCGGGTGCTGTACTCCTTCGACGTCGGCGGCCGGACGAAGGTGGCGGTCGTGGTCGCCCGCGACCAGCAGGACCGGCCCGGCTGGGGCCCGGAGACCAGCGCCTCCTGCGACCCGGCCGAACTCCCGGCGGACTTCACCGACTCCTCCTGGCACGAGATCTGGACGGACGAGCACGGCGAACGGCAGCCGGTCACACGGATCCACACGTTCGTCGGCGCGGAGCACTGCGGCTGGCAGCGGGCACGCTTCCTGGCACTGGGCCGGGGCGCGGACGCCAGGACGTACGTCCGCGACCCCGACGGCGTCCTCGAACCCGGCCTGCTGAACGCCCCGTACGACGGGGACGTCCGCATGCCCGCCGACGCGCACGACACCGGATACCGCTACGAGGACCGGCAGTTGTGGCTCACGGACGACCGGGCGACGGCGTACGTCCGCACGCCCGACGGCGTCGAGGCCTGGCCCTCGGCGAAGGACGTGATCGCCTGCAAGTGACGCGTCACCGGCTCGCGTGCAGGGCGACCAGCAACTGCCACACCTGGTCGGCGATCTCGGCGGGCGTGGCGTCGAGCATGCCGTGCAGCCAGTCGGCCAGCACCCCGGCGAAGGTGGCGGCGACGGCGGAGGCGACCAGCGGCGCGTCCGCCGCCCCCGCCCGCTCGCGCTCCCGCAGGCTGTACGCCCGCAGGTCCCGGTGCAGCACCCGGCCGAGCGGCCCGCCGCCGCCCGGGGCGAGCAGGGTGCGGTACAGCGCCGCGTGCGGGGTCAGGGAGGCGAAGAACTCCGCGAGCGCGGCCGGCGCGCGCACCGGATCGGGCCGCCCCCGCCAGGCGTGCAGCGCCTCCACGGCCTCGCGTACGACGTCCGCGCAGGCGTCGACCGCGAGGGCCTCCAGGTCCGCGTAGTGGACGTAGAAGGTGGCCCGGCCCACGCCCGCCCGCCGCACCAGCGCGGCCACGCCGACCTCCTCCAGCGGCCGCTCGGCGCACTCCTCGAGCAGGGCCGCCCGCAGCCTCGCCCGGGTCCGGGCCGCCCGCGGGTCCTCGGGCGCGCCGCGGCTCACTGTGCGACGAGGACGGCGGCCAGGGCCAGGGCGCCGGGGAGGGCCTGCGCGACCAGGATGCGGCGGTTCGCGGTGACCGCGCCGTAGACGCCCGCGACGATCACACAGGACAGGAAGAAGACCTGGACGCGGAAGCCGGTCGGATCCGCGGCGATCAGCCCCCACACCAGGCCCGCCGCGAGGAACCCGTTGTACAGGCCCTGGTTGGCGGCCATCGCGGCGGTCGCCCGCGCCATCTCCGCGTCGAAGCCGTGGAACGACCGCCCCGGCTTCTTCTGCCAGAGGAACATCTCCAGCACCAGGATGTAGAGATGCAGCGCGGCGATCAGCGTCACCAGCACGTTCGCGACGGCTTCCATGGGTGTTCTCCCTCTTCCTCAAGTCTTCTTCTCTTGGACAGGTGTCCACTATAGCTGGACAGGTGTCCAGGAAGTTCCTGGGCGGCGAACCTCGCTCGCCGTCGGACCGCCCGATCTCGGTCGTTGATCGCGAAGCTCCCGCGCACACGGGTGCCGGCGGCCACACTGGAGACATGACCTCAGCACCCGCACGCCCCGCAGAGCAGCGCAAGCGCGACACCCTGCACCGGCTGGAACACGACGTCGACGCCTGGGTCGCCACGGCCGCGCCGGACGGCGGAACCCCGTACCTGGTCCCGCTCTCCTTCGTGTGGGACGGCGCCACCCTCCTGTTCGCCACCCCGGCCACCAGTCCCACCGGCCGGAACCTGCTGAACACGGGCGTCGCCCGCGTCGGCATCGGCCCCACCCGGGACGTCGTGCTCGTCGAGGGCACCGCCGTGGCCGTGGAGCCCGCCGACCTGCCGGAGGAGGACGCCGAGATCTTCGCGGGCAAGACCGGCTTCGACCCGCGCCGACTGGCCGCGCCCTACCTGTACTTCCGGGTCCTGCCCCGCCGGATCCAGGCCTGGCGCGAGGCCGACGAACTGGTCGGGCGGGAGCTGATGCGGGACGGGGAATGGCTGGTGGGCGACTGAAACCGGGGTATCCGCAAGGTTCGGGGGCGGTGCCGGTCCGTCCCCGCACAAGGACCTGCGGAGGAGACATGGCACTGGTGAAAGCGGGCGTCGTGGTGCTCGACTGCGCCGAGCCCGAGAAGCTCGCCGAGTTCTACAAGGGGCTGCTGGACGCCCGGGAGACCGACGTCACCGCCAACCGCGTGGAGGTCGAGGGCGCCGGCGGAACCCGGCTGGCCTTCCGCCGCGACGTCAACGCGACACCGCCCAGCTGGCCCCGCCCCGAGAACTCCCTCCAGGCCCACCTGGACTTCCTCGTCGACGACCTGGACGAGGCGGAGCGCAGGGTCGTGGGCCTGGGCGGCCGCCCCCTCGAAGCCAAGGGCGCCCCCGGCCCGTACGAGGAACGCGGCTACGCCGACCCCGCCGGCCACTCCTTCACCCTGCGCCGAGTGGCTTCCACGGCGCCGAAGCAGGGCTGATCGGCACCCTCGCCCGCTCACGGCTCCGCCCCGGCCCGTTGTCCGAAAAAGGGCGGTGACCCGCCAAAAGGAAGAGCGCCCCCCTCTGAATTGATCTAGCGTTCGAATCTCGTGTCGGCATCACAGAGGGGGGACGCCATGCGTCACACGGTGAAGACGATCTCGGCGGGAGCCGCCGTGCTCGGCAGCGTGATCCTGGGCTCCGGCACGGCCGTGGCCGCGCCGCAGTGGCAGGCGGTCGGCAAGGTCACCGACTGCGAGAGGAGCGTGGCGCACACCGCGGTCGCCGGGGTGAACTTCCAGGGCTGTCTCGTCGTGAGCGACCTGGGCAAGGCCCAGGTCGTCCTGGTCGTGAACAATCATTCCGGCCGGGCCGTCTCCGTCTCCGGCGCCATCGACAGCGCTTTCGGCGACGCCTCCTGCGAGCAGATGACGCTGAGCACCGGCACCCAGCGGGCCTGCTACGGACCCACCGCGGTCGTCCCCGACTGCTACGACTGGGGAGCCGGAGCCACCGGCGGCCCCTACGGCGGCACCGTGCGGTTCACCGTCAACGGGGTGACGAACGAGGCCAAGTCCTCCACGGTCTGCCTCAACTGGGTGGACTTCCCCGGGTGACGTTCCGGGCCCCCCCCCCCCCCGGGGGGGGGCCGCCGGGGGCCCCCCCCCCCCGCCGGGGCCCCCCCCCCCGGGGCACACCCCCCCCGGGGGGGCCGGGGTTGACCCCGCCCCCCCGCTGACGGAGACATGCGGAGGGGAGCATGAGGGGGATTGTTCAGCCCGGGCCCGGGAAGGGTGGTGGGGCCGGTTCAGCCGAGGTCGATCTCCGGGTACAGCGGGAAGCCGGCCACGAGGTCGGTGGCCCGGCGGGAGATCTCGTCCGCGATCTTGGGGTCGAGGACGTGGGCGGCCTTGGAGGGGGCACCCGACTTGGTCGTGCCGGGCTCGGCCGTCGTGAGCACGCGGTCGATCAGGCCCGCGACCTCGTCCATCTCGGCCGTGCCCAGGCCTCGGGTGGTCAGGGCGGGGGTGCCGATGCGGATGCCCGAGGTGTACCAGGCGCCGTTCGGGTCGGCGGGGATGGCGTTGCGGTTGGTGACGATGCCCGACTCGAGGAGGGCGGCCTCGGCCTGGCGGCCGGTGAGGCCGTAGGAGGTGGCGACGTCGATCAGGTTCAGGTGGTTGTCGGTGCCGCCGGTCACCAGGGTCGCGCCGCGGCGCATCAGGCCCTCGGCCAGGGCACGGGAGTTGTCCACGATCCGCTGGGCGTAGTCCTGGAAGGCGGGCTGCCGGGCCTCCGCCAGGGCCACCGCCTTCGCTGCCATGACATGCGGGAGGGGGCCGCCGAGGACCATCGGGCAGCCGCGGTCGACCTGGTCCTTGAGGGAGTCGTCGCACAGGACCATGCCGCCGCGCGGGCCGCGCAGGGACTTGTGGGTGGTGGTGGTGACGATCTGGGCGTGCGGGACCGGGTCGAAGTCACCGGTCAGGACCTTGCCGGCGACCAGGCCCGCGAAGTGCGCCATGTCGACCATCAGGGTCGCGCCCACCTCGTCGGCGATCTCCCGCATGATCCGGAAGTTCACCAGACGGGGGTACGCGGAGTAGCCCGCGACGATGATCAGCGGCTTGAACTCGCGGGCCGACACACGCAGGGCGTCGTAGTCGATGAGGCCGGTCGCCGGGTCGGTGCCGTAGGAGCGCTGGTCGAACATCTTGCCGGAGATGTTCGGGCGGAAGCCGTGGGTGAGGTGGCCGCCGGCGTCGAGGGACATGCCGAGCATGCGCTGGTTGCCGAAGGCCTGGCGCAGCTCGGCCCAGTCGGCCTCGGAGAGGTCGTTGACCTGGCGGACGCCGGCCTTCTCCAGGGCGGGGGCCTCGACGCGCTGGGCGAGGACGGCCCAGAAGGCGACGAGGTTGGCGTCGATGCCGGAGTGCGGCTGGACGTAGGCGTGGCGGGCGCCGAAGAGTTCCCTGGCGTGCTCGGCGGCGAGGGACTCGACGGTGTCGACGTTGCGACAGCCGGCGTAGAAGCGGCGGCCGACGGTGCCCTCGGCGTACTTGTCGCTGAACCAGTTGCCCATCGCCAGGAGGGTGGCCGGGGAGGCGTAGTTCTCGGAGGCGATCAGCTTGAGCATCTCGCGCTGGTCGTGGACCTCCTGGCCGATCGCGTCGGCGACACGCGGCTCGACGGCGCGGATCACGTCGAGGGCGGCGCGGAAGGCGGTGGACTCGGTGGAGAGGGGCTGCTGCTCTGACATGTCGTCGGCCTCCGGGTGGCGTGGCGTGCAAGCGGTCACGGTTCTCGGTCTGGCCCAGGCGCACGGCACTCGGTCACACAAGGGCCGCTCCCCGATGGTCCGTCCCATCCCAGCGCGCCAGTCACGGCCCGTTCGCCAGCCTACCGGGCGCGTCGCAGGCCGAAGGTCCGACGTCCACCATGCGAGCGACTATAGGAAGGGAGGGCAGCCGCACCGCAGGCCGACCTCTGGAGGTCCCGTGAGCACGACGGAAACCCTCATCGCCGCCGCCGACGCGCACAGCGCGCACACCTACCGCCCCTTGCCGGTGGTCGTCGCAACCGCCGACGGGGCGTGGATGACGGACGTGGAGGGGCGGCGGTATCTGGATCTGCTGGCGGGCTACTCGGCGCTGAACTTCGGACACGGCAACCGGCGGCTGATCGAGGCGGCGAAGGCGCAGCTGGAGCGGGTGACGCTGACCTCGCGGGCGTTCCATCACGACCGGTTCGCGGCGTTCTGCGCTCAGCTGGCGGAGCTGTGCGGGATGGAGATGGTGCTGCCGATGAACACCGGTGCGGAGGCCGTGGAGACGGCGGTGAAGACGGCCCGGAAGTGGGGGTACCGGGTGAAGGGCGTGCCGGGGGAGATGGCGAAGATCGTCGTCGCGGGCAACAACTTCCACGGCCGGACGACGACGCTCATCAGCTTCTCCACGGACCCGGAGGCGCGGGCGGACTACGGGCCGTACACGCCGGGCTTCGAGATCGTGCCGTACGGGGATGTGACGGCGCTGCGCGCGGCGGTGAGTGAGAACACGGTCGCGGTACTGCTGGAGCCGATCCAGGGCGAGGCGGGGGTGGTGGTGCCGCCGGCGGGTTATCTGGCGGCGGTGCGGGAGGTGACGCGGGAGCGGAACGTGCTGTTCGTCGCCGACGAGGTCCAGTCGGGGCTGGGCCGGACCGGGCGGACCTTCGCGTGTGAGCACGAGGGGGTGGTGCCGGACGTGTATGTGCTGGGGAAGGCGCTGGGGGGCGGGATCGTGCCGGTGTCGGCGGTGGTGTCCAGTGAGGCGGTCCTCGGTGTCTTCCGGCCCGGGGACCACGGGTCGACGTTCGGCGGGAGCCCGCTGGCCTGTGCGGTGGCGCTGGAGGTGATCGCGATGCTGCGGTCGGGTGAGTTCCAGGCGCGGGCGGCGGAGCTCGGGGAGCATCTGCTCCGGGAGTTGGGGGCCCTGACCGGCACCGGAAGGGTGACCGAGGTGCGCGGGCGCGGGCTGTGGGCGGGCGTCGACCTGGCGCCCCGGTACGGGACCGGGCGCGAGATCGCCGAGAAGCTCATGGACCGGGGTGTGCTGGTGAAGGACACCCATGGGCCGACGATCCGGATCGCTCCGCCGCTGGTGATCAGCAGGGAGGACCTGGACTGGGGACTGGACCAACTGCGGGCGGTGCTGGGCCTCTAAACCCTCAGCTCCGACTCCTGGCTCTTGGTGCCGCTCCGTGCTCCCGGCTCTCGGTCCCGCTCCGTGCTCCCGCCTCCCGACTCCTGGCGCTCGGTCCCGCTCGCTGCTCCCCCCGCCTCCCGACTCCCGGCGCTCGATCCCGCTCCGTGCTCCCGCCTCCCGACTCCTGGCGCTCGGTCCCGCTCGCTGCTCCCGCCTCCCGACTCAGCGGCTCCCGCCTCCCCCGCTCGGCGGCAACAGACTCCCCGCACTCATCTCCCGCCTCGGCCGCTCCGGACCCCCGTTCGGCGGCTCCCGGCTCCCCCGTCGGCAACCGGCTCCCAGCTCCCGCCTCCCGACTCGACGGCTCCCGGCCTCCCCCTCGGCACCCCCAACCGACTCCCAGCACTCGTCTCCCGGCTCCCGCCTCCCGACTCGACGGCTCCCGGCTCCCCCCTCGGCACCCCCCAACCGACTCCCAGCACTCGTCTCCCGGCTCCCGCCTTGGCGGCGGCCGACCCCCCGCTCGGCCGCTCCGGCCCCCCTCGGCGCTTCCCCCCTAAAGGATCACGTGGGGAAGGAAGCGGGCGTACTCGTCGGTGATCAGGCCGGAGGACTCGCGGATGCCGAGGCCGGCGGACTCGTTGTCGACGACCCAGGCGCCCAGGACGACGTGGTTGCCGTCGAAGGCGGGCAGGGGGGCCAGCTCCTGGTAGCAGCAGGGTTCTTCACGCACGACGGGGGCGGCGCCCGGTTCGTGGACGGTCACGCCGGCGCCCTCGCGGCCGAGGAGCGGCTTGGCGACGTAGCCCGTGGTGCTCGCCAGTTCGCGCGGGCCGTCGAGATGGGCGGGGAGGAGGTTGGGGTGGCCGGGGTACAGCTCCCAGAGGATGGCCAGCAGCGCCTTGTTGCTGAGGAGCATCTTCCAGGCGGGCTCGATCCACAGGGTGCTGCCGGTGCCGCCGCCGTTGTCGAGGGTGTCGAGGACCTGGCCGGCGAAGCGGTCGGTGGTGAGCCACTCCCAGGGATAGAGCTTGAAGCAGCTGCGGATGAAGCGGAGCTGGTGGTCGACGAAGCGGCCGGAGAGGCGGTCCCAGCCGATGTCCTCCATGGGGATCCAGGCGGTGTCCAGACCGGCCTGCTCGGCGGTCTCCTTGAGGTAGGCGACCGTCATGAGGTCCTCGCCGAGTTCGTCGGCGATGGAGTGCGCGAAGTAGAGGGGGCTGCCGGGCGGGAGGAGCGGGGCCTGTTTCCGCCAGGCGTCGACGAGGCGTTCGTGGAGGGAGTTCCACTGGTCGGCGCCGGGGAAGCGTTCCTCCATCCAGAACCACTGGGGGCTCGCCGCCTCGACCAGGGAGGTGGGGGTGTCGGCGTTGTACTCCAGCAGCTTGGCCGGGCCGGTGCCGTCGTAGTGGAGGTCGAAGCGGCCGTAGACCGACGGGAGTTCGGCGCGGCGGTGCCACGCCTCGGTGACCGCCTCGGCGACGCGTGGGTCGGTGATGCCGAGGTCGGCGAGGCGGTTCTCGGAGACGAGGTGCTCGGCCGCGGCCAGGCACATGCGGTGGAGTTCCTCGACCACCTCCTCCAGCGCCTCGACCTCGGTGAGCGTGAAGGAGTAGTAGGCGCTCTCGTCCCAGTAGGGGCGCAGAACGCCGTCGGGGTGGCGGGTGAGCGGGTAGACGAGCCCCTGTTCCTCGACGGTCTGCTGCCAGCCGGGGCGGGGCTCGATGGTGAGGCGTTCCATGCGGCGTGTCCTGTGGGTTGGGGTCAGCCGCCGGAGCTGCCGCCGTCGCCGCCGCCGAAGCCGCCGCGGTCGACACCGCCGCCGCTGCTGCCGCCGCTGCTGCTCGAACCGCCGGATCCCTTGCCGGGCTTGCTGAAGGAACCGCCGTCGACCCAGGAGCCGCTCTTCTTGCCGCCGTAGTACCAGACGCCGCCGGACGAGGTCTTCGTGGACTTGCAGTTCTTGTCGGAGACGACCTTGTATCCCTTGGCGAGGGTGTAGCTGTCGCGGTCGACGCAGCGCTTGTCGGGGTCGGAGGAGCAGGCGGTGAGGGCCGCGGCGAGCAGGCCCACGCCTCCGAGTACGACCGTGCCCGAGCGAAGTTGCCGACGTGTGTCCGCCATGTCCCGTCTCCCCGTTGTGTGCCGCAGGTTGTCGCAGTTTCCGGCGGTCAGCCTAGAGAGTCGGTGGGAGAGCGGGGGCCACGGGCCCCTGGGTCCGCCGCCCGCCTGCAACCTTTTTGCACCGTTTGGGACGGGTGCGTTCCCCGCGAGGGGCTGAAGCCGCCGGCTCGACGCGGTCGAGGGGGGCGTGCTCTCGGGGTGGGGCCTTGGCGGCCGAGAGGCCTGCGCCCGTCAGGTCATGGCTTCCGTGATGCCGTCCCACAGGCGGGCCCTGGCCCGCAGGGCGAGGGTCGCCGTGTCGACGGCTTCCTGCCAGCGTGTGTCGTCGG
Organism: Streptomyces aurantiaciflavus; assembly: GCF_049808595.1. NCBI lineage: Bacteria > Bacillati > Actinomycetota > Actinomycetes > Kitasatosporales > Streptomycetaceae > Streptomyces > Streptomyces aurantiaciflavus. The sequence goes on along the minus strand of NZ_JBNCAQ010000008.1, from coordinate 235,132 downwards.
TGCCGCAGAGGTCGGCCACCATCTGCATGGCCATGGGGGTGTGCTCCTCGCCGTCGACCTCGATGTGGCGGGCGAGGTAGTCGCAGAAGAGGGGGAACCGGTTTGTCCCCTCCTTCTTGATCACCTGGTCGAACATGTCCGGGATGAGGTCCTCCCGGGAGAAGGCGAAGGCGGCCGCCCGGCAGTGCAGTGGTGCGTCGGTGATGATGCCGAACGTCGTGCGCACGAACTCGGCCGCCGGCTCGGGGACCTGGGCGACGCGCAGCGCCGGTGACACCTCGTGGCCCTCCTCGAGCAGCGCGAGGAACGTGTCGATCCGGGTGGTGTCGGCGCCCGCCTCGGCCATGCCCGCGCGATACAGCTCGAAGTGGCTGGTGAAGCCGCCGTTCAGCTCGTCGCTCTCCTCGACCAGCACGATGTCGTTGATCAGCCGCCGGCCGACCGCGGAGCCGCGCGGCACCCAGGGGACGTCGACGCAGGTCAGGTCCCGCTGCAGCGACTTGAGGAGGGACATGAAGTCCCACACCGCGAAGACGTGGTGGGCCATGAACGTGGCCATGCGTTCCCGGGTGTCTATTCGCTGGTAAATGGGGTGGGCGGTGACTTCTTTCCGCACCGTTTCGATCTCGGAACGCGCCCGTTCGATTCCATCGTGGGTCAGATTCCAGTCGTACCTGGACATGAATCTCCTTCGATCCGGAACGCCGATCGTGCACCTCTTCCAACTCACCGGCAACCGCTTCCAGGAATTCCGGGAAAGTTACCCGCAGTACCAATCGACAGAAGATGCCAAGTCCGTCGAAAAAGCCGTCAAGGGTCACGATCCGGACAGTCGTAGAAGTTTGAACGAACTGTGAACGCGGGGCCGTTCCCTTGCGTACTCAAGACCGTGACCAGTAATCCCGTCACCGTCACCCTGGCCTTTCAGGTGGCGCCGGGCCACGAGGCCGACTTCCACTCCTGGGGGTGGGCCATGCTGGGCGCGAGCGCGCGGCAACCGGGCTTCATGGGGGGTGGTGTCCTCGTCGACCGAGAGGCGGAGTGGCATGTGGTCTATCGCTTCGCCAGCGAAGGCACGGCTCGGGCCTGGGAGGACTCGACCGCCCGAACGGAGTGGGACAGCCGGGTCGAGCGGTTCGCCCGGCGGACGGGGCGCAGGAGCGTGCGGGGCTCCCAGACCTGGTTCGAGTCCCAGACCGCCCAACCCGCCGCGCCCGCACCGCCGAAGAAATGGAAGCTGTGGTTCGTGAATATGAGCGCCGTGTTCCCGCCGGTGCTCCTGTTCAATCTGATCGTGCTCCCCTATCTCGGCGGCCTCAATCCGTTCGTCCGTACGCTGCTCTTGTGTCTGTGTGTGACAGCTCTTGTCACCTGGATTCTCATGCCGCGGCTCCAGCGTTTCTTCAAGAAATGGCTGTATCCGCCGCTCCAGGCGCTGCGCGGACGTCACAGACGACGGACCGCATAGGCCCGAGAACGACCAAAGGGAGGTGGGCGGGTGAAGACCCTGCTCATCGACAATTATGATTCGTACACGTACAACCTGTTCCAGCTGATCGCCGAGGTCAACGGCGAGGAGCCGGTGGTGATCCTCAATGACACCCCGGCCGACGCGATTCCCGATCTCGCGCGGTTCGACAACGTGGTGGTCTCACCGGGCCCGGGGCACCCGGCCGAGGCACGGGACTTCGGGATCAGCGCGCGGGTGCTCGCGGCCGCCACGATCCCCGTGCTCGGCGTCTGCCTGGGCCACCAGGGCGTCGCCCTGGGCGAGGGGGCCCAGGTGGGGCCGGCGCCGGAGCCGCGGCACGGGCATCTGTCCACGGTCCGGCACGACGAGCGGGACCTGTTCCAGGGACTGCCCCAGGGCTTCACCGCGGTCCGCTACCACTCCCTCGCCGTGCGCGAGCCGCTGCCCGCGACGCTGGAGGCCACCGCGTGGTCCGAGGACGGCGTCCTGATGGGGCTGCGGCACCGCAGCCGGCCGCTGTGGGGACTGCAGTTCCATCCGGAGTCGGTCCTCACCGACCACGGCCACCGCATGCTCGTGAACTTCCGCAACCTCACGGCCGAGCTGGCCCGCAAGCCACGTACGAAGAACACCGCCGTCACCCCGTCCGCGGCGGCGATCCCCCGCCCCGCGGTCCCCCGTCCCGTGGCCGCCCGCTCCGCGGACGTCCCGCCGAGTGTGACCGTCCCGCGGCCCCGGCGCGCCGAACTCCCGGTCTACCGCCTGCACACCCGCCGCATCGCCACCGCGGTCGACGCGGAGGCCGCCTTCACCCGCATGTACGGCTCCTCGCCACGCGCGTTCTGGCTGGACAGCTCCCGGGTCGAGCAGGGGCTCTCCCGCTTCTCCTTCTTCGGTGACGACAGCGGCCCCCTCGCCGAGTTCGTCCGGTACGACGTCGAGGCCGGCCGCTGTGAGATCGAGCGGGCCGGGCGGCCCCCGCGCAAGGTCGCGGCGAGCGTCTTCGACTACCTCAAGCGGCAGCTGAGCAACCGCCGGGTGGACGCCACCGGGCTGCCCTTCGACTTCACCGGCGGATACGTCGGCTACTTCGGCTACGAGACGAAGGCCGACTGCGGCTCCCCGAACCGCCACCGGTCCACGACGCCGGACGCGTGCTGGCTGTTCGCCGACCGGCTGATCGCGGTGGACCACGAGGAGGGCTTCACCTACGCGGTCTGCCTGGCGGAGGACACCCCGCAGGCCGCGCGGGAGGCTGCCGACTGGCTGGAGAGCGCGGTGGCCCAGCTCACCTTCGTGTCCCCGGACCCGGACCAGGCGCCGCCGCCCGGACCGGCCGAGCCCGACCTCGGTGCCGCCGAGCCGTGGCTGGTCCGCGACCGGGCGACGTACCTCGCGGACATCGAGGCCTGCAAGCGGGAACTGCGGGCGGGCACCAGCTACGAGATCTGCCTGACCGACGCCGCGCGTTTACCCGCCCCGTCCGACCCGTACGGCTTCTACCGGGAGCTGCGCCGCGCCAACCCCGCGCCGTACGCGGCCTTCCTGCGCTTCGGGGAGCTCGACGTGGCCGGTTCCTCCCCCGAGCGCTTCCTGCGGATCACCCGGGACGGCGTCGCCGAGGCCAAGCCCATCAAGGGCACCGCGCCACGCGGCGACACCCCGGAGGAGGACGCCCGGCTGCGGGACGCGCTGGCGGCCGACGCCAAGACGCGTGCGGAGAACCTGATGATCGTCGATCTGCTCCGCAACGACCTGGGCCGGGTCTGCCGGACCGGGACGGTGCGGGTCTCCCGGCTCATGGCCACCGAGTCGTACGCCACCGTGCACCAGCTGGTCTCCACCGTCGAGGGCCGGCTGCGCGAGGGCACGGACGCGGTGGACTGCGTCCGCGCCTGCTTCCCCGCCGGGTCGATGACCGGCGCGCCGAAGCTGCGCACCCTGGAGATCATCGACTCCCTCGAGACCGAGGCCCGCGGTGTCTACTCCGGCGCCCTCGGCTACCTGGGGTGCAGCGGCGGCGCCGACCTGGCCGTCGTGATCCGCACGGCCGTCCTCGCCGACGGTCTGCTGCACCTGGGCGCCGGCGGCGCGATCGTCCTCGACTCGGATCCGGCCGCGGAGTACGACGAGATGCTGCTGAAGACAGCGGCCCAGATGCGGGCCCTGCGAGCCGTGCGGGAGCGGGAGACGTCCGAGGGGGCGGTTCCGGCGGGCACACGTCGGCTGCGCACGCCCGGCGACCGGTCGCCCGTCCCCGCCACACCGGAGGAGGCCGCCCGATGAACACCCCGGATCGCACCACCGCCGCACGGCCCACGGACGCACCGCCTCCGCGGGACACCGACACCCCACGAGCCGCGACGACTCGGACCTTCACGGTCGTTCCCCTGGCCGCCAAGGCTTCGCGCCCGGCCACCGCCGAGGAGGCCGCCCGATGAAGAGCCCGCGTACGACGACGGCCGCACGGCGCGCGGCCACACCGTCGGCTCGTAACACCGACACCGCGCGAGCCGCGACGGCTCGGAACGTCGGTGTCGCTCCGTCGGCCGGCAAGGCCGCGTGCCCCGCCGCTCCCGCGGCTGCCGCCCCCGGCAATCTCGCCGCCGGGCTCGCCGCGTTGGCCGAGCTGCGGGGGTGGACGGAGCGGGCCGCGTTCCGTCAGGGGCATCGGGTCTGGACGCACGGGGAGGTGCACGCGCTCGCGGCTCGGGCGGCCTCCGTGCTGCGGGATCAGGGGGTGCGTCCCGGTGACCGGGTGGTGCTCGCGCTGCCCGACGGGGTCGCCTGGGTGACGGCCTTCCTCGGCGTCGCCCGGCTCGGGGCCGTGGCGGTGCTGGTCAACCCGGAACTCCCCGCCGCCGAGCACGCGTTCCTGGCGCAGGACAGCGAAGCCGTGCTGTGTGTGACGGGGCCGGGCCTGGAGGACGGGTTCGCCGGCCTGGCGGGCCTCGGCGCCGACCAGCTGCTCGCGCTCAGCGCCACCGCCGAGCCGGCCGACGCCCATCAGGTCGACGCCCACGCTCCCCTGTACATCCAGTACACCTCCGGCACCACGGGCCGCCCCAAAGGCGTCGTCCACACGCACGCCGACCCGAAGGCGTACCACGACCTGATCGGCCGGCGGCTGCTGCGGATCACCCCCGACGACGTGACCCTGTCGGTCTCGAAGCTGTACTTCGCCTACGGCTTCGGCAACGCCTTCGTCTTCCCGCTGTTCTCCGGCTCCTCCGCCGTGCTGGTGGACCGCCGGCCGACCCCGGCCGCCGTCGACGAGCTCGTCGCCCGGCACCGGGTGACCCTGCTCTACTCCGTGCCGTCCGCCTACGCCGCGCTGGTCGCCGACCGGGGCAGCGGGCACGAGGCCTGCTTCGCCTCGGTGCGCGCGGCGGTGTCGGCCGGCGAAGGGCTGCCGGTCGAGCTCGGGCGGCAGGTGAGCGAGCTGCTCGGCGCGCCGGTCCTCGAACAGATCGGCTCCACCGAGGCCGGGCACGCCTTCTGCGCCAACGGCGTCGACCACAACCACCCGGGCACCGTCGGCCGCCCCGTACCCGGCTTCGAGGTGGAACTGCGCGACCGTGCCGGGCGCCCGGTGCCGGACGGCGCGGAGGGCGAACTGTGGGTGCGCGGGCCGACGGTGACGCCCGGCTACCTGAACCGGCCCGAGGAGACGGCCCGCACCCTGGTCGGCGGCTGGCTGGCCACCCACGACCGGGCCCGCCGCGAACCGGACGGCACCTACCGGCACCTGGGCCGCAGCGACGACATGGAGATGGTCGGCGGTATCACCGTCTCCCCGCTGGAGGTGGAGGCCGTGCTGCGCACCCACCCGGCGGTCAAGGAGGTCGCGGTCGCGGCGGTGACCGACGGGCGCGGCGTCAGCCGGCTGCGTGCCTTCGTCGTCCCCGTGGCAGGGCCGGCGGCCGGGCTGCAGGACGACCTCCTCGGCCTCGCCCGCGACCGTCTCGCCGCCTTCAAGGTCCCCCGCAGCGTCAGTTTCGTGACGTCACTGCCGCGGACCCCCACCGGAAAGCTCCGCCGCCACCTGGTCCGCCAGGCCGCGTGGTGAGCCCAACAGAAAGGAGCGGTCCCATGCCCCAGCAGCCCCTCTTCAGCGACCGCGCGTTCTATCTCGGCCCGGTGTTCCGCCGTGCGGCCGACCGTCACGGCGCCGTCCCGGTCACCCTGGACCGCCCGCTGGACGTCGCCCCCGAGCTCGGTGTGGATCTGGGTTACCCCGTGCTCGCGGACCTGGTCGAGGACCTGTCGGGCCGCCTGTGGGAGGCCGGGGTACGGCCCTCGGAACAGGTGGTCGTCCACAAGACGGACAACGTCGACATCGTGCTGCTGGCCTGTGCCGTGTCCCGGATCGGCGCCGTGCCGGTGCTGCTGTCGCCCGCCCTGGCCGGCCCGGTCGTCGGGCAGCTGCTCGGTCGGCTGCGCCGGCCCTGGCTGATCACCGACCGGACCCGGCTGGAGGGCCCGCTGAAGGACGTCGACGTCGCCGCGCTCGTCCGGGGGACGCTGTCCGTGGACGACGCGCCCGGCGCCGTCCGGCTGGAGAAGTACGCCGGCGCCGAACCGCCGGCGCCCGTCCGGCTCCACCCCCGCGAGCCTTCCCTGATCACCCACAGCTCGGGCACCACCGGTGTCCCCAAGCTGGCCGTGCACTGCGCGAACACCATGTGGAACCGGCTCGTGCCGCAGCAGGCGATGGGCTGGCCCACCCGCGGCGAGACCGCCGCCCTGCACATGTCCTTCGTGCACTCGCGCTTCTACCATCTGCTCGGCGTCCTGCTGCACTTCGGCAGCCCGCTCGTGCTGATCACCGACCCGGAGCCGGCCACGGTGGGACCGCTGCTGACCCGGCACCGGCCCGGCATCGTCGAGACCCACCCCAACACGTTCGTGCTGTGGGAGGAACTGGCCGACGCCCCCGGAGCGCCGCTGTCCCGGGTGCGGTCCTACGGCTCCACGTTCGACGCGATCCATCCGCGCACCGTACGACGGCTGCTGGACGCCTCGAAGCGGCGTACGCCCTGGCTGATCCAGCTGTACGGGCAGAGCGAGACGGGGCCGGTGGCGTTCCAGTGGTTCACCCGGCGCAGTGCCGCCCGCGCGGACGGCCGCCGCGTCGGGATCGGGATACCCGGCTTCACCCGGGTCCGGGTCACCGACGACCACGGCAGGCGGGCCGCGCCCGGCACGCCCGGCCGGATCGAGGCCCGCACGAGGGGCCGCATCCTCACCTACCTCGGCGCCCGGGAGCAGTACGAGCGCCAACTCGACGGCCAGTGGTGGCAGATGGGCGACATGGGCTACCGCAGCCGGCTGGGCGCCCTGCACCTCATCGACCGTGAGGTCGACCAGATCGACGCGGTGCACAGCAACCTGGAGGTCGAGGACACGCTGATGTCCCGCTTGGAGGAGCTGCGCGAGGTCGTCATCGTGCCCGGCGCGGACCGGGAGCCGGTGCCGGTGGTGTGCGTCCGGGGCGAACGGCCGCTGGACCCGGACCGCTGGCGGGAGGCCACGGCCGACCTGCCCACGATGGCCGAGCCGCGGCAGTGGCGGTTCGAGGAGCTGCCGATGACCGCCACGTGGAAGGTGAAGCGGGTGGAGATCACCCGCATGCTGGCCGAGGGTGCGCGCGCGTGAACGAGGTGGTGGTGGTCGGCGCCGGTCCCGTGGGCCTGTCGGCGGCGCTCGCGCTGCGGGCCCGCGGGCTGGACGTCGTCCTGCTGGAAGCCGACCCGAAAGACCGCGAACGGCCGGGCAGCCGGGCCCTGTTCGTGCACCGGGAGACCCTCGGCCTGCTCGACGGGATGCAGCCGGGGCTCGCCGCCGAGATCGCCTCGTACGGGCGGACCTGGCAGACCAGGCGCACCCTCTACCGGGGGCGTGAGGTGTACTCCCGGACCTTCCCGCCGCCCTCGGGACGGCCGCCGTTCACCAGCCTGCGCCAGCTCGACACCGAGCGCTTCCTGCGGGCCGCCTGCGAGCGGGCGGGGGTGGAGTCCGTGTGGGACGCCCGGGTGACGGACGTGAGGGTCTCGCCGACGGATGTCGTGCTGACGGGCGAGGACGGGCGGGAGTGGAGGGCCGGCTACGCGGTCGCCGCCGACGGCGCCCGCTCCACCCTCCGGCACGCCCTGGGCATCGCCATGGAGGGCAGTCACGCCGAGGGGTTCCACGTCGTCGTCGACGTGGCCGACGTCCCGGGCGCCGAGCTGCCGCTGGAGCGGGTCTTCCACTACGAGCATCCCGGTGTCGGCGGACGCAGTGTGATGCGGGTGCCGTTCACCGGGGGCTTCCAGGTCGACCTGCAGTGCCGCGACGACGACACCCGGGAGGCGTACGGCACCGAGGAGGCCGTACGGGCCTGGCTGCCCTCGGTGGTCGGAGAAGGGTACGCGGAGCGGATCCTGTGGGTGTCGACGTACCGCTTCCTGCACAAGGTGGCGGCCTCGTTCACGGATCCGCACCGGCGGGTGCTCCTCGTCGGGGAGGCGGCGCATCTCTTCCCGCCGTTCGGCGCGCGCGGCATGAACAGCGGCATCGCGGACGCGGCGGCGGCCGCGGAGGCGATCGCCGCGGGGTCGGCGGAGGCGGTCGCCTACTTCGACGCGTCCCGGCGTGCGGCGGCCCTGTTCAACAGCTCGGCCGCCGCGGCCGCGCTGGACCACCTGCGGCCGCGGCGCCGGATCGTGCGGGTCAAGCAGCGCGCGGCGGCGGCTCTCGCGCCGGTCCTGCCGTGGTGCGGGTCGTGGCTGGAGCACGCGCCGTACGGGCCACGGCACGGGGCGCCGGTCCTCGCGGGCCGCAAGTACTGAGGAAGGAGCGTCGGTGGCACAACCGGGGACGGTGGAGGAGCTGTTGGCGTGGACGCCCGGCCGGGGCCTGGCGTCCGGCGCGGCGGCCGGCGGGCGGTTGCTCGTGGCGGACTCGTGGCTGGTGCGCGACGGCCGGGTGCGCGGTCTCGACCGGCACCGGGAGCGCTTCGCGCGGTCCTGCGGCGAGTGCGGCGGGCCGTCGCCGCGCCGGCTCGTGGAGTTCTGGCGGGACATGACGGACGCGCTGCCGCGCACGGGCGAGTGGTTCCCGCGGGTCGAACTGGCGGCCGGTTCCCTGGAGTTGCGGCTGCTGCTGCGACCCGCTCCCCCGCTCGGCACCGGAATCCGGGTCTGGGCGGCGGGACAGCCCGATCCGCGTACCGTCCCGCGCCGCAAGGGACCGGATCTGGAGGCGCTGGCCCGGGTCCGGCGGCGGGCGTCCGGTGCGGGCGCGGAGGAGGCGGTGCTGATCGGGGCCTCCGGCGCGGTGCTGGAGGCGACCACCGCCGGCGTGCTGTGGTGGGAGGAGGACACCCTGTGCCTGCCCTCGCCGCGGCTGCCCGTCCTGCCCAGTGTGACCCTCGGCCTCCTCCAGGAGCGGGCCTGGCGCCTGGGCCTGCGCGTCGCCCACCGGGAGCGGACGGTGGCCGAGCTGGACGGCCGTGAGGTGTGGCTGGTCAACGCCCTGCACGGCATCCGGCCGGTGACCGAGTGGACGGGACGGCCGATGACGGCCGGGCCGGCGGTGCGCGCCCCGGAATGGCGGCGATGGCTGGACGACGCGACGGAGCCGCTGCCGACCCACTGAATTTCCGCACAGAACCCCGTCGAGTTCCATACGGAAAATTGCGCCGGATCGAATGAGATTCGACCCGGCACAATTTTCGCTGCCTGAATTCTGTTTTACTTCTGGGCGGGCTGATAGGCCCCCGGAACCATGCGGGTCGCGATGGCGATCCGGTTGTAGGCGTTGATGACGGTGGCCGCCCAGATCAGTGCCGCGATCTGCTCCTCGTCGAAGACCTCCGCGGCCTGCGCGTACACCGCGTCCGGGACGTGCCCGTCGTGCACCAGGGTGACGGCCTCGGTCAACGCCAGTGCGGCGCGCTCCCGTTCGGTGAAGAAGGGGGTCTCCCGCCAGGCGTTCAGGGCGTAGACGCGCTGCTCGGTCTCGCCCTGGGCGCGGGCGTCCTTGGTGTGCATGTCGAGGCAGAACGCGCAGCCGTTGATCTGCGAGGCGCGGATCCTGATCAGTTCCAGGATTTCCGGTTCGACCTTGGCGTCCTGGGCGGCGGAAACGGCGGCGCCGTGCAGGGAACCCATCGCCGCCGACACGTCGGGGGTGATTTTCTTGAGGGCGACGCGGGATATGGAATCGCTAGTGCTCATGGGGTGACTCTAACCGCATTACGGGATTCCTGGAAACGAGAACTCCCCGATTCACGGTGATGCACGGCCCGATTATTCGGGCAGCACCGCGCACAACGCGTCCAGCGCCCCCGCCCAGGCGTGGTCCGGCGGGGTCGCGTACCCCACCACCAGCGCGTCGCACGGCTCGACGGTCGCGTCGGGGTGCCGGTGGCGGTGCAGCCCGTCCACGGCCAGCCCCTGCCAGGCCGCCGCCCGCAGCGCCGCCCGCTCGGTGCCCGGCGGCAGCCGCAGGACCACGTGCAGGCCGGCCGCGATGCCGGTGGCCCGGACCGACGGGGCCCGCCGGGCCAGCTCGGCCACCAGGGCGTCCCGGCGGCGCCGGTAGCGCAGGCGGGCCGCGCGGATGTGGCGGTCGTAGGCGCCCGAGGTGATGAACTCCGCCAGCGTCAGCTGGTCCAGCACGCCGCAGGTGTCGATGCCGCCCTTCGCCGCCGCGGCCTCCCGCACGAGGGTGGGCGGCAGCACCGTCCAGCCCAGCCGCAGGCCCGGGGCCAGGGACTTGCTCGCGGTGCCCAGATGGACGACGTGGTCGGGGTCCAGGCCCTGGAGGGCGCCGACGGGCTGGCGGTCGTAGCGGAACTCGCCGTCGTAGTCGTCCTCCAGGACCAGGCCGCCGGTGCGCCGCGCCCACTCCACGACGGCCGCCCGCCGGTCGCGGTGCAGCGGCACGCCCATCGGGAACTGGTGGGCGGGGGTGAGCAGCACGGCGCCCACGTCCCCCAGCGCCCCGGGGTCGGTGCCCAGTGCGTCGAACGGCAGGGGTGCGGTGCGCAGGCCCGCCGCCCCCAGCAGCCTGCGGTGCACGTCGAGCCCGTACGACTCGACGGCGACCGTGCGCACCCCGCGCGCCCGCAGGACCGCGCCGAGGATCTTCAGGCCGTGGGAGATGCCCCCGCACACCAGGACACGGCCGGGGTCGGTGCGCACGCCCCGCGCCCGGGAGAGGTAGCCGGCGAGCGCGGTGCGCAGTTCGCCACGGCCGCGGGGGTCGCCGTAGCCGAAGGCGTGGTACGGGGCCGAGCTCAGGGCACGGCGGGCGGCCCTGAGCCACTCGGTGCGCGGGAAGGAGGCGAGGTCGGGCATGCCGGGCCGCAGATCGTAGGCGGGCTGGTCGTGCTCGCGGGGGCCGGGAGGCGCGCCCGTCGGCGGCACCACCGTCCGGTCGGCGACCCGTGTGCCGGAGCCCTGACGGGCGGTGAGCCAGCCCTCGGCGACGAGGTCGGCGTAGGCGTCGGCGACCGTGTTGCGGGCGATGCCCAGGTCGGCGGCGAGGGAGCGGGACGAGGGCAGCCGGGTGCCGGGGGCCAGGCGGCCGGTGCGGACGGCCTCGCGCAGGGCGTCGGTCAGCCCGCGGCGCAGGCCGGGACCGGTCGGTTCCACATGCAGGTCGACGCCGAAAGTGGCCCAGGTTTCCGCCATGGAAATGGACCATACCCGTGGGCTGCCCTCCTCCTAGGGTCGAGGACATGACGAACGGCGACGCCCGCACGACGACCGTGACGCCCGAGACGACCGCAATCACCGAGACCGCCGAGACGACCGTGCCCACCGTGCCCACCGTGCCGACCGAGACGACCGAGACGACCGCGGAGACCGTGGACACCGTGGAGTACGCCCCCGAACACACCCCCCGACTGGCCTGGGCCGAGCTGGCCCCCGAGGTCTTCAAGGCGATGCTCCGGCTGGACGCCGCCGCCCGGAAGGGCCTCGACCCCAAGCTGCTGGAGCTGGTGAAGATCCGCGCCTCGCAGATCAACCGCTGCGCGCTCTGCGTCGACATGCACAGCAAGGACGCGCTCGCGGCGGGCGAGAGCGTCGAGCGGATCATCCAGCTCAGCGCCTGGGAGGAGTCGGAGCACTTCTACACGGAGAAGGAGCTGGCGGCGCTGGCGCTGACGGAGGCGGTGACCGTCCTGACCGGGGGCACCTCCCAGGCTTTCGGCACTGGGGGAGGGTTCGTGCCGGACGCGGTGTACGAGAGGGCCGCGAAGCACTTCGAGGAGGCCGAGCTGGCCCAGCTGATCGCCGCGATCACGGTGATCAACGCCTGGAACCGGTTCGGGGTGACCTGCCGGCTGGTGCCGGGGCACTACGAGGTGGGCCAGTACAAGTGAGCGGGGTCCAGACGTTCAGCGCCCTGCACCGCCGGCCCTCCCCGGAGGAGCCCCTCGTCCTGCCCGGCCCCTGGGACGCGGCCAGCGCCCGTGCCTTCGCCGACGCCGGGTTCCCGGCGCTGGCCACGCCGAGCGCCGCAGTCGCGGCCGCCCTCGGATACGCGGACGGCCGGACCCCGGCCGAGGAGATGTTCGCGGCGGTCGCCCGGATCGCGCGGGCCGTGGACGTGCCGGTGTCCGCGGACATCGAGGACGGCTACGGCCTGCCGCCGAAGGAGCTGGTCGAGCGGCTGCTGGAGGCGGGGGCCGTGGGCTGCAACCTTGAGGACTCCAACGGGGGTGTCCTCAAGGACCCGCGGGCCCACGCCGACTGGCTCGCCGAGGTGCGGTCCGCGGCCGCCGACCAGCTCTTCGTCAACGCGCGCATCGACACCTTCGCCCGGGGCGTCACCGACCCCCTACGGGCCATCGAGCGGGCCGCGTTGTACGTCGCCGCCGGCGCCGACTGCGTGTACCCCATCGGCGCCCCGGTCGCCGTACTGCCGTTGCTGCGGTCCGGGATCCAGGGACCCGTCAACGTCTCCGCGAAGGTCGGCGAGGGCCCGACGCCCGCCGAGCTCGGCGGACTCGGGGCCACCCGCGTCACCTTCGGGCCGGGGCTGCAACGGCGGGCGACGGCGGCGGTCAAGGAGATCGCCGCTCACCTGAGGCAGCGGTAGGGACAGGGATCGGGGCACGGGCGAGGACAGGGACAAGGGCAGGGACAAGGACAGGGACGGTGGGATCCCCGGGGGAGTCACGGCAGCCACGCGCGCCATGTCGACTCGTGGCCGTCCACCCACTTCTTCGCCGCCTCCTCGGGGGTGAGCTTCTGGTCGGCGATCATCAGGGAGACCTCGTTCTGGTCCTCCATGGACCACTTGAACTTCTTCAGGAAGGCCGCCGCCCTGCCGCCCGTCCTCGCGAAGTCCGCGTTGAGGTACTTCTCCAGCGGGGTGTGCGGATAGCCGCAGGCCACCTTCTCCGGGTCGGCGTCGCAGCCCTCCTTGTAGGCGGGCAGCTTCACCTCCGTCATCGGGACCTTCTTGAACAGCCACTGCGGGGCGTACCAGTACGTCAGGAAGGGCTTCTTCTCCTTGGCGAACTGCCTGATCTGCGTGATCTGCGCCGCCTCCGAACCGGCGAACACCACCTGGAAGTCCAGCTTCAGGTTCTTCACCAGAGCCTTGTCGTTGGTGACGTACGACGGGGAGCCGTCCATCAGCTGGCCCTTGCCGCCGCTCTCGGCGGTCCGGAACAGCCGGGCGTACTTGTCGAGGTTCTTCCAGTCGGTGATGTCGGGGTGCTGCTCGGCGAAGTACGTCGGGACGAACCAGCCGATGTGCCCGGTGACCCCGAGGTCGCCGCCGCGCGCGATGGTCTTCTTGTCGTCGACGTAGCGCTGCTCCTGCTCGGGGTGCCCCCAGTCCTCCAGGATCGCGTCGACGCGGCCCTGGCTGAGCGCGTCCCAGGCGGGGACCTCGTCGACCTGGACGGTGTCGACGCGGTAGCCCAGCTCGTGCTCCAGCAGGTACTGCGCGACGGCGACGTTCGCCTGCGCGCCCACCCAGGACTGCACGGACAGGGTCACCGTCCTGGCGCCCTGCGCGTTGGCGAAGGGCGAGGCCTGCTTGGTCATGTCGGCGGCACCACAGCCCGTGAGCAGCAGGAGCGCCGAGCCGGCGGCGGCCAGGGCGGTCGTACGGACACGCTGACGGCTGCGCGTGCGGACGGGCATGTCACGCTCCCTTCGTCGTGCGCCGGTCGGCCGGCTGGGTCACCCGGTCGAGCATCAGGCCGAGGCAGACGATGGCGGCGCCGGCCACCAGACCGGTCGCGAGGTCGCCCTGGGCGAGCCCGAACACGACGTCGTAGCCGAGGGCGCCACCGCCGACCAGGCCGCCGATGATGACGACGGCGAGGACGAGCACCACACCCTGGTTCAGGGCGAGCAGCAGCGCGGGGCGGGCCAGCGGGAGCTGGACCTGGCGCAGCTGCTGGCCGCCGGTCGCGCCGAGCGAGCGCGCCGACTCCAGGGCGGCCTGGTCGACCTGACGCAGGCCCTGGGTGGTGATGCGGACGACGGCGGGCAGGGCGTAGACGACGGCCGCGGCGACCGCCGGGGCGCGGCCCACGCCGAACAGCGCGACGACGGGGATCAGGTACACGAACTGGGGCATCGTCTGGAAGACGTCGAGGACGGGGCGGAGCAGCCGCTCGAAGCGGTCGTTGCGCGCCGCCGCGACGCCGGTCGCGAAGCCCAGGACGAGGGTGACGGCCACGGCCGCGAGGACCTGGGACAGGGTGTCGAGCGACGGCTGCCACACGCCGAGCACCCCGATCGCGGCCATCGCGAGGACGGCGGTGAGCGCGGTGCGCCAGGTGCCGATCAGCCACGCGAGCGCGGCGACGAGGAGCAGGACCGACCACCAGGGCAGCCACTGCAGGCCGTCGCGGAGGGGGTCCAGGACCCAGGTGGTGAAGTGGCCCGCCCAGTCGGCGGTGCCGCCCACGACGGGGACGCCGGAGTAGAGGTGCTCGGTCATCCAGTCGACGGCGCGGTTGACCGGCTCGGCGATGCCGAGGGTCCAGGTCTCGGGCCAGTCGAGGCGGTCGGTGAGCCGGCCGAGGACGGCCGCGGCGACGGTGACGGCCAGCAGCGCGTACGTCCCCCGGGTGCGGCGGGACTCGCCGGTGCCGTGGCCCGCCGCCGCCGTCACACGGTCCAGGACGACCGCCAGCAGCACGATCGGGATGCCGGCCGCGAGGGCCGCGCCCACGTCGACCGAGGCCAGCGCCTGGTAGACGCGGTCACCGAGGCCGCCGCCGCCGATCACCGACGCGATGACCGCCATGGACAGCGCCATCATGATCGTCTGGTTGAGGCCGAGGAGGAGTTCCTTGCGGGCCAGCGGGATACGGGCGGTCAGCAGGCGTTGGCGTGCGGTGGCGCCCAGCGACTCCACCGCCTCCAGGACCTCCTTGTCCGCACCGCGCAGGCCCAGCGCGGTCAGGCGGGCCATGGGCGGGGCGGCGTAGACGACGGTGGCCAGGACGGCCGCGGGGACGCCGATGCCGAAGACCAGGACGACGGGGAGCAGGTAGGCGAAGGCCGGCAGGACCTGCATGGTGTCCAGGACCGGGCGCAGGGCTCGGTCCATACGGTCGGAGAGCCCGGCGGCGAGACCGAGGAGCGCGCCCACGGCGACGGAGGCGAGGACGGCGACGACCATGAGGGCGAGCGTCTGCATGGTCGGCACCCACATGCCGAGCAGGCCGCAGGTGAGGAAGGCTGCGGCGGTGCCGAGGGCGAGCCTCGGTCCCGCCGCTCGCCAGGCCACGAGTGCGCCCAGCGCTGTCGTGCCGGCCCAGCCCATGCCGAGGAGGACCAGGTAGACGGCGCGGACCGAGAGGACCACGGCGTTGCTGACGTGGCCGAAGAAGTAGAGGAACAGGGGGTGGCTGTCCCGGTTGTCGATGATCCAGTCGCTGACGTGCGTGAGGGGGGCGGACAGGTCGACGGTGAGGGCGCTCGGCCAGGTGCCGCTGGACCAGCGGGCGTGGGCGAGCGGTACGAGGATCGCGGCGACGACCGCGAGCAGCAGGAGCTTTTGGACGGCTCGGTGTTTCAGGAAGCCGGGGACGGTGACACGGGGGGCGGGCGCGGTGATCGTTGCCATCAGACCGCCTCCGTGTCCGTGCTGGGGGGTTGGGGCGCTCGCCCGCGCGTGCGGGGTGCCTCCCCCACCCTCGGCTTCGCTCGGGCGGGGGGAACCGCGTCGCCCGCCCGTGCCACCCCGGCGGCACGGGCGGCCGCGGCTGCGTGGCCGCCCGCTGCGGGCTCGCCGCCCAGGGGTGCGGCGGCAGGGTCGCTGGCCGTTGCGTCGGTGCGGGCGTCCGTGGCCACGGGGGTCGTGCCGGCCACCACGCCCAGGAGGGCGTCGGAGTCCACCACTCCCAGGCAGCGGCCCTTGTCCACCACACGGGCCGGGGTGCCCGCCCTCGCCACTGCCTCGATGGCCTGGGAGACCGTGGCGTTCGGGGAGACGGCAGGGCCGTTGCCGGCCTCCTCCGTCGACGCGGTGCGCATGGCCGTGCGGACCGTCATGACCTGTTCGCGGGGTACGTCGCGGACGAACTCGCGGACGTAGTCGTCGGCGGGGGAACCGACGATCTCCTCCGGGGTGCCGAGCTGGACGACGCGGCCGTCGCGCATCAGGGCGATACGGTCGCCGAGCTTGAGCGCCTCGTTGAGGTCGTGCGTGATGAAGACCATCGTGCGGCCCTCCTCACGGTGCAGGCGGACCACCTCCTCCTGCATGTCCCGCCGGATCAGCGGGTCGAGCGCGCTGAACGGCTCGTCGAACAGGAGGACCTCGGGGTCCACCGCCAACGCCCTGGCCAGACCCACCCGCTGTCGCTGACCACCCGACAGCTGGCCCGGCCTGCGCTGCTCCATGCCCTCCAGGCCGACCTTGGTGACGACCTCGCGGGCGCGGCTGCGGCGTTCGGACCTGCCGACGCCCTGGATCTCCAGGCCGTAGGCCACGTTGTCGAGGACGGTGCGGTGCGGGAGGAGGCCGAAGTGCTGGAAGACCATCGCGGCGCGGTGGCGGCGCAGCTCTCGCAGGCGGGTGCGGTCCATGGCGCGGACGTCCTCGCCGTCGACGGCGATCGTGCCGGCCGTCGGCTCGATCAGCCGGGTCAGACAGCGCACCAGCGTGGACTTGCCGGAGCCGGACAGGCCCATGACGACGAAGACCTCGCCCTTGCGCACGTCGAAGGAGACGTCCCGGACGGCGGCCGTGCAGCCGGTGCGGGACCGCAGTTCGGCGGCGGGGAGGGACGCCAGCTCCGGGTCGACCGGGACGCGTTCGGGTTTCGGGCCGAAGACCTTCCACAGGCCTTCGACGGAGAACACCGGGGTGTTGGGGACCGTGGTCATCGCACGTCACCTCCCACCAGGTCGGCCGCCCTCTCCCCGACCATCAGCACCGCGATCATCGGGTTCACGGCGGTCATCGTCGGGAAGACCGAGGCGTCGGCGATCCGGAGACCGTCCAGGCCACGCACGCGCAACTGCGGGTCGACGACGGCCAGTTCGTCGTCGGCCGCGCCCATACGGCAGGTGCCCGCCGGGTGGTACACGGTGTGCGCGACCTTGCGGGCGTACTCGCTCAGCTCCTCGTCGCCGGTGACGTCCGGGCCGGGGGCCACCTCCCGTTTCAGCCACCCTGCCAGCGGCTCGGTGCTCGCTATCTCACGGGCGATCCTGATCCCGTCGACGAGGGTGCGGGCGTCGTAGTCGTCCTCGTCGGTGAAGTAGCGGAAGTCGAGGGCGGGCTTGACGGCCGGGTCGGCGCTGGTCAGGTACAGGCGGCCGCGGCTGCGCGGCTTGGGGATGTTGGGCGTCATGGAGACTCCGTAGGGGGGCCGTTCGTAGCCCAGTCGCTCCGGATTGTCCGTGAAGGGGATCTGGTAGAAGTGGAACATCAGGTCGGGGCCCGGGTGTTCGGGGTCGCGGCGGACGAACAGGCCCGCGTCGGAGTCCATCGCGGAGTTCTCGGGGATCGGGCCGTTGGTCTCCCAGACGATCACCGACTCGGGGTGGTCGAGGAGGTTCTCGCCGACGCCGGGCAGGTCGTGGACGACGGGGATGCCGAGCGCGTCCAGGTCGGCCTTGGGACCGATGCCGGAGTGCAGGAGCAGCCGGGGCGAGTCGACGGCGCCCGCGCAGAGCAGGACCTCGCCCCGGGCCCGGACGAGGAACTCCTCGCCGTCCTTGGCGCGGACGTGCACCCCCCGCGCCCGCGTGCCCTCCAGCTCCAGCCGGTACGCCCAGGTCTCCAGGAGGAGGTGGAGGTTCGGGCGCTCGTCCATGACCGGGTGCAGATACGCCACCGAGGCCGACGACCGCTTGTTGGTCTCCGGGTGGTAGGCGAGGTCGAAGAAGCCGACGCCGTCGTCGAACGGCTTCTTGTTGAAGCCCTCGACGCGGGGCACGCCGAGTGCCGCCTGCGCCGCGTCGACGAAGTCACGGGCGATGGCGTTCCGGTCCTGCTCGTCGACCGGGACGATGTTGTTCAGGAGCCGCGCGTAGTACGCCTCCATGGGGACCGCGCCCCAGCCCTGCGCGCCGGCCGCCTCCCACTCGTCCCAGTCGGACGGGAGCGGCTTGAAGGCGATGAGCGTGTTGTGGGAGGAACAGCCGCCGAGGACGCGGGCGCGGCTGTGCCGGATGTGGGAGTTGCCGCGGGGCTGCTCGGTGGTCGGGTAGTCGTAGTCGAGCTCGCCGCCGAGCAGGCCCATCCAGCGGCGCAGGGTGAGGACGTCGTCGCGGCCGACGTCACTGGGGCCGCCCTCGATGACGGCGACCGTGACGTCGGGGTTCTCGGTGAGGCGGGAGGCCATGACGGAACCGGCGGTGCCGCCGCCGATCACGACATAGTCGTAGACATGGGGGGTCTGGGGCATGGGGGGTCTCCAAGTGGGGGTGCTTGAAGGGGAGTTGGGGGGAGCTGGGGGAAGTCGGGGACCTTCGGCTGTCTGCTGTCGGCTGTCGACGCCGGGCGGGAGGCTCGTCGATGCCGGTCGGGAGGACTGGTTCGATGCCGGTGAGGGCTGGTCGATGCCGGTCGGGGGGCGAAGGGGCTGGGGGCTCAGCCCGCGAACCAACGCACCGGCTTCGGCGCGAGGTTCTGGTACACGTGCTTGGTTTCGCGGTACTCGGCGAGTCCGGCGGGGCCGAGTTCGCGGCCCACTCCGCTCCTGCCGAAGCCACCCCACTCCGCCTGCGGGAGGTAGGGGTGGAAGTCGTTGATCCAGACGGTGCCGTGGCGCAGCCGGGCCGCCACCCTGCGCGCCCGGCCCGCGTCGGCGGTCCAGACGGCGCCCGCGAGGCCGTACTCGGTGTCGTTGGCCAGGGCGACGGCCTCGTCCTCCGTGCGGAAGGTCTCGACGGTGAGGACGGGCCCGAAGACCTCCTCCCGGACGACCTTCATCTCGCGGTGGCAGTGGTCGAGGACGGTCGGCTCGTAGAAGTAGCCGGCGGAGGGCCGCTCGGCGGACGGCTCGGGCCGCTTGCCGCCGGAGCGCAGCACCGCGCCCTCCTTGAGGGCGGACTCGACGTACGCCTCCACCTTGGCGCGCTGCTGCTCGGAGACGAGCGGGCCGCACTCGACGCCGCCCTCGGTGCCACGGCCCAGGCGGATCCGGTCGGCCCGGCGGGCGAGTTCGGCGACGAAGCGGTCGCGGACCGACTCCTCGACGATCAGGCGGGCGCCCGCCGAACAGACCTGGCCGCTGTGGATGAAGGCGGCGTTGAGGGCCTGGTCGACGGCGGTGTCGAAGCCCTCCTCGGTGGCGCAGGCGTCGGCGAAGACGACGTTGGGGTTCTTGCCGCCGAGTTCGAGGGCGACCTTCTTGACGGTGGGGGCGGCGGCCTGGGCGACCTTGGTGCCGCTGACCAGGCCGCCGGTGAAGGAGACGAGGTCGACGTCGGGGTGCTCGGCGAGGCGGGCGCCGACCGAGTGGCCGGGCCCGGTGACGATGTTCGCGACCCCGGCGGGGAGCCCGGCCTCGGCCAGCAGGTCGATGAGCGCGACGGTCGTCAGGGGGGTGATCTCGCTCGGCTTGACGACGAAGGTGTCGCCGGCGGCGAGGGCGGGCGCGATCTTCCAACTGGCCTGGAGGAGGGGGTAGTTCCAGGGCGTGATCAGCGCGCACACGCCTACGGGCTCGTGGACGACAACGCTGTGGATGTCGGGCGAGCCCGCGTCGACGACCCGGCCGGGGGCCTCGGCGGCGACGAGGTTCGCGAAGTAGCGGAAGGCGTCGGCGACACAGTCGATGTCGACGCGGCCCTCCTCGACGGTCTTGCCCGCGTCCCGGCTCTCCAGCAGGCCGAGTTCTTCGCGGTCGCGTATGAGGAGGTCGGCCACGCGACGCAGCAGCGCGGCCCGCTCGGCAGCGGGGGTCCGCGGCCATGGGCCGTGGTCGAAGGCCCGGCGGGCGGCCGCGACCGCCAGGTCGGTGTCCTTCTCGTCCCCCTCGGCGACCACGGCGAACGGTACGGCGTCCGCCGGGTCGAGGATCTCGCGCGTGGCACCGGAGACGGCTTCGCGCCATTCCCCCTCCACGTGGATGGTCTTCCGCGCCTGGAGTTCTGGTGTGTCCGCCATGATCGGGTGTGCCTTCCGTTCCTGTTCAGTGACCCTGCGCGACACGTATGTCACTCACCGGGACCGTGAGCACCTGCCCCCGACCTCCCGTTGCATGCGCGATCGATGACTGAAAGTGCGCTGTCTCACTGAACATGCACAAACGGGGCACGTGGCGGACGTCGATGAACCCGGCGACGGACCGGAACGGCAACCGCACGGATGCGGGCTGTGAAAAGGGGCGGCTCGCGCCGCGCAGTCCCCGGTGGACCGGGAACGCACTGATCCCCGGGCAGCCGATGCCACCCGGGGATCAGACCGGAAACCGGTGAGCCGGCCGACTCAGATGAGGCCGAGCGAGCGCACGGCCTCGCGCTCCTCCTCCAGCTCCTTCACGGACGCGTCGATCCGCGCACGCGAGAACTCGTTGATGTCCAGACCCTGGACGATCTCGAACCTGCCGTCCTTCGCGGTGACCGGGAAGGAGGAGATGAGGCCCTCCGGCACGCCGTAGGAGCCGTCCGACGGGATGCCCGCGGAGGTCCAGTCGCCCTCGGCGGTGCCGTTGGTCCAGGTGAAGACGTGGTCGATGGCGGCGTTGGCGGCGGAGGCGGCCGACGAGGCGCCGCGGGCCTCGATGATCGCGGCGCCACGCTTGGCGACGGTCGGGATGAAGTCCTCGGCCAGCCACTTCTCGTCGTTCACGACCTCGGCGGCGTTCTTGCCGGCGACCGTGGCGTGGAAGATGTCGGGGTACTGGGTGGCGGAGTGGTTGCCCCAGATGGTCAGACGCTTGATGTCGGCGACCGTGGAGCCCGTCTTCTTCGCGAGCTGGGTCAGCGCGCGGTTGTGGTCGAGGCGGGTCATCGCGGTGAAGCGCTCGGCCGGTACGTCCGGGGCGGCGGCCTGGGCGATCAGCGCGTTGGTGTTGGCCGGGTTGCCCACGACCAGCACCCGGATGTCGTCCGCGGCGTGGTCGTTGATGGCCTTGCCCTGCGGCTTGAAGATGCCGCCGTTGGCCTCCAGCAGGTCACCGCGCTCCATACCCTTGGTGCGCGGGCGGGCGCCCACCAGGAGGGCGACATTGGCGCCGTCGAAGGCGACGTTCGGGTCGTCGCTGATGTCGATGCCCTGAAGCAGCGGGAACGCGCAGTCGTCCAGCTCCATGGCCGTGCCCTCGGCGGCCTTCAGAGCCGGCGTGATCTCCAGCAGGCGCAGCTTGACCGGCACGTCCGCGCCGAGCAGCTGGCCGGAGGCGATGCGGAAGAGCAGGGCGTAACCGATCTGGCCGGCCGCGCCGGTGACGGTGACGTTCACGGGAGTGCGGGTCATGGCGTTCTCCGTATGACAGCTGGCGGTGGGGCGTCCCTGCCCCGGACGTTTGATCGATCTCTTGGTATCAAGAGATCCATCCAGCGGTCAGGCTATCGCGCATCCGGGATCCCGGACGTCCGGGGCTGTGTGGCCCGTCCCACAGCCTAAGCGCCCCCTTGTCGTGCCGGGCCCACAAAAAAACGGGGCCCACAGGAATACCGCGCCCCAACCGGGGCACGCGAACCGTACCCCCACGGGAGTCCGGCCCCCCGGTTACCCCCACCCGGCGGCCGTCGGTTCCACCTCTCCCGGACCGGCGGCCGCCGTTTTCGTACGCCTCCTACGACGCGCGGCCCTGCCCTGCCACGGCGTACGGCCTTCCGCCCAGACGCCTCCCACGGCACACGGCCGTCCCCGACGCCCCCTACGGCGTGCACCCCTCCTGCCCCGACGCCAGCACCGCGCACGCCCGTGCCTCGCCCGGCTCCTTCACCGCCGCCATCGGGGTGTAGGCGATGGTGTCGCCGGCCGTGGTGATGTCGCCGGTCAGGCGGACGGAACCCACCGTCACCCGCACCACGTCCCCCACACCGGCCTGGGTGATCCGTCCCCACGCCGCCCCGCAGGTCCTGCTGTAACGGACCTCGACGAGGGTCGAGCCGACGGTCACGCTCTTCGCGGTGGTGACGAGGTTGCCGCTGCACCCCATCCGCTCCGCGTCCTTGCCGGTGCAGTCGGCGCCGAAGCAGTGCACACCGGGCGGAAGAGAGGGGTGGGGGCTGGCCGACGGGGAGGAAGACGCGGCGGTGGTCCCGGCCTTCTGGGGCGCGCCGTCGTCGAGGAAGAAGGCGCCCGCGGTGACGATCGCGACGCCGACGACACCGGCGAGGAAGAGGGCGGGGCGCCGGACGCGGCGCCCCGGGGTGGCGGGGCCGGCGTCCTCGGGGGACGGGGGGCCCGCGGGGGACGTCGCGCCGGGGCCCTTGGGGGCTGTCCCGCCGGAAACCTTGGGGGATGTCCCGCCGGGACCCTGCCGCACCGGCGGCCGCGACGTCCGGGATCCGCCCGCGGGGCCCGCCGGGCCGGTGGCCGAGGTCGTCACCGTGCGTGCGCGGGAGAGACGTACGGCCTCGGACCCCAGGTCGTCCCGCAGCTCCGCGCGGCTCCAGGCGCGCTCGGCCAGTTCCCACAGGGTGATCAGCTGGGCCGGGTCGGCGCCGGTGACCTCGGCGAGGGCGACGACCGCGCCCTTGGGGGCGAGGAGCCGGCCGTCGAGGTAGCGCTCCCAGGACGCCCTTCCGTAGTGCGTGCGGTCGGCGAGCTGTGTGAGGTTCAGGCCGCTGCGGTCCACGACCTGGCGCAGCTGACGGGCGAACTCCTTGACCTGCGGGTCGAGTTCGTCGGGCAGGTCCTTCCAGCGAGGCATCGATCCCCCCTTCCTCCGCCGTGTCCCCTTTTGGCCACGTTAGCGCTCAGCCGAACACCATGGCTCCCCCCACCGCGGCGACCAGCAGGACGAACAGGAGCAGGACCGCGGAGAGGAGGAGGCGTCGTCCGGCGGCGGGCCGGGACGGTGGTTCCTCCAGGCGCTCCCACCACGGGAGCGTGGGGTCGTCCTCGTAGTCGGCGGTGTCCCCCGGCGTCCCCGCGGCATCCGCGTCCGTCGGCGGCGGCGTCGGCCGGGGCCAGGCCTCGACGGCCAGCTCCCAGCGCACGCCGTGGCGTTCGGCGTCCGCGCCCGCGAGGCCCGCGACCCGGCACAGCGCGGCGACGGCCTGCCGGGGCGGTGGCTGCACAGCGTTGAGGTAGCGCTGCCACGAGGACTTGCTGTAGGCGGTGCGGGCGCCGAGCGCGGCCAGGCTGAGGCCGGTGCCGTCCTTCAGCTGCCGCAACTGCTCCACGAAGTGCCGTACCTCCGACGGCAGATCGTCCGGCAGCGGCTGCCACGTGCTCATCGCCCAGCTCCCCTTCGGTCCTCGGCTCCTCGCCTTCGGTCCGCTCAAGGGACGACGTCCGAAGGGCGGACGGTTCCCGGGCCGGCGGCGACTGTGGCGGGGCGCGCACACGATGGCGGAACGGTCACCGCTGTGCCACAGCGCACGGACAGCCGTTGAACAGCCCGCCGGCCGTGCGGGAGCGTGGAACGCGTCGGCGGCCCGTCCTGGCTCGGGGGAGAGGACGGGCCGCCGTACGTGTGTGCTTCGTTTCCGGGTCAGCTGTCGACCGTGAAGTGCAGGGTGTCCTTCAGGAACGGGATCTGCAGCCACGGATGGGGCTGGGCCATCAACGCCAGCAGGACGATCGCCGCGCCCAGCACGCCGTAGGTCGCGATGTCGGTGAAGCGGGAGCGGACGGCGAGCATGCCGACGCCGGGCAGCATCCAGCGCAGCACCGCGCCGCCGAGCAGGGCCACACCGATGAGGATCGTGCCGATCCGGAACTGGTCGAACGCGGTCAGCAGCAGGCCGAGCGCGACCAGGCCCAGGACCGCGATGATCGGCCACTGCCGGGCGGGCGCCGGGGCGTCGCCGGGCGCGGCGCGGCCGCCGCCCTCGGGGCGCGCGGTGTCCCGGGTGAACAGCGGGAAGCGGCGCGTGGTGCGGCGCGGCACGCCGTCGGCGTCGGGCGCGCTGACGGGGTCGCGCACCTCGATGTCGTCGACGTCCTCGGTCTCGCCGGGGGTGTCCCGGGGCTCAACCGACACTGCGCTCCGCCGCCTCGACCACGTTGACGAGCAGCTGCGCCCGGGTCATCGGGCCGACCCCGCCCGGGTTGGGGGAGATCCAGCCGGCGACCTCGCGGACGTCCGGGTGGACGTCGCCCACGATCCTGCCCTCGGCGTTGCGGGAGACGCCGACGTCGAGGACGGCCGCGCCCGGCTTGACGTCCTCGGCCCGGACCAGGTGGGCCGAACCGGCGGCGGCGATGATGATGTCCGCCCGCTTCAGGTGCGCGGACAGGTCCCGGGTGCCCGTGTGGCACTGGGTCACCGTGGCGTTCTCGCTGCGCCGGGTCAGCAGCAGCGGCATCGGGCGCCCGATCGTCACGCCACGGCCGACGACCACGACCTCGGCGCCCTTGGTCTCGACGCCGTGGCGGCGCAGGAGCGTGAGCACGCCGTTCGGCGTGCAGGGCAGGGGCGCGGGCTCGTTGAGGACGAGGCGGCCGAGGTTCGTCGGGTGCAGCCCGTCGGCGTCCTTGGCCGGGTCCATCAGCTCCAGGATCCGGTTCTCGTCGATGCCCTTGGGAAGCGGCAGCTGGACGATGTAACCGGTGCAGGCCGGATCCTCGTTCAGCTCCCGTACGACCGCCTCGATCTCCTCCTGCGTGGCCGTGGCCGGCAGTTCCCGCTGGATGGAGGCGATGCCGACCTCGGCGCAGTCGCGGTGCTTGCCGGCGACGTACTTCTGGCTGCCGGGGTCGTCCCCGACGAGGATCGTGCCGAGGCCGGGCGTGACGCCCTTCTCCTTCAGCGCCGCCACGCGGGCGGTCAGATCCGACTTGATCTCGGCTGCGGTGGCCTTGCCATCGAGAATCTGGGCGGTCATGGTCCCATCCTCCCGGATGACGGCCTCCCGGTTCCAATCCGGGTGACCCGGCAGCGAGGACCCCTGGCGCTCCCCGGCCCGGTGATCGTTTCCGGACATGATCGACGAGGTTGCACTTGCACAACTTCCTGCGGAATGCGGCTGGACAACAAACCGGCCACTGAAGAACGATTGACGCACAGTGCCGCGGGCAGTACCGGGGGGACGGACCGCATCTGTAAGAACTTCCTCCGCACCGTGCCGCGCGTCGTCCCCGCACTCGAGTGCACACCGAGGAAGGACCGCCATGAGTTTCGGCGAGCCGAACAACCCCTACGGGCCGCCGTCCCAGCAGCCCCCGGCCCCTCAGCAACCCCCGGCGGGCCCCGGATACGGCTACCCGCAGCAGGGCCCGCCGCCCGGCGCTCCGCAGCAGGGCTACGGCGTCCCGCAGGCCCCGCCGCCCTACCCGCAGCAGCAGTACGGGCAGCAGCCGTATCCGCAGTACCCGGGCGACCCGCAGTTCCAGGGCGGTTACCCGGCCGGTCCGCTGACGATGCCGGGCATCACCCGCGCCGCACGGATCCTGCTGGGCGTCATCGCCCTGGCCCACGCGGTCATCGCGGGCTCGTACCTGTGGGTGCTGTCCCGATGGGACCAGGAGATGCGCGAGGCGGGGGTGACCGGCGACCCGGACGCGGAGCAGTTCGCCGACCTCGGCAAGGGCGTCGTCATCTTCTTCCTGGGCCTGGCCACCGTGTTCACGATCCTCGGCGTGGTGCTGCTGCTCCAGTACGCCAAGGGCGGCAACAGCGTGCGCGTGTGCTCGATCGTCTACGGCTCGTTCGCGATCATCACCGGCATCTTCATGATCGCGGCCTGGGGGCTCGGCCTGATCGTCATCGCCGTCGCAGTCCTGCTGATCGTCTTCTCGGCGAAGCGCGCCACGGCGGACTGGTTCCGCCGCCCGCGCTACTGACCCCCGAAACCACGGCCCGGGGCCGGGTCCCACCCGTAGGGGAGGGACCCGGCCCCGGTGCTGTCCGGCGTCGGCTCAGCAGACGACGTATCGGCTCAGCGGAAGACTCAGTGGAAGAAGTGCCGAGTCCCAGTGAAGTACATCGTGACACCGGCCTTCTGGGCGGCCTCGACGACCAGCTCGTCCCGGACGGACCCGCCGGGCTGGACCACGGCCTTCACCCCGGCGTCGATCAGGATCTGCAGCCCGTCAGGGAAGGGGAAGAACGCGTCGGAGGCCGCGTACGACCCCTGCGCGCGCTCGGCGCCGGCCCGCTCGACCGCCAGCTTCGCGGAGTCGACCCGGTTGACCTGGCCCATGCCGACGCCGACGGAGGCGCCGTCCTTGGCGAGCAGGATGGCGTTGGACTTCACGGCCCGGCAGGCCTTCCAGGCGAAGGCGAGCTGCTGCAGTTCGTCGGCGGCGAGCGCCTCGCCGGTCGCCAGGGTCCAGTTGGCGGGGTCGTCGCCGTCGGCCTGGAGGCGGTCGGCGACCTGGAGCAGGGCGCCGCCGTCGATCGGCTTGACGTCGACGGGGTGGGCGGGGCTGTCGGGGCAGCGCAGCACACGGATGTTCTTCTTCTTGGTGAGGGCCTCCAGGGCCCCCTCCTCGTAGTCCGGCGCGACGATGACCTCGGTGAAGATCTCCGCGACCTGCTCGGCCATCTCCTTGCTGACCGGGCGGTTCACCGCGATCACACCACCGAACGCGGACAGCGGGTCGCAGGCGTGCGCCTTGCGGTGCGCCTCGGCGACGTCCGCGCCCGTGGCGATGCCGCACGGGTTGGCGTGCTTGATGATCGCCACAGCCGGCTCGTCGTGGTCGTACGCGGCACGGCGGGCGGCGTCCGTGTCCGTGTAGTTGTTGTACGACATCTCCTTGCCGTGCAGCTGCTCGGCCTCCGCCAGGCCGCCGGTGCCCGCGGTGTAGAGGGCGGCGGGCTGGTGGGGGTTCTCGCCGTAGCGCAGGGTGTGCGCGCGCTCCAGGCTGGTGGCGAGGAAGCTCGGGAACTGCGAGTCGTCGGCCGGAGCGTAGACGGAGGCGAACCAGGAGGAGACCGCGATGTCGTACTCGGCCGTGTGCCGGAAGGCCTCGGCGGCCAGCCGCTTGCGGGTCTCGAGGTCGAAGCCGCCGTGGCCGACCGCCGCGAGGACGTCGGCGTACCGCGCCGGGCTGGTGACCACGGCGACCGACGGGTGGTTCTTCGCGGCGGCGCGGACCATGGAGGGGCCGCCGATGTCGATCTGCTCGACGCACTCGTCGGGCGAGGCGCCGGAGGCGACCGTCTCGCGGAACGGGTAGAGGTTGACGACGACGAGGTCGAACGGCTCGACGCCCAGCTCCTCCAGCTGGCGCTGGTGCTCGGGGAGCCGCAGGTCGGCGAGGATGCCGGCGTGGACCTTGGGGTGCAGGGTCTTGACGCGGCCGTCCAGGCACTCGGGGAAGCCGGTGAGCTCCTCGACCTTGGTGACGGGGACGCCGGCGGCGGCGATGCGGGAGGCGGTGGACCCGGTGGAGACGAGTGCGACACCGGCCTCGTGCAGCCCGCGGGCGAGCTCCTCGAGCCCGGTCTTGTCATAGACGCTGACGAGCGCGCGCCGGATGGCCCGCTTACCGCTGTCCGTGCTCTGGGCGGTCACTGGATAACTACCTTTCGTCCCTCAATGCGATAGCCGTTGCGGGCGATCCGCCCCACGACCTCGACGAGCAGCCTTCGCTCGACTTCCTTGATGCGCTCGTGCAGCGCGCTCTCGTCGTCCTCGTCCCGGACCTCGACCACGCCCTGCGCGATGATCGGCCCGGTGTCGACGCCGTCGTCGACGAAGTGGACGGTGCAGCCGGTGACCTTGGCGCCGTACGCGAGGGCGTCACGGACACCGTGGGCTCCCGGGAAGCTGGGCAGCAGGGCGGGGTGCGTGTTGACGAACCGCCCGCCGAACCGCGCCAGGAACTCCTTCCCCACGATCTTCATGAACCCGGCGGAGACGACGAGGTCGGGCTCGTAGGAGGCGACGGCCTCGGCGAGCGCGGCGTCCCACTCCTCCCGCGTCCCGAAGTCCTTGACCTTCCGCACGAAGGTGGGGATCCCGGCCCGCTCGGCCCGCGCGAGCCCTTCGATGCCCTCACGGTCGGCGCCGACGGCCACGATCTCGGCGCCGTACGCCTCGGCTCCGGAGGCGGTGATCTCGTCGAGCAGCGCCTGGAGATTCGTACCGGATCCGGAGACCAGCACGACGAGGCGCTTGGCCACGGGCTTGGCGGCCACGGCGGGGCCCTTTCTCGGGGGTGCGTTTGTACGGTCGTACGAATGCTTCGCGCCCCGGGATACGGGGAAGTCTACGAAGCGGCCGACCGTCAGCAACGATACCGGCACTCCGGACGGCCCAGGCGGGACGGGGGCGTGGCCGGAAGGTAGCGTCTGGGAGGAGTGGACACGGGAACGCGGCCGTCGCGCGGCACGTTCCCGGAGTGACAGCTCACGCCAGACACACGCCAGACAGCCGTATCACCTAGGGGAAGACGCTCTCTTGATGCCGGACCGCAGTCTGCGACTCCTCACGCTCCCCCCGCAGTCACCGCAGGGAGGGGAGCGCGGCGCCGTGCTGCTGCGGGAGCGCCCAACGTCCCCGCCCGACGCGCCCTCGGGCCGCGGGAACGGCGACGAGGGCACCACGGGCGACCAGAAGAACGACAAGCAGCAGGACGACAACCCCTTCGCCCCGCCGCCGGAGGGCACCCCCGACCGCCCGTGGCAGCCCCGCCACCCGGCCCCGGGCGACGGCGGTTCCGCCGGACACCAGGGCGAAGGCCAGGGCACCGGCTCGCCGTGGGGCAGCCAGTGGAGCGACCGCCAGCCCGGCCGCTCCCCCGGCGGCTTCGGCGACCGCCCCGAGCGCGGCGGCCAAGGCAGCCCGCCCCCCACCCCTCGCTGGGACCCGACCGACCCCTCCCAGCGCCGCGCCCGGTACGCACTGCTGTGCGGCATGTGGGCCTTCTTCTTCGCCCTCTTCGGCTGGCCGTACGTGGCCCTGCTGCTCGGCGCCCTCGCCCTCCACTGGGGCATCAGCGCCCTCCGCGCCAAGCCCCGCACCCCCGACCCGAACACCCCGCCCACCCCCGAAACCGGCCGCCCCCAGACCACCGCCGCCATCAGCGGCCTGGTCACGGCCTCCCTGGCCCTCGCCCTGGTGGCGGTCACCTTCACCGCCCAACTGGTCTACAGCGACTACTACACCTGCACCAACGACGCCCTGACCAACGAGGCAAAACAGTCCTGCACCGACCTTCTGCCGAAGGAACTGCGGGGGATTCTGGGGGTCAGCTGAACTGGGTGGGCGGCTGAGCCGGATCGGGGGCTGACCGACGGGGCTGACTACCGTGGCCTTGGAACGGGACCGACGAGTATCGGCTTCCCGGCGCCCCTTGTGAGCCGCGCCGCCGAAAGGTCCGTCCAGCGGTGCCTGCCGAGCCCCGGCCGGGACAATCCAGCCCGTCGGACGGTGCCAGGCAAGCCCCGGTCGGGACAATCCAGCCCGCCCGGCGCTTGAGGACGAGGCCCGGCCGGGACAATCCAGCCCACCCGGCGGTGCCAGGCAAGCCCCGGTCGGGACAATCCAGCCCGTCCGGCGCTTGAGGACGAGGCCCGTTCAGGGCCGAAGCGGGGTGCGGGGCGGCAGCCCCGCAGGGGGTGCAGGGCGCAGCCCGCAGGGGATGCAGGGTGGCGGAGACCGCGTGGGGAGCAGGGGCGCAGCCCCGCAGGGGTCCAGGGGGCGCAGCCCCCGGCGGGGTCGAAGGGGCGGAGCCCCTGGGGACGGGAAGGGTAGGGGCGGCGGGGGCGAACACACCCTTGCCGGTCACGGCGACTCCGACCCCCCACCGTCACCCCCTTCAGAACCCTCAGAACCCTCCCTCGCCTCCCGCAAAGCCGCCCACCGCACTTCCCGCGCCTCCTCGCCGTACCACTCCCCCTGCACCCCCTCAGCAGCCTCAACCCGCTCAAAGTCATACGGCTCATCCCCAAGGTCGAAGTCCACGCCTCCTCCCCCGACCTCGAGAGCCACCGATGCCGACGCCGAGGCGGACCCCGACGCCACCGCCGGCACCGATGCCGCCACCGCCCCGCCGACGCCGGTCCCCTTCCTCTTCAGCCTCAAGCACCCCCGCACCCCCAAAACCACCGGCACCCCCAATGCCACCATCCACCCCGTCACAGCCACCGCCACCTCCCACCCCACCGGCCCGAACCGAGCCAACGCCGCCACCCCCAACGGCCCACCGGCCATCCCTCCGAGCACCCCGGCCAACGCCCCGCACCCCACCCCCGCCAACACCACCACCCCGACAGCCGCCCCCAGCGACCACCCCGCACCGGCCCGCCCCACGAACACCGCCATCGTCACGCCGGCGATCACCGGCACCACCCCGGCCGCCCAGTTCCACGGCCCGCCGGCCCCCGCCTCCGGCACCGCCGCAAGCAACGGAAACGGCGGCAACAACGGCGCCGGATCCGACGCCCACGGCCCCACCGCATGCCCCGCCCCCAGCACGAACCCGGGCCCGACCGCGTACGCCGCCGCCCACACCGCCGCGTTGGGCACCAGCGCCACACACAGCAACAGCACCGCGAACCGCCCCGACCACCCCTCGGTCAGCTGCAGAAACGCCGCCCGCGTGGCCCCGAAATGCCACACGGACGACAGCGCCACGAGCATCGCCCCTCCCCCGACCAGCGCGGCCACTCCGGCGACCGCCGCCCGCACCGCCACTCCCATCCGCTCCCGCCCCCGCACTCCGGTCACAAGACGCCGCACCCACCGGGGCAGCGTCGGCAACGCACGCTCCACAGGCCCACGCGGACGCCCGTACGCCGTCCAGACGCCCGTCCCCGCGGCCCCCACGGCGACGACCGGCAGACACACGGCCGTCCACATCCAGGAGGGCCGCAACACCCCGCCCGCCGCATAGACCGCCGCACCCACTCCGACGGCGAGATAGCCGACGACCACCCCCGCCCACGCCGTCCGCGCCGCCACCAGCGGAGCGTCCTCCTCCCCGTCCCCGTACACCGCGTCCCGTCCGGCCCGATGCACCAGCCACACCGGCAGCACGAGCAGCAGCAACGGAGTGACGCCGACCGGCGCCGGCACCCCGGACAACGTGTCGGTGCGCACCAGTTCCGCCCCATGGGCCAGCAGCCACAGCCCGGCGGCGACGTGCAGCGCCCCACCCATCCCGCTGTCGGGATACGGCGAGCTGATCCACAGCACCATGACCAGCGCGGCGAACGAACCGAGCCCCAGGCCGGCCGCCAGCACCCCGCCGAGGAGGCCGCCACCGAGGCCGGGCGAACGGTCGCGCATCCGAGTCAGCAGGGGCGACAGCGACGGTCGTCGAACGGTCATGTGGATCACGCCCGTCATGCTCCCAACGACACGCGCCTTTCCGCCGTAACAGGCGAACTTCCGCCGTGTCGCTCAATATACGCTTATGTACATTTTCGTACGGAGGGGCGTCCGGTGACTCACCCCCCTGACACCCCGCTCCCCCCGCCCGAGGAGCGCCGCCGCCTGCGCGAGACGAGCTCGCTGACGCAGGCTCAGCTCGCCGAACGGCTGGGAGTCAGCCGGGAGACGGTACGCGCGTGGGAGACCGGCCGCACGAATCCACGCGGCCGCCGACGGGAGGCGTACGCGCAACTGCTGACCTCACTGGCCTGCCCTGCGGCGGGAGAACGGCAGGTGACGGCCCGTCCGGAGACGGCCGAACCGAGGCTGACGGCCCGTCCGGAGACAGGCGAGCCCGAGCTGACGGCCCTTCTGGAGACAGGCGAGCCCAAGCCGACAGCCCCTCCGGAGACAGACGAGCCCGAGCTGACAGCCCGTCCGGAAAAGCGCACACGGAAACCCACGCTCCCGACCACCTCCACGCCCCCAACCGACCCCGCAGCCCCCACCCGCCCCCATCACTCCCCGTTCCTGACCCCCGCTCAGGCCTTCGACGCGCTCTACGCCTTCTGCGCCCCGGCCCTCGTACGCCAGACCTACCTCCTCACCGGCCGTCGCGAACTCGCCCGCGAGTCCGTCGAACGGGCCTTTCAGATCGCCTGGCAGCGCTGGCCCGAGGTGGCCGTCGACCCCGAGCCGGCGGGCTGGGTGCGGGCGGTGGCGTACGAGTACGCCCTCTCCCCCTGGCACCGGTTCCGCCCCCGTTTCCAGCATCCCGAGCCCCCGCCCGCCGACGCCGCCGGCCGGGCGCTGCTGGACGCCCTCCTGACGCTCCCGCCGCCCCACCGCCGCACGCTGCTCCTGCACGACGGGGTGGGCCTCGGCCTCCCGGAGACCGCGGCGGAGACGGAGGCGAGCACGCCGGCGGCGGCGAACCGTCTGCTGTACGCCCGCGAGGCCGTCGCCACCCGCCTCCCCCACCTGGCCGACCCCGCCGAACTCCACCGCCGTCTGGCGGAACTGGCCTCCGCGGAACGCCTCCACGCCGCCAGGCCCCCCGCCGTCCGCATGGACAGCGAACGTCGCGCCCGCTTCTGGACCCGCGCGGCCGTCGCCTTCACGGTCGCCCTCATCAGCGCGACCTCCCTGACCCTGTGCACGGCCCCCACCCGGTACGAGCCCCCTGTCCCGCCCGGCGAAACGGTACGGGGGGTACCCCCGCGACCCGCCCCCGGCCCGCTGTCGGCCGCGGAACTCTCCCTACGGGCCAAACTCCGCTCGGCAACGGCCCACGGCCCGGAGCGACTGCTCCCGGAGCCGCGGTAACCACGGGACGTGGGCACAGGCCCCCCGGAAACGCCGGTGGGCCCGCCCCCGGCAAGGGAACGGGCCCACCAACGCTCAACACGGCAGCTCAGCGAGCTGCTCAACCCGGCTGCTCAGCCGAGCCGCTGACCAGCAGGTCAGCCGGCCAGGATCTCGCGGGCCAGCTTCGCCGTCTCGGTCGGCGTCTTGCCGACCTTGACGCCCGCGGCCTCGAGGGCCTCCTTCTTCGCCTGGGCGGTGCCGGACGAACCGGAGACGATGGCACCGGCGTGGCCCATCGTCTTGCCCTCGGGCGCGGTGAAGCCCGCGACGTAGCCGACGACCGGCTTCTTCACGTTCTCCTTGATGAAGGCCGCGGCCCGCTCCTCGGCGTCGCCACCGATCTCACCGATCATCACGATCAGGTCGGTGTCGGGGTCGGCCTCGAACGCGGCGAGCGCGTCGATGTGGGTCGTACCGATGACCGGGTCGCCACCGATGCCGACGGCGGAGGAGAAGCCGATGTCACGCAGCTCGTACATCATCTGGTACGTCAGCGTGCCGGACTTCGACACCAGGCCGATACGGCCCGGCTTGGTGATGTCGCCCGGGATGATGCCGGCGTTCGACTGACCCGGGGTGATGAGACCGGGGCAGTTCGGGCCGATGATCCGGGTCTTGTTGCCCTTCTCGACCGCGTACGCGTAGAACGCGGCGGAGTCGTGGACGGCGATGCCCTCGGTGATGACGACCGCGAGCGGAATCTCCGCGTCGATCGCCTCGACGACGGCGGCCTTCGCGAAGGCCGGCGGCACGAAGAGGACGGACACGTTGGCGCCCGTCTTCTCGATCGCCTCGGCGACCGTGCCGAAGACCGGGATCTCGGTGCCGTCGATGTCGACGGACGTGCCGGCCTTGCGGGGGTTCACGCCACCGACGATGTTCGTGCCGTCGGCCAGCATGAGCTTGGTGTGCTTCATGCCCGTGGCGCCGGTCATGCCCTGGACGATGACCTTGGAGTCCTTGTTGAGGAAGATAGCCATGGCTGTCTGAGTCCCTCTTCCTTACTTCGCAGCCGCGAGCTCGGCGGCCTTGTCGGCCGCGCCGTCCATGGTGTCCACGCGCTGCACCAGCGGGTGGTTGGCGTCGGAGAGGATCTGACGACCCAGCTCGGCGTTGTTGCCGTCCAGACGCACGACCAGCGGCTTGGTGACGTCCTCACCGCGGTCCTCGAGGAGCTTCAGCGCCTGCACGATGCCGTTGGCGACCTCGTCGCACGCGGTGATGCCGCCGAAGACGTTGACGAAGACGGACTTGACGTCCGGGTCGCCGAGGATGATCTCCAGGCCGTTCGCCATGACGGCGGCGGAGGCGCCGCCACCGATGTCGAGGAAGTTGGCGGGCTTGACGCCGCCGTGGTTCTCACCGGCGTAGGCGACGACGTCCAGGGTGCTCATGACGAGACCCGCGCCGTTGCCGATGATGCCGACCTCGCCGTCGAGCTTGACGTAGTTGAGGTTCTTCTCCTTGGCGGCGGCCTCCAGCGGGTTGGCCGCGGCCTTGTCGTGGAGCTCCTCGAAGTCGGGGTGACGGAACTCGGCGTTGTCGTCCAGGGTCACCTTGCCGTCGAGGGCGATGACGTCACCGGAGGCGACCTTCGCCAGCGGGTTGACCTCGACGAGGAGGGCGTCCTCCTTGACGAAGGTGTCCCACAGCTTGACGAGGACGTTCACGATCTGGTCGGCGACCTCGGCCGGGAACTTGGCGGCCGCGACGATCTCGCGGGCCTTCTCCTCGGTGACACCCTCGTTGGCGTCGATCGGCGTCTTGGCGACGGCCTCCGGACGGGTGGCCGCCACCTCCTCGATCTCCATGCCGCCCTCGACGGACGCGATGGAGAGGAAGGTGCGGTTCGCACGGTCGAGGAGGAAGGAGACGTAGTACTCCTCGACGATCTCCGGAGCGGTCTCGGCGATCATGACCTTGTGGACCGTGTGGCCCTTGATGTCCATGCCGAGGATGTCCGTCGCGCGGGCGACGGCCTCGTCCGGGGTGGCGGCCAGCTTGACGCCACCGGCCTTGCCGCGACCACCGACCTTCACCTGCGCCTTGACGACGGACTTGCCGCCGAGCCGCTCGGTGATCTCGCGCGCCGCCTCAGGCGTGTCGATGACTTCACCGGCCAGCACCGGTACATCGTGCTTGGCGAAGAGGTCCCTCGCCTGGTACTCGAACAGGTCCACGCGCTTCCGTCCCTATCAGTGATCTCGCGGTTCGTTGGATGCGTGGGCGTGCCGCGAAGGGCAACGTGACGACCGCATGTGTCACAAGGGAAGCGCACACGGTGTCCGAGCGCGCGGCATGTCCGTCTCGCAGGTTATCGCTGCTTCCGGGGGCCCTCTAAATCGCGGGTCACACCTGAGCGGTGATACCTGTCACATGATGCCGGGATCACTGGCACGGCGTGCCGCGGGTGAGGGGCCTCACCGGGCTGGGGTTGACCCGGTGAGACCCCGTGAACAGCCCCACAGGGGCTCGGGCCGGGTCGTCCTCACCCCAATGAGGACGACCCGGCCCCATCCGCGGGGCGTACGACCGGACGCTGCCGACGGCTTTCGGCCGTCCGGGTCGTTCGGGCCCCGCGGAGGCATGGTCCCGCGCAGTCAGTACGTACGCGGGCGAAGGGAAGGGACGGGTTTCGGACAGGGACAGGTTGCTGAGAAGAGACGGGTTTCGGACAGAGACGGGTTTCGGACAGGGACGGGTTTCCGGCCGGGCCGGGGGCAGGGACGGCTTCAGATGCGGTACGCGGTGGCCGTCGCGGTCGTCGTGGCCGCGGCCGCGCCCGCCGCGTCCTGGGCGTAGGCGGGGGTGACCCCCTCGGCGACGCCCGCCACTCCGGTGACGGCGTGCCCGGCCAGCGGCTGCGCGGTGGCTCCGACGGTGCCGGTGAGGTCGTGGGCGAAGCCCGCCGCCGAGCCGGTCAGGTCCTGGGCGAACGGCGTGACGGGGGCGGTCAGTCCCTGGGCGAAGCCACCGGCGGTGCCCGCCACGTCGTGGGTGAGGCCGCCGGCGACGCCGCTCACGTCGTGGCCGAGACCGTCAACCGTGCCGGTCACACCGTGGGCGAAGGGCGCCACGGTGCCGGTCACGTCCTGGGCGAAGGGCGCCACGGTGCCGGTCACGTGCGCGGCGAAGGGCCCCACGGGAGCCGTCACGTCCTGGGCGAGGGAGACGACGGGGGCCGCCACCTCCTGGACGAAGGGGGCGACCGGGGCAACGACCTCCTGTGCGAAGGGGGCGACGGGAGCCCCGACCGCCTGCGCGAAGGGGGCGACCGGGGCGGTCAGGTCCTGGGCGAAGCCGCCGGCGGTGCCGGTGAGGTCCTGGGCGAGGTGGCCGGCGGTGCCGCTCGCGTCGTGGCCGAGACCGTCGACCGTGCCGGTCAGGTCCTGGGCGAGGCCGCCGACCGGGCCGGTCACCCCGTGCGCGAAGGGACCGACGGGAGCGGTCGCCTCCTGCGCGAAGGAACCGGCGTCGCCGCCGACGCCGTACGCCAGTGCCCCGGCGTCCGCCACCGCCTGCCCGGCGACCGGCACGACTCCCCGCACGGCCGTGTGGGCGGCGGGCGGCAGGACGGCCGCCGCCGTGTCGTGGGCGGCCTCGCCGGCCAGTCCGGTGGCGTACGGCGGTACGTCCGCCACGACGCCCCCGACGACCGGCCGCAGGCCCTGCACGGCCCCGTCCGCGACCGTCCGGACGTCGGCGACGGCCCCCTGGGCCAGCGCGGTCGCCGCGCCCACGGCGTGCTCGGCGGCGGGGGTGACACCGGCCACCGCCTGCCCGGCGACCGGGGTGACCCCGTGCACCGCGCCGGTGGCTACCGGGAGCGCCCCGTCCACGGCGGAGCCGGCCACCGGCGGGACGACCGCGGCGGCCGTCTCGTCCACGACCGGCGCGACCGTCCCGGGGACGGCGGCGACGGTGCCGAGGACATGGCTGGGCACGGCGGAGACGCCGGCGCCGGCCGCGCTCACGCCTGCACCGGCCACGCCCACGGCGGTGGCACCCGCGCCGGCCACCCGGCCCTCCACGCCGGACACCGCGCCCCGCACACCCTCGGCCGTACGGCCCGCGCCCGCGACCACGTGCCGGGCCTTCGTCCGTACGACGCCGTCGACGCCCTGCGCCTGCGCACGCGCCGCCGACTGGACGCCCGCGAGCTTCGTCTGCGCGGCGGCGAGCGCCTGCTCCAGCTCCGGGGCGAAGGCGGAGAGAGGGCCGAAGAGGTAGTCGACGGCGGTACCGTCCGTCGGGACCGACGGGGTGGTGGCGCCGGAGACGGCGGTGGCCACCGTGTCCGTGGTCCGGTCGGCCTTCGCGGCGACGGCCCCGGCGGTGGACGCGGTCTCGGAGTGGGCCGTCGCCGTGACCTCGGCGGTGGCGGCCCGCGCCGCCCGGGCACCCTGGATGGCCTGCCCGCCGCGGATCTTGGAGGCGGCCTGCGGGACAGCGCTCTCGGCGTCGGCCGCGCCGCGGGCCTGGCCCGCGGTGCCCGCCGCCTTGCCGGCGACCTGGGTGGTGCCCGTGGTCGCGGTGGCCTTGGCGGCCTGGGTGGCGGTCCCAAGGGTGTCGGAGACGGTGACGGTGTCCGTGACCGTGCCGAGCGTGTCGTCGACCCCGGCGGTCGCGTCCGGCAGGGAGAGGGACGAGGCGGACAGTTCGTCGGCGGAGGCCGCGGCCGAACCGAGCGCCCACGCGCCCGTGACGCCGGCGGCTATGACGATGGAACGACGGATGTTCTTGTTCATGCGTACGTCAGATCCTTCAGATCCTGAGGTTCCGAGACTTCGGAAGGCTTGGGGACATCCCGGCGCCGGAGCAGGGGAAGGGCTCCGGGGCGGGCGGGCAGACCTGTCTCCGCCCCCGCGCGGCAGGTCTTGGCGGGGGGAAGGCCTGCCCTAGCCGGGGAAGACGGGGATGTCCCGGTACCTGTCCTGGGTCTCGGCCGCGTCGGTACGCACGCCACTACCGGGCACCAGCGACAGCGGCACCCGGTGATACGGCGTCACGGCGTGCGCGTCACCGTGCCGCGAGGTTCCGCTGTCCACCACCGGCGCGTTGCCCAGCACACCGTCCGGGTCACCGGCGGGCGCCCGGTGCGCGGGCGCCTGACGGACCTGCGCGACGGCCCGGTGCCCCACGCCGTCCGCCGCCACGCCCGCCCCGGTCTGCCTCCCGGCACCCCACGGCCCGTACGACGACATGGGCACCGCCGGCCCGGCGGGCCCGTGCCGGTCCGACGACGGCGTGACGGCGGAGCCCGCCTGGGGCACCGACGCCACGAGCGCCGGCAGCGTCCTGGCCGGCTGGTCCCCGGGGAGCACCGGCGGCGACGGCAGGGACGGAACGTCGGGCAGCCCCGGGAGGGCCGGCAGCGAGAGCGACGACGGCGGCTTCGGGAGGCTCGGCAACGACGACGCGGGCGGCACAGCCACCTGCGCCTCCGCCAGCTCCTCGGTCACCGCCTCCACGAGTTCACCGGCCGACCGCACCACCTTGTCACCCACGGGCGTCGTGGGGGCCTTCGAGGCCGGCGGAAGGGAGGGAGCCGACTTTGCCGGGACGGCGAGCGACTGCGAGGTCGGTGCGGGCGCGGAGGTCGCTTCCGTTG
The DNA here is from genome assembly GCF_049808595.1 of Streptomyces aurantiaciflavus. NCBI lineage: Bacteria > Bacillati > Actinomycetota > Actinomycetes > Kitasatosporales > Streptomycetaceae > Streptomyces > Streptomyces aurantiaciflavus. Next base: position 196,803 of record NZ_JBNCAQ010000008.1, on the reverse strand, counting down.
CCGGTGCGGCCGTCGACGCCGTCGCCGACGTCGGCGCCGTCGCCGGTGCGGACAGAAGAGTCGCCGTAGACGCCGACACACCGTCCGCCGCCTGCGCCTGTCCCCCGAAGAGGACTCCGAGTGCGAACAATCCGCCCATGAGCAGCGCGCCTTGGAGCGTACGCCGCCCGGCCGCCGTGCGCAGGACGCGCAGAGCGGCACTGGAAAGAGCGGCGGGCCGGGCCAAGAGGGAGAAACCTCCGTGCGGCGAACAAGACGAGTCGAGGCGCGTCGATCCTTGCACGCGAGTCCCGAGGTTGCGCAAGCCCCCTACCGATGGCCCGTCATGTCCCGTTACCGCACTGGTGCCGGTTGGGGAAGCGGGCGTTTCTCGATCGCCGCCGCCATCACCTCCGGAAAGAGATCGGGAGTGCAGGCGAACGCCGGTGCGCCCAGCGCCGCGAGCGCGGCCGCGTGCTCCCGGTCGTAGGCGGGCGCTCCTTCGTCCGAGAGCGCGAGCAGCGTGACGAACTGCACTCCCGACGCCTTCATCGCCGCGACCCGCTTCAGCATCTCGTTCCGTATGCCGCCCTCGTACAGGTCGCTGATCAGCACGACCACCGTCTCGGCGGGCCGGGTGATCTGCGACTGGCAGTACGCCAGCGCCCGGTTGATGTCGGTGCCGCCGCCGAGTTGGGTGCCGAACAGGACGTCCACCGGGTCGTCGAGCTGGTCGGTGAGGTCGACGACCGCCGTGTCGAAGACGACGAGGCGGGTGCTGATCGACCGCATCGACGCCAGCACCGCCCCGAACACGGAGGCATACACCACCGACGCCGCCATCGACCCCGACTGGTCGATGCAGAGGATCACCTCCTTCTTCACCGACTGCGACGCCCGCCCGTACCCGACGAGCCGCTCCGGCACGACCGTCCCATACTCGGGCAGGTAGTGCTTGAGGTTGGCGGCGATGGTGCGGTTCCAGTCGATGTCGTGGTGGCGGGGGCGGGAGACGCGCGCACTGCGGTCGAGGGCGCCGGTGAGAGTGGCCCGGGTGCGGGTCGCCAGCCGTTTCTCCAGGCCCTCGACGACCTTGCGCACCACCGCTCGTGCCGTCTCCTTCGTCGTCTCCGGCATCGCCTTGTTGAGCGAGAGCAACGTGCCGACGAGGTGCACATCGGCCTCGACCGCCTCCAGCATCTCCGGCTCCAGCAGCAGTGTGGACAGCCCGAGCCGGTCGATGGCGTCCCGCTGCATGACCTGCACGACGGAGGAGGGGAAGTACGTCCGGATGTCCCCGAGCCATCGCGCCACCGACGGCGCCGACGCCCCGAGCCCCGCCGAACGGTCCCGTCCCGTCCGCGCTCTGTCCCCCTTCCCGTAGAGCGCGGCGAGCGTCCCGTCCATGGCGGCGTCCCGCCCGGACAGCGCACACCCGGTGCCGTCCGCCTCGTCGCCCCCGAGCACGAGCCGCCATCGCCGCAACCGCTCCTGCACCGGGTCCGTCGCCACCGCCGGACCGGTACCCCCAGCCGGATCGGTACCCACAGCCGGACCGGCCGTCATCTCCCCACCCCCGCACAATCGTTGTTGTCCCACCGGTCCGCGTCGCGCCGCCGGTCCGCGTCGGGCCGCCGCTCGCTGTCGTCCTGCCGGTCGTCGTCGGGCCGCCGGTCCACGTCGAGCCGCCGCTCGCTGTCGTCCTGCCGGTCGTCGTCGGGCCGCTGTTCGTCGGTCCGCTGCCCCCCTCCCGGATCCAGCCCCAGCAGCAGCCGCACCACGGGCAGAACCGCGTCCGCGCGCCCCGCGTCCAGCTCGTCCGCGAACCCGGCCCTCGCGGCATCGGCTCCCGCCGCACCCCCCCGCTCCCCGGGTCCCCGTCGCACCAGTTCCCCGAGCGTTCTGCGCACTCCCGTCTCATACGCCGAGAACGTCCGCCGCAGCAGCGGCAGTACGTCCGTGAACGCCTCCGCCGGCACCCCCGTCAGCCACCCGTCGACCAAGCCGAGCAGCCGTTCGTCGTGTACGAGGAGCAGGCCGCCCCCGGCGCCGCCGCCGACGAAGCCCTCGATCCAGGCGGCCGCGTCCCCCGGCGGCGTCCCCGGCGACAAGGCGAGGCCCATGAGCCGCGCCGCCTCGTCCCCGTCCAACTCCCCCTCGTCCAGCAGCAACCGCACAGCCCGCCCCCGGATGACCCCCGACACGGCGTCCCGCACGGACAGCACCCGCAGCACGCCCCGCCAACGCCCCCTCAGATCACCGTGCCGCGCGACGGAGGCACCCTCGCCCGGACCCCCGCGCCCCGCGTGATGCGCGAGGGGGGTGCCGTCGCCCGGCTCGCCGACCCTCTCCTGCGCCTGATGCGCGACCGGGGTGCCGTCAGCCGAACCTCCGCCTCTTTCCCCCGAGTCCCCGCGCTCCCTTTCCGGGCCCCCACTCCCCTCTCCGAAGGCGTCCCCCGCGCCCCGCGGCTCCTCCGCCAGCCCGACCGCCTCCTCCAGCAGCCCCACCGCCCCGTGCACCGCGTCCACATGGCCGTGCATCTCCTGGGCCGCGTCGGCGTCCAGCGCGGCGCAGGCCGGGGGCAGGCCGACGAAGACCCGCTCGGCGAGGCCCGCGGCGACGTCGGCGAGGGCGCCGGTGTCGGTGCCCCGCACATCGCCGTAGCGCAGGGAGCGGACCAGGGCGGGCAGGGCTTGGGCGAGGTGGCCGACGTCCGTGTCGAGGGCCGCCCGGTCGGCCAGGACCCGCATGACCGTCGGCAGCGCGTCCGGCAGGCCGGCCAGGAGGCAGCGTTCGGCGAGCGCGGTCACCTCGGCGAGACCGCTCGCGGCGACGGCGTCGGCCTGCGCCTTGGCGGTCGCTGCGGCGAGCACGGTCGTCCCCCACACACCGGCCTCCGCCACCCGCACCGACAGCTCCGGTTCCCAGCGCAGCCGCCAGGTCTCCCGGAAGGTTCCCGTGCTGCCGCGCGAGGCGACCGGCTCGCCCCACTCGACGTGCAGCAGCCGCAACCGGTGCAACAGCCTGCTGCGCTCGGAGTCGTTCTCCTTGCGCAGGTCGAGCTCGGCCTCCCGCTCCGCCGCCTCCGGTTTGAGCCGCAGCCGGCGCTGCAGCCGGTCGAGGTCGCGCTGCAACGGCACCGCGGGCGCGGTGGCCGGCACCTCTCCCAGCACCTCTCCGACGACCAGCCGGTCGTGCACCAGCGCCAGCGGCACGTCCGAGCCCTCGCACAGCACCGCCCGCACGGCGTCCGTCGTCTCCCTCAGGCCGGGCAGTGGCCGCCCGCGCAACGCGGCGAGCGACTCGGCCAGCCGTACCGCCTCGATGACGTGGGCCGAGGACACGATGCGGTCCTCCTCGCGCAGCAGGCCCGCCACCCTGGTCAGCCACCGCTCGACCGGCCGGTCCGGCGCGGCGAACAGGTGCCCGTACCAGCCCGGCGACTCGATCCCGGCGCCGTACCCCCCGGCTCGGGCCAGCCTGCGGTACGTCCACGGCACCCACGTCAGGTCGGCCTTGACCTTCGGCAGCCCCTTCAGCAGCGCCCGGTCGGCGGCGACAGCGGTCCTTCGCCGCAGCGCGGGCACATGCCAGGCGCCGCACACCACGGCCACGCCGGCGTCCCCGAACTCCCGCTGCGCCTCCCGCATCCGGAGCCGCATGTACGCCTCCCGCACCGGGTCCCGGTCGCTGCCCGCGTCGCCGTTCGTCTCCCGCAGGACGCCCATCGCCTCCTCCAGCGCGGCGAAGGGCGCGAACGGGTCCCGCCGCCCCGCACCCCGGTGCTCGACGACGTCCTCCCACCAGCGTTCGGGATCGTCGTGACCGGCGGCTTCGGCGAGCGCGGCGAGGGGATCGACACGGAGATCGTCGGCCATCGGCTCATCCTCCGGCCCTTGCCCAGTGCCCGGGCTCTCGCCCTTTTCCCAGGCCAGCGTGTGGGCGGCCGGCAGATCGACGAAGCGGGCCGGAACCCCGTGCTCCAGGGCCCACCGGATGGCGACCCACTCCGGCGAGAACTCGGCCATCGGCCAGAACGCCGACCGCCCCGGCTCGTCCACGGCGTGGGCGAGGAGCGCGACCGGCGGCCGCATGTCCTCGTCGGCGGCCAGCGGAACGAGCGCGTCGGCCTCCGGCGGCCCCTCGATCAGCACGATCCGGGGCCGCGCCGCCTCCAACGCCGCCCGGACCGCCCGCGCCGACCCCGGCCCGTGATGCCGTACGCCGAGCAGCAGCGGCCGCTCCACGGCGGGGCCCATGCCGTCAATCACCTCCCCCCTCACCTCCCCGTCGGTCATCCCGTCCCCCCTCGCCTGCGGGTCCACGTCGTGTCGTCGTCCCCCGGCGCGTACCGCGCCCCACAGCCCACCGTCACGTACTGCCCGCGGTCGCCGTCGACGTCGGTCACGCGCTCACCTCCCGGCAGGCCCGGTAGAAGTCCGTCCAGCCGTCCCGCTCGCGGACCACCGCCTCCAGGTACTCCTGCCACACGACCCGGTCGGCGGCGGGGTCCCGGACGACGGCACCGAGGATCCCGGCCGCGACGTCGCCCGGCCGCAGCACGCCGTCGCCGAAGTGCGCCGCCAGCGCGAGCCCGTTGGTGACGACGGAGATCGCCTCCGCCGTCGACAGGGTGCCGCTCGGCGACTTCACCTTCGTCCGGCCGTCGGAGGTGATCCCGTCCCGCAGCTCGCGGAAGACGGTCACGACGCGGCGGATCTCGTCGATGCCGTCGGTTCCGGCCGGCAGGTCGAGGGAGCGGCCGATCTGGTCGACGCGCCGCGCGACGATGTCGACCTCGGCCTCGACGCTCTCCGGCAGTGGCAGCACCACCGTGTTGAAGCGGCGGCGCAGCGCGCTGGACAGCTCGTTGACCCCGCGGTCGCGGTCGTTGGCCGTGGCGATCAGGTTGAAGCCGCGGACGGCCTGCACCTCCTGCCCCAACTCCGGTATCGGCAGCGTCTTCTCCGACAGGATGGTGATGAGGGTGTCCTGCACATCGGCCGGGATACGGGTCAGCTCCTCGACGCGCGCCGTCATCCCCTCCGCCATGGCCCGCATGACGGGGCTGGGCACCAGCGCGTCGCGGCTCGGCCCGTGCGCGAGCAGCTGCGCGTAGTTCCAGCCGTAGCGGATCGCCTCCTCCGGGGTGCCCGCCGTGCCCTGCACCAGCAGGGTGGAGTCACCGCTGACGGCCGCGGCCAGGTGCTCGGAGACCCAGGTCTTGGCGGTGCCGGGCACACCGAGCAGAAGCAGGGCGCGGTCGGTGGCGAGCGTGGTGACGGCGACCTCCACGATGCGGCGCGGGCCGACGTACTTCGGCGTGATCACGGCGCCGTCCGGGAGGGTGCCGCCGAGGAGGTAAGTGGCGACCGCCCACGGCGACAGCTTCCAGCGGGCGGGGCGCGGGCGGTCGTCCTGGGCGGCCAGCGCGGCAAGTTCGTCGGCGAAGGCGTCCTCGGCGTGGGGCCGCAGCGCCTGCTGCGCGGACGCCTCGGTCACAGGCGTCGCGTTCGCGGGCGCGGACTTGTTCTGGCTCGGTTCGGCGGACGTCGGTTCAGCGGTGACGGACATGGCTGAGGCCCCCTCCAGCTCGGCCGGTTCGGATCTGGTGTCCACCTTGCACCACCCCACTGACAATCCGCTCTGACCTGCGGAAACATGCTCGCGGCGGCGGTCGTGGGGTCGATTGTCAGTGGGGGGATCTACCTTCGAGGGCATGACTCAGCAGGGGGTGCGCTGGACCACGGACCAGGTGCTGGCACTGGCGCCGGACGCCGTGTCACGCAAAGCGGGAAGCAAACTCGGCACGGCCGGTCCGTGGTCCGAGACGGGGAGTTCCGACGAGGGGACGGTGTGGGGGCTGTGCAAGGGCAGCGGCAGCAAGCCGTACCAGACGGTCGTCGACGTCGCGGACGCTTCGGGCCCGGCGTACAGGTGCAGTTGTCCGAGCCGCAAGTTCCCGTGCAAGCACGCGCTCGGGCTGCTGCTTCTCTGGTCGGGCGGGGAGGTGGCGGTGCCGACCGGGCAGGCACCGGACTGGGCCGAGCAGTGGATCGCGGCCCGGCGCGGGCGGACGCAGGAGAAACGGGAGACCGGCTCTCAGGGTGCCGGGTCCGCCGACCCGGAGGCGGCGCGCAGAAGAGCGGAGCGCCGTGCCGAGCGGGTCACCGCCGGAGCGACGGAGCTGGAGCAGCGCCTCGCCGACCTGCTGCGCTCCGGCCTGGCCACGGCCGAACAGGCGGGGTACGGGCTGTGGGAGGAGACGGCGGCCCGCATGGTCGACGCCCAGGCGCCCGGACTGGCGGCCCGCGTCCGGGAGCTGGGGGCGATCCCGTCCTCCGGGCCCGGCTGGCCGGTGCGTCTGCTGGAGGAGTGCGCGCTGCTTCACCTCCTCGACCAGGGCTGGCTGCACCGCGAGCACCTGCCGGCCGCCCTGGCGGAGACGGTCCGCGCCCGCATCGGCCTGCCCGCGTCACCGGCCGGTCCGCCCCTGCGCGACGACTGGCTCGTCCTCGCCCAGTACGACACGGCGGACCCGAAACTGACGACCCGCCGGATCTGGCTCCACGGCACGGCTTCCGGCCGCACGGCCCTCCTCCTCTCCTACGGCGCCGCCGGCCGCGCCCCCGAGCTCGCCCTGCCGGTCGGCCTGACCCTGGACGCGGAGGTGACCGCCTACCCGGGCTCCGGGCAGCAGCGGGTTTCCCTCGGCGAGCAGTTCGCCCCGCCCACCCCCACGGGCATCCGTCCCCCGGGCGTCACGACGACCGAGGCGGCCGCCCGTTACGGCGCCGCCCTCCGCAGCGACCCCTGGCTGGACTCCGTCCCGATCACCCTGGACGCCGTCATACCGACCCCGGACGGCAGAACCTGGCAGTTGGCGGACGCCGGCGAGGACACCGCGCTCCCCCTCACCCCGGCCGCCACCTCCCGCCCCGGTCTGTGGCGCCTGATCGCCCTCTCCGGCGGCACCCCGGTCAAGGTCTTCGGCGAGCACGGCCACCGAGGCTTCACCCCTCTCACGGCCTGGCCCACAGGCCCGGGAGAGGCGGTACGACTGTGCTGACCGGACGCGCTTTCTCCCCGTCGGCCGTGCCGGCCGGCGACGGCTCACCCACCCCGCAGAACACGCCCCGACACGACTGCGCCGGCCCGGCCGACCCCTCGGCCGACCGCCTCGACAGCACGGCGCCCTGCCCGCCCACCCCCGCACCCGCCCCGACCGACATCTCGCCCACCCCGGCACACCCGACGGAAGACACCCCGACGGGACGGAAGGGAACCCCATGACCGGCACTCCGACCCCCACGGCCCCGGCGTCCACCTGGGAGGACCTGGTCACCGCGGCCCTCCTCGGCACGGACCGGCGTACTCCCCCGGGAGCGATCCCCGGCCGGAACGCACCGGCGGCCCTCCTGGACGCGGCGGCCGCCGAGACCGTACGGCGTCGGGCCGGACTGCGCCCCGGGCGGGCGGCGCCCCGGCCGGAACCGGCGCCCGAGGACCCGCGCCCGGCGCTGCCCGCCGCCGCGGCCCGCAGACTCTGGCTGCTGCTGGCCGACCGCTCCGGCTCCGGCGGAGGCGGCCGCAGGGGCACCGCACCGGACCTCATGGAGTTGCTGCCGCAGTGGCTGGCGGCGGCGAACGCCCGCGGTTTCGCCGCGCCCGCCGAGGCCCTGCCCGCGCTGCTCGACGCGGCCCGTGGGCGGACGGACCTGCGCCCGGCGGCGCTGGAGTTCGCCGGCCCGCGCGCCCTGTGGCTGGCCAGGCTCAACCCGGACTGGCGTTTCGCCCTGCGCGCCACCCCGGGCGGAGGCGCGTCCCTGCCGGGCCCGGAGGAGACCGACCGGATCGACCGGCTCTGGCAGGAGGGTCTGTTCGCCGAGCGGGTCGCCCTGCTCGCGGCGGTGAGGGCCCGCGATCCCGACGCCGCCCGCGCGTTGCTCGCGGCGACCTGGCCGACGGAGCGCGCCGAGGACCGGCTGATGTTCCTCGACTCGCTGCGCACCGGCCTCGGCCCCCGTGACGAGCCGTTCCTGGAACAGGCCCTGGCCGACCGCAGCCGCAACGTCCGGGCCACGGCCGCGGAGTTGCTGTCGGCGCTGCCGGACTCGGCGCTCGCCGCGCGGATGGCGGTGCGGGCCGCCGCGTGCGTGGCCGTCGACCACACACGGGACACGCCGACGCTCGTCGTGGAGGCGCCGCACGAGTGCGACGCGGCCATGGAGCGCGACGGCGTGGTGCCCAAGGCGCCGTCCGGTCGAGGCGAACGGTCGTGGTGGTTCGGCCAGTTGGTGGAGGCGGCCCCGCTCGCCACCTGGCCGGCGCGCCTGGGCGGCCGTACACCACGGGAGATCGTCGCGTTGCCGGTGGCCGACGACTGGCTGAGCGAACTGCACGCGGCCTGGTGCCGGGCCGCCGTACGACAGCGGGACGCCGACTGGTCGCGGGCGCTGCTGGGGGTGCCGTCGGCGCCCGAGGCGGGCGGCCCGGGCGCGGTCTCCCTCGCCGAGCGGGCGAAGCTGCTCGGCACGCTTCCGGCGGGCGAACGGGCCGAGTGGGTGGCCGGGTTCATCGCCGCCCACGGCCTGTCGGAGGCGTTCCAACTGCTCGGGGTGTGCGCGGTGCCGTGGGCCCCGCCGCTCGGCCGGTCCGTGGTCGACGCGCTCAACATCGCGCGGGACGCGGGAAGTTATCCGTGGAGCTTCAGCGGAGTGATGGGCCTGGCCGAACGCTGCCTCGACCCCGCCGAGGCGGGCCGCCTCGACGCCCTGCTGGCGATACCGGACGAACCGGAGGACGCGTCCCCCGGAGCCGGCGGCTACTGGGCGGAGGCGTTCCAGCGATTGGGCACGACGCTGCGGTTGCGGGCGGTGATGAGCGAGGAGCTGGGGGCTCCGTAGACCAGGCTTCCCGCCCGGCCCGTCCGGCGCTTGAGGACGAGGCCCGTTCAGGGCCGAAGCGGGGGCCTGGGGGCGGCGGCCCTCAGGGGGCCGGCCGCCCAGACCGCCCGTACAACATCCCGCAGCTCAGGCTTCCGCGGGCTGCCGCACGTTCGCCCGAACCCAGTCCACGATCGAAGCGGTCGTCGCCCCCGGGGTGAAGATCTCCGCGACCCCCTTCTCCTTCAGCGGCGGAATGTCCGCCTCGGGGATGATCCCGCCGCCGAAGACGAGGATGTCCGCCGCGTCGCGCTCCTTGAGGAGCTCGATCACGGCGGCGAAGAGCGTGTTGTGCGCGCCGGAGAGGATGGACAGACCGATGGCGTCGGCGTCCTCCTGGATCGCGGTGTCGACGATCTGCTCGGGGGTCTGGTGAAGCCCGGTGTAGATGACCTCCATACCGGCGTCGCGCAGCGCCCGCGCGATCACCTTGGCCCCACGATCGTGGCCGTCGAGCCCCGGCTTGGCCACCACCACGCGGATCGGACCGGCTGCCACACCCATCACTGCCTCCATGAAGCGACTACATCCATCCGTACCGATTCCCTGCGTACCGAGAGGTACCACCACACCGGCCGGGGGAAGTGAACGAACGTTATCGCCAGCATCCCGCAACCGGCAGTTTTACGGTGCGGACCGAGGGGGAAATCACACAGTGGGACACATTCACCACGCGCGGTTCCTTCTCCCCACAGGGGGTACTCGGGGGGAGCTCGCGCAAACGGGAGCCGCAACGAGGTCGCCGCACCACCGCGTCGCAGGCCGCGCGCCGTGGTGGTGCGGCGCATCGGCACAGGCAGCCGGCCTCCTCAGCCGCGACTTCCACGAGGGCACACGGGGGACAGAGGCGTCCCCGGCGTGCCGACAGGAGGTCGGCCATGCAGGTCACGCGGATGTTGCAGCCTTTCTACCCGTTCTGTCAGCGTCTGCTGCCGACCAAGCTGACCGGCCTCTCCGTGAACCTCCTCAAAGCGACGGCCCTGGACATCGCGATCCTCGCGTGGCACCTGCTCCTGTACCCCTCCGGTATCGCCCCGGAGCGCCGCGGCCCGGCTGTTCCCGTGCTCCCCGCCACGGACGGCACCGGGGATCCGGCCAGGCTCCCCGCTCAGTCCCCGCCCCCCGTCGTCCTGCTGCACGGCTTCATCGACAACCGTTCCGTCTTCGTCCTGCTCCGCCGCAGCCTCTCCCAGCACGGCCGGCACCGAGTGGAGTCACTCAACTACTCCCCTCTGATCTGCGACATTCGCGTGGCGGCCGAACTGCTGGGCCGGCACATCGAGGAGATCTGCGAGCGCACCGGCAGCACCCGGGTCGACGTCGTCGGACACAGCCTGGGCGGCCTCATCGCCCGGTACTACGTCCAGCGGCTCGGCGGTGACGCCCGCGTACGGACACTGGTCACGCTCGGCACCCCGCACGCGGGCACCCGGGTGGCCCCCCTGGCGAACGCGCACCCCATCGTGCGCCAGATGCGCCCCGACTCGGAGGTCATCAAAGAACTGTCCCGGCCCGCGCCCGGCTGCCGCACGCACTTCGTCAGCTTCTGGAGCGACCTCGACCACCTGATGGACCCCCTGGAGACCGCCCGTTTGGACCACCCCGACCTGTTGTCACAGAGCGTGCAGGTGAGCGGGATCGGCCACCTGGCCCTGCCCGTGCACCCGGCCGTCGCAACCGGCATACGGCAGGCCCTCGACGCCGAGTGGACGGGCACCGCCCAGCACACCGACGACCTGACGGTGGCCTGAGCCCCGACCGGACCCGACATACCGCCCCGCAGGGGCACTCGTATCGCCTCCACAGCGGCCCGACAGGGCCCTGACAGCCCTCCACCATCGAACAACCTTCGAACATAGGGCCAAAACCCGCGCCCGCCCTCCCCCGAAACAGGGCCGAATGCCCCTTTCCCGCGGGCACGAAACCTGCGGAAGATTGTCGTGCCCGCGTACCGCCGGGTACAGTCGCCGCACTGCTCTGGCAGCCCCTGTTGTCGAGGCGAGAGAGAAGTTGGTGAACGACCGTCACCCGTCGGGGACCCTGACCACCCCGACCTCGGCTTCCGACGCCGAACCGGCGCACTACGCGTCGTACGGCTCCCAGGAAGCCCCGTACGGCGACTCCACCACGTACCCGCCCTACGACTCCGTCAGCCACACCACCGGCCACTTCGCGGCCGACCCCCTCTTCGGCGACCTCCCGGGCGACGGCACGCCGACGGGTGCGTACGGCACCGGGCAGTGGTCCACGGACAGCCATCAGACCCTGAACTACGACCCGTACGCGGCCCAGCACCACGCCGCCTACGACACGGGCGCGTACGACACGACCGCCTGGACCGCGGAGCACCAGCAGCTGTCGGCCATCCCGCAGCAGAACACGGTGACGGACACCAGTGGGCAGTGGGACGCGAGTGCCTGGCTGCAGCCCGACCAGTCCAGCGGCGCCGCCGACCAGACCCAGCAGTGGGAATGGGGCACGCAGGCCTTCGACACCGGGGCCTACGACGCCACGCAGTGGAACTCCGACGGCGGCGACGCCGGCACATCCGGCCCGGACGAGTACGCCCAGCAGCAGACCGAGCTGCCCTTCGACCAGCAGGCCACCGCCACCTTCGAGCAAGTCGTCTTCGACCAGGCCACGTTCGACCAGGCCGGCTACGACGAGCCCGCCGCGTACGAGGAACACTCCGCGGACGAGAGCGAGTCGGCCGACGCCGGTGAGCCGTCCGCCGCCTCCCCGCTCCCCCTCCTCGACGACCAGGAGGAAGCCGCCCCGGCCCCCACCTCGCGCGTGGCCGCCCGCAACGCGAACCGCTCCCGGCGCCGCACGCCCGCCAAGCGCTCCGCGCTGCTGACGGTGGCCGTGCCCTCGGCCTGTGTCATGGGCGTCGCCGGGATCGCCGCCGCCTCCGTCTCCACGCTGACCAGCGACGACAAGGACGTCTCGACCACCGCCTCGGACGCGCAGGCGGTGAAACCGTCCGCGGCCAACAACAAGCTGGACGCCCAGCTGCAGACCCTGACCGCCGAGGCCGACGCCTTCGCCGACCGGGCCAGCCGTACGCAGGAACGTATCGACCTCAAGGCTCAGCAGGAAGCCGAGAGGAAGAAGGCGGCGGCGGAGGCGGCCCGCAAGGAGCGGCTGCGCCCCAAGTACGCCCTCCCGGTCGCCCAGCACGGACTCAGCGCCTACTACGGCCAGGCCGGCATCAACTGGATGTCCACGCACACCGGCATCGACTTCCCGGTCTCCTACGGCACCACGGTGATGGCCGCGACCGACGGCACCGTGCGCACGCAGTGGAACAGCGCCTACGGCAACATGATGATCGTGACGGCGAAGGACGGCACGGAGACCTGGTACTGCCACCTCTCCAGTTACCGCGTCGCCTCCGGCACGACGGTGAAGGCCGGCGACCCGATCGCGTACTCCGGCAACTCCGGCAACTCGACCGGCCCGCACCTGCACTTCGAGGTCCGGCCGGGCGGAGACTCGTCGATCGACCCGCTGCCGTGGCTGCGCAGCCACGGTCTCGACCCGACGTAGACCTCGATCCCTTGACGAGCCCCCGCAGTTGAGCGGGGGCTCGCTTCATGTCATGCGCCCTTCATGGGCCCCCGGCCCGGGCCTACAGTTTCTCCACCGGCGCGTACCGCAGCAGCAGCCGCTTCGGCTTGGTGTCGCCGAAGTCGATCGTCGCCTCCGCGTTGGCGCCCGTGCCCTTCACCGCGACGACCGTGCCGAGCCCGAACTGGTCGTGGGTGACGCGGTCGCCCACGGCCAGCGAGACGACCGGCTTCTCCGAGGTCCGCCGTGTGGCGAAGCCGGACGCGCCGGACGCCGACGAGCGCGAGCGCGAGGAGGACAGCGAGGCCGCCACCCCGGACGCCGGACCGGACGACACGGGCGAGGTCGCCCCCGTCCGCTTCCAGTCGACATGGGTGGCCGGGATCTCCTCCAGGAACCGGGAGGGCGGGTTGTACGACGGCTGCCCCCACGCGCTGCGCATCGCGGACCGCGTCAGATACAGCCGCTCCCGCGCGCGGGTGATGCCGACGTAGGCCAGGCGGCGCTCCTCCTCCAGCTCCTTGGTCTGACCGAGGGAGCGCATGTGCGGGAAGACGCCGTCCTCCATGCCGGTCAGGAACACGACCGGGAACTCGAGGCCCTTGGCGGTGTGGAGGGTCATGAGCGTGATGACGCCCGAGCCGTCCTCCTCCTCGTCGGGGATCTGGTCGGAGTCGGCGACGAGCGCGACCCGCTCCAGGAAGTCGGAGAGCGAACCGGACGTCTCGCCCTCACCGGACTCCTGCTCGAACTCCAGGGCCACGGCGGCGAGTTCCTGGAGGTTCTCGATACGGGTCTCGTCCTGCGGGTCGGTGGAGGCCTGCAGCTCGGCGAGGTAGCCGGTGCGTTCGAGCACCGCCTCCAGGACCGTCGCCGGGCCCGCACCGGACTCGACGATCGTACGGAGCTCCTCCATCAGCACGTTGAACCGCTTCACGGCGTTCGTCGACCGCGCGGCCATGCCGTAGGCCTCGTCCACGCGCTTCAGCGCCTGCGGGAAGCTGATCTTCTCGCGCTGGGAGAGGGCGTCGATCATGGCTTCGGCGCGCTCGCCGATGCCCCGCTTGGGCACGTTGAGGATGCGGCGCAGCGGGACCGAGTCCTCCGGGTTGGCGAGGACACGCAGGTAGGCCAGGACGTCCCGGACCTCCTTGCGCTCGTAGAAGCGGACACCGCCGACGACCTTGTAGGGCAGGCCGACGCGGATGAAGACCTCTTCGAAGACACGGGACTGGGCGTTGGTGCGGTAGAAGACGGCGACATCGCCGGCCTTCCCCTCGCCCGCGTCCGTGAGGCGGTCTATCTCGTCGGCGACGAACTGCGCCTCGTCGTGCTCGGTGTCGGCGACGTATCCGGTGATGCGCGCGCCCGCGCCGGCGTTGGTCCACAGGTTCTTGGGGCGGCGGGACTCGTTGCGCTCGATGACGGCGTTGGCGGCGGACAGGATCGTCTGCGTGGAGCGGTAGTTCTGCTCCAGCAGGATCGTCGTCGCGTCCGGGTAGTCCTCCTCGAACTGGAGGATGTTGCGGATCGTCGCGCCGCGGAAGGCGTAGATCGACTGGTCGGCGTCACCCACGACGCACAGCTCGGCCGGCGGGATGTCGTCCTCGCCGGGCGGTACGTCGACGGGGTGCTCGCTGGTGCCGACGAGCTCGCGGACGAGGGCGTACTGGGCGTGGTTGGTGTCCTGGTACTCGTCGACCAGGACGTGCCGGAAGCGGCGGCGGTAGTGCTCGGCGACGTCGGGGAACGCGCGCAGCAGGTTGACCGTGGTCATGATCAGGTCGTCGAAGTCGAGGGCGTTCGCCTCGCGCAGCCGCGACTGGTAGAGGGCGTAGGCCTGGGCGAGGGTCTTCTCGAAGCCGTCGGTGGCCTGGGCGGCGAAGTCCTCCTCGTCGATCAGCTCGTTCTTGAGGTTGCTGATCTTGGCGCTGAAGGACTTCGGCGGGAAGCGCTTCGGGTCGAGGTCCAGGTCGCGGCAGACCAGGGCCATGAGGCGCTTGCTGTCGGCGGCGTCGTAGATCGAGAACGACGACGTGAAACCGAGCTTCTTGCTCTCGCGCCGCAGGATGCGCACGCACGCGCTGTGGAAGGTCATCACCCACATCGCGTTCGCACGCGGGCCGACGAGCTGCTCGACGCGTTCCTTCATCTCGCCCGCGGCCTTGTTGGTGAAGGTGATCGCGAGGATCTGTCCGGGATGGACATGGCGCTCGGCGAGGAGGTGGGCGATGCGGTGGGTGAGCACGCGCGTCTTGCCGGATCCGGCGCCGGCGACGATGAGCAGGGGGGTGCCGGAGTGGACGACGGCGGCGCGCTGGTTGTCGTTGAGCCCTTCCAGGAGCGCCGCCGCGTCGATCGCCGGGCGCGGGGCGCCGTCGCGGTAGTAGGCGTCCCGATCCGGAGGCACGTCGAACTTCCCGCCGAACAGATCGTCCGGAAGCGGCTCCGGAGCGTGATCGTCCTCGGGCGGCGGCGGGGGCTCCTCCTCGTGGCCACGAGGGGCCTGGAGGTCCGCCAGGAAGCTGTCGTCAAAGAGGCTGCTCATCGCTCTCCGAGTCTAGGGGCCCTCACTGACAACCCGCCGCCGTCCCCAGAACATCCGCGAATTCAGTGGCCGATCAAGAATCCGGCGATCTTGCGGGACCGGGCGCCCTGAGTCCTCGCCCTGCCGAATCAACGCGTCACGGACCGTGACCGGAGGGCTCGGCACGTACTTGCGCTTGGCGCGGTCGGGATTATTCGGTCGACAACCATGAAACCGGTCGGACAGTGCCATTGCGGCATGAAGTGAGCGAATGAGCTCACATCACTCCGGATTGGCGGCGCCGCGTGAAGCCCTGACCCAAGGTCACGAAAATGTATCGGGCATATCACCCATCAACCTTCACAGGGGCCACACCAGTTGGCTACCGTGCCGGGCAGGCCGTACGACCCCCACCGGCGAACCTCGCCGGGCCGCGCGGCCTCCGCCGAGTCCGGCGCGCCCCCTCGCGGCAGCCGGAGCCGGGGACCCACCGAGACCTTGGGGTGAATCGGCCCGACTCCCCTCCGGAGACAAGGCCGTAGGGCAACCCTTCCGAACCACCCGCCCGAACCCGACAGCTAACCCGGTAGGCGGAACATGGAAGGAGTCGCCTCCCTTGGCGTCGCAGCACCGCAAGCCACGCCCCTCGGGTACGCGCGTAGCAGGCATACGCACGCCCGCTCTCGCCACCGCCGCCCTCACCTCGATGGCCCTGCTCTCCCAGACGGCCAACGCCGCGCCCTCCGCGGACGACAAGCCGAGTCTGGAGGAGGTCGAGAAGAAGGTCGACGACCTCTATCGCCAGGCGGAGACGGCGACCGAGAAGTACAACGCCGCCAAGGAGAAGACGACCAAGCAGCGCAAGCGCGTCGACTCCCTCCTCGACAACGTCGCGCAGCGCGCCCAGAAGCTCAACGAAGCACGGGAGCGGCTCGGTTCCTTCGCCGCCGCCCAGTACCGCACCGGTGCCTCCGCGCCCGACACGGCGACCTTCCTGCTCGCGGACTCCCCGCAGGACTACTTCGACCAGACCCAGCTGATGGGGCGCCTGACCGAACGCCAGAAGGGCGCGGTCGACGACTACTTCACCGAGCAGTCGGAGACGATGAAGAAGCGTCAGGAGGCCACGAAGAGCCTCGAGACGCTCACCGACTCGCAGAACGACCTGAAGACCGCCAAGGCCACCGTCCAGAAGAAGCTCAGCACCGCACGCACGCTGCTGTCGCAGCTGACGGCGGAGGAGAAGGCGCGGCTCGCCGCGATCGAGAAGCAGAAGCAGGAGGAGGCCGCCCGCAAGGCGGCGGAACTGGCGGAACAGCAGGCGGCCGAGGCGGCGGCCGCGCAGCAGGAGAGCAGCACCTCCTCGAGCTCGGACACGTCCTCGTCGTCGTCGCCGTCCTCGTCCGCTCCCGCCGCGGACGCCTCGTACACCACGAAGGCCGAGAAGGCGCTCGCCTTCGCCCGCGCGCAGATCGGCAAGCCGTACGTCTGGGGCGCCACCGGTCCCGAGTCCTACGACTGCTCCGGCCTCACCCAGGCCGCCTGGAAGGCCGCCGGCGTCACCCTCCCGCGCACCACCTACGACCAGGTGAACGCCGGTACCACCGTCCCCCTCGCCAACGCCCTCCCGGGTGACCTGATCTTCTTCTACGACGACGTCACCCACGTCGGCATCTACATCGGCAACGGCATGATGATCCACGCCCCGAAGCCGGGCGCGTACGTGCGCGAGGAGTCGGTGTACTACGACGGCGAGTCGTCGATCCACAGCGTGGTGCGCCCGGCCTGAGGGCAGCCGGTGCCCGGCGGTCGTCGCCGGGGGCGTCGCCGGGCGGTCGTCGCGTGCCTGTGAGTGGGGGCACGCGCGCGTGAGCGGGTGGCTCCAGTGCGTCAGGGAGCGCGGCGCCCCGTCCGCGCGCCCCTCACCTCCGCCCGGCGCCCGCACTGCGCGACCGGCGCCCCTGGAGCCCCCTCTCCGCGCCGGCGCACTCCGCCCCACCCCGTCTGACACCCCTCACCCCACGCCGTCTCCGCTGTCCTGTGCCCGCGCGTAATTCCTCGTCCCCGCGCGCGTGCCCCCTCGCAAGCCGTCCCGTGCTGCTTAGCATCGGCCGCATGCCCGGCTCTTCCCCCTTTCGCTCCTGGTGGGCGCGGCGTACGCCGGCGGCCGGGGCCGTTGTGCTGGCAAGCGGCATCCTGTCGGTCGGTCTGGATCTGGCGGGGTACGCGGTGCTGTCCCGGATCGCACTGGCGACGGCGGGCGCCGTCTGGGTGGCGCTGGCAGTGGGCTTCGTCGTACGGCTTCTGGGCGAGCGCGAGCGGTGGCGGGCGGAGGCAGGTGCGCCGGAGGCGCTCACGGCCGTCGCGGCGACCACCGTGCTCGGCACGCGGTTCTCCGCGCTCGGACGGCAGCAGCTCGCCGAGTCGCTGCTGGCGCTCGCGGCGGTGCTGTGGCCCGTGCTGCTGGTGAACGTCATGCGGCGTTGGAGGCGGCGCATGTCCGGGGCGGTGTTCCTGTGTTGTGTGGCCACACAGGGGCTGGCCGTACTCGGTGCGACTCTTGCCCGGGCCGAGGAAGCGGCCTGGCTCGCGCACACCGCGCTCGTGCTGTTCTGGCTCGGCCTGGTGCTGTACGGCTTCGCGCTGGCCCGTTTCGACCTGCGGCAGGTGGCCGGGGGCGCCGGGGACCACTGGGTGGCGGGCGGCGCGCTCGCCATCTCGGCGCTGGCGGGGTCGAGGCTCCTCACGGCCGACGACGGCGGCCTGTACCTGTGGAACGAGGACGACACCAGCGCGCTGCGCACGATGACCGTGGGGCTGCTGATTCTGGACCTGAGCTGGTACGCCGTACTGCTCGTGGCCGAGGCGCGGTGGCCGCGGGCGCGCTACGACACGCGGCGCTGGGCGACGGTGTTCGCGATGGGGATGACGGCGGCGGGGACGCTGTCCGTCGCCGCCGCCGTCGGCGTCCCGTGGCTGGAGTGGCCCGGGCGGGTGCTGCTGTGGATCGCGGTGGCGGCGTGGACGGCCGTCGCCGCGGGATCGGTCGCGGCGGCCCGCGCGGCCGTCAGGTCCAGAGGACCGCGATGAAGACGTTGGCCACGGTCAGCAGCCCGACCAGACCGAACAGGGGCTTGTCCACCTTCTCGTCGTCGCGCTTCACGTAGACCAGGCCGAGGATCACGATCAGCAGTACCAGCTTCACGCCGATCTTGATGTTGTTGACCTCCTGGTCGTCCGCCTGGTTGAGGCCGACCAGGATCACGCCGGTGACCAGCATCGTCGCCGCGCCGTGCAGCATCGCGGGGACGAAGCGGGCCGTGCCCTGGCCCATCGCCTTCATCTGCGTGAGGAAGCCGCCGAGGAGCGCGGCGATGCCGATGATGTGCAGGCCGACGAAGAGATGGATGAGTACGTCCATGAAGCCGGATGCTAATCAGCCGCGCGGAGGCCACCCGACACCGGCCCACCTCCTGTGACGGCACCTGCATATGCGCCCCATAGCACTCCGCCGCTCCGACGTGTCCGGTTTCCGCCGTATCGGTCAGCGCGCCGCCCGAAGTCGACGCTCCTGGACCGGATCGACGACCACACCCGGTCACCTGTCACTGCGCTCGCGTCACTTCCGCACATCCCGTTACCGACTCGACACGGACGGGCCTAGCGTCCTCCCCCAGGTGACCGGCTCCCCACCGCCGCCCGGGCCAGGGGCGGCAGTCGGCCACCACCGCCGAGAAAGTCCGGCGGCGCCCCGCTCCCCTGTGCGGGCCGCCGCCGGGCGCGTCAGCCGCTCCCCGCGGCCGTACGTCCGTCCGCTCCCGGCGGGCAGTGGGTCCCGCCCGGGCCCCTGATGGCCGTACCCGACGAGGCGGTCGTACGAAAGGACGTGCAGTCCCACGTGGCAGCGCACCGCAAGCCCCGACAGCGCTCGCTCGGCGGCCATAGCGTCCGCACGGCGGCCACGATCGCCCTCGCCGGCGCGGCGGGCACGACGGTCTTCGACGGCACCGGACACGCCGAGCCGAGCCCCACACCGGCGCAGGTGAAGGCCAAGGTGGACAAGCTGTACCAGGAGGCGGAGGCCGCCACCGAGAAGTACAACGGCGCGCAGGAGAAGGCGACGGCGGCCGAGGAGCGGTTGAAGGCCCTGCGCGACGAGGCCGCACGCAAGGAGGCGCGGCTCAACTCGGCGCGGGAGGCGCTGGGATCGATGGCGGCGGCGCAGTACCGCAGTGGTGGACTCGACCCCGCGATGCAGTTGGCGCTCTCCGACGACCCCGACCAGTACCTCGACGGCGCCGCCTTCGCCGAACGCGCCGGCGACCGCCAGTCCGCCGCCGTCGCCCGCGTCCGCAGACAGCTGCGCGAGATCGAGCAACTGCGCGGTGCCGCCCGCGTCGAACTGACCTCCCTCCAGACGCGTCAGACGGAACTGAAGCGGCACAAGAAGACGATCACCGGAAAGCTGGACGCGGCTCGCCGGCTGCTGTCCCGGCTGACGGCTCAGGAACGCGCCCGGCTCGAGCAAGGAGCGGACGGCGCGACGGGCGCCACCCGCGCCTCGCGGGCCTCGACGGGCGCCCGCGACACCCTCCAGGCCCCCGGCTCCGCCACCACCACCAACTCCCGTGCCGCGGCCGCCCTTTCCTACGCCTACTCCAAGCTCGGCAGCCCCTATGTGTGGGGCGCGACCGGCCCGAACGCCTTCGACTGCTCGGGCCTGGTCCTGGCCGCCTACCGCTCCGCGGGCGTCTCCCTGCCCCGCACGACATACGCCCAGATCGACGCCGGCCGCCGTGTCTCCCGCTCCGAACTCCGCCCGGGCGACCTGGTGTTCTTCTACTCCGGCATCACCCATGTAGGGATCTACATCGGTGACGGCAGGATGATCCACGCCCCGAACCCGTCGGCCCCGGTGCGCGTGGCACCACTCGACGAGATGCCGTACGCGGGGGCGACCCGGGTGGTGTGAACCCGTGGCGGGGGGCGACCCGGGCATGGACATGCGACGCGGTAGGTTCGGCGCGCGGCAACGGCACGCCGTCGTACGTCGTCTCTTCCTCCCCGTCCGCCCGAAAGAGCCCCGATGTCCCGCGCCACGCTTCCCCCTCCCCCACCTCCGCCGTACCTCCGCACCTGGCCGGACCGTTCCACGCTGCTGGCCGACCGTCAGCGGGCGTTGGAGGAACTGCACCGGCGCAGCCTCGGTGTCCACCGGGTGCTGCTGCTGTGGCTGCTGGCGCTCGCGGCGATCATCGGATGGTCGCTGCTGGTCCTGCCGGTGCAGCAGTTCGAGGAGAAGGACCCCACCGCGTTCCTCCTCGGCCCGGTCTTCGCGCTCCTCGGCCTCGCCGCGCTCGCCCCGTCCGTCGTGGCCGTCGTCCTCGCCGTCCGCCGTGACCACCAGATACGGCAGCTCCTGGACGCCTGGCTCGCCCTGGACAGCCACCCCCTGTCCGACGCCCGCCTGCGCTCCCCCGGCCTCAGCCTCTTCTGGCTGCTGTCCTCCCTCGCCGTCGCCACGACCGGCCTGTGGGCGTCCTTCGCGACCGCGGCCGGCGCACGACCCGGCCGTTCGACGTACGCGGAGGTCGCCCTCGGCATGGGCATCGGCACGATCCTGTGGCTGACGGGCCTGATCGGCGCGGCGAAGGCGGTACGGCACTACCGGTGGGCGCTACGGGCGTTGGGACCGGCGCCGGCGGCGGGGCACCGGTAGCGACCGCCACCCGCGAGCGGCTTTGCGACCCCGGCTCTGCGATACGGCGATCAGCGACCCGCGCCGGGTGTCACACCAGCCGCCGTGCCGTCGCCCACCGCGTCAGCTCGTGCCGGTTGGACAGCTGGAGCTTGCGCAGAACCGCCGACACATGGGACTCGACCGTCTTCACGGAGATGTAGAGCTGCTTGGCGATCTCCTTGTAGGCGTAGCCGCGGGCGATGAGGCGCAGGACCTCGCGCTCGCGCTGGGTGAGACGGTCGAGGTCCTCGTCGACCGGCGGGGCGTCGGTGGAGGCGAAGGCGTCGAGGACGAAGCCGGCGAGCCGCGGCGAGAAGACGGCGTCGCCCTCCTGCACACGGAAGATGGAGTCGACCAGATCGGTGCCGGTGATCGTCTTGGTGACGTATCCCCGGGCGCCGCCGCGGATCACCCCGATCACGTCCTCCGCCGCGTCCGACACGGACAGGGCGAGGAAACGCACGGGCTGCTCGGCGTCGGCCATCAGCGCGGCGCAGCGGCGCAGCACCTCGACCCCGCCGCCGCCCGGCAGGTGCACATCGAGGAGGACGACCTCCGGCCGGGTCGCGGTGATCACCGTGACCGCCTGGTCGACGTCCGCGGCCTCGCCGACGACCTCGACGCCGGTCTCCTCGGTCCGGCCGATCTCGGCCTGGACGCCCGTACGGAACATTCGGTGGTCGTCGACCAGGACCACGCGCACATGGCGCCCGCCCGTGCCGCCGCCCAAGGTCTCGGCCGGCTCGGCCGCTCCCGCCGTTCCGTTCGTCTCGGTCGGGTCGCTCATGACGTCTTCTCCGCCCTCTCCATCTCCAGCTCGACCTCCGTGCCACCGCCCGGCACCGCCCGCAGTCGCGCGGTGCCGCCGTTGCGCTCCATGCGGCCGATGATCGATTCTCTGACGCCCATGCGGTCGGCGGGTATCGAGTCGAGGTCGAAGCCGGGGCCGCGGTCCCGGACCGACACGAAGACCGTCCTTCCTTCGACTTCGGCGTAGACCTGCACGGCGCCGCCCTCGCCACCGTACTTGGCGGCGTTCACCATCGCCTCGCGCGCGGCCTGCATCTGCGCCGCTGTCCGTTCGTCGAGCGGGCAGTCGCCGACGACCACGACCTCGAGGGGGACGCCGTGCTTGTCCTCCACCTCCGCGGCGTTGCGCCGGACCGCGTCGGCGAGCGTGGTCGGTTCGTCGGCCTCGTCCTTGCCGGTGCCCTCGGGCTTGTACAGCCAGGTCCGCAGGTCGCGCTCCTGAGCGCGGGCGAGGCGGCGCACCTCGTTCGCGTTCTCCGCGTTGCGCTGGATCAGGGTGAGCGTGTGCAGCACCGAGTCGTGGACGTGTGCGGCGACCTCCGCGCGCTCCTGGGCCCGGATGCGCATCAGGCGCTCCTCGGAGAGGTCCTGCGTCATGCGCACGAGATACGGCCCGGCGAGCAGTGTGATGCCGACCAGGACGGCGAGGGCAGCCTGGAGGACCGAATCGAGGTGGGCGGCGGAGCCCTGCAGGACGAAGATGCCGGAGACGCCGGCGGTGACCAGGAGGACACCGGCGCCCGCGCGCAGCAGCGTGAGCGTACGACGTCTGCGGCCCACCTCGACCCAGCGGGCCCGGCGGGCGTTGTCCGCCTGACGCCAGACGAGGGCGACGCCCGCGCCGACGAGGACGGCGGGCAGGAGATAGGCCTTGGCGCCGCTGCCCAGATTCACGTTGCCCACGAAGACCATGGCCACGACGACCATGAGGAGCAGGGCGACGATCTGGCCCCTGTCCGGTTTGCGGGCGACGAGTCTGCGGCGGCCGTCGGGCGCGGTCTCGGTGGCGACGAGGGAGGGGGGCTTCTGGTCGCCGACGCCACCGACCCCGAGCGGCACGAAGAACCAGAAGGCCGCGTAGAGCAGGGCGCCGAGGCCGTCTGCCAGGAACAGGCCGACGAAGACGAGCCGCACCCAGATCACGGGCAGCCCGAGATGCCCGGCGAGCCCCCGCGCCACGCCACCCAGCCAGCGTCCGTCACTGCTGCGGTAGAGCTTGCGCGGCGGCCGCGGTTCGACGAGTGGCGCTGCTGCGGCTTCCGGCATGCCATCGATGTTCACACGGCGGCCGCGCCCGGGCATCAGGGTTTGCCCCCGAGACGCCCCTGATCTTCGCCGCCCTCGCAGGTCGAACGCCTCCCGGGCGTCGGCTCAGGGCCGATATCAGGGTCCGACCAGGGTCATTCCGACTGCCGCCGGGGCGGCTCGCCCGCCACCATGGACGCATGGCAGATCACCAGCACGCCGCGGACGCCGTGCCCGACGGGGGCACCGCGCCCGACGCGGCCGCCCCGTCCACCGGCGCTCCCGGCGCCGCAGGTGAGGAACCGCGCGCGCACGAGCGGGCGCGCACACGTGAAGAACGGGGTGCGCCCGAAGAACCGGGCAGGGCCGGAGAGGCAGACGTGAACGAGGAGACAGCGACGGCCGACACCGGCACGGGCAGGGGCACGGGCACCAACACCGGAACCGGGTCGGGGACCGGACCGCCCGGTCCGCCGGGGGCGCCCGAGGCACCCGCCTCGCCCGCTGAGCCCGGTCCGGCCGACGACCCCGGTCCGGCCGACGGCTCGCGCCTGACCGACGCCCCCTTGCACAGGTTCCGCCGCGACCGTGAACACAAGATGCTCGCCGGCGTGTGCGCGGGCCTCGGGCGGCAGTGCGACATGGACCCTGTGATCTTCCGGATCACGCTCGCGGTGCTCTCCGCGACCGGCGGCATCGGCCTCATCTTCTACGGCTTCGCCTGGCTCTTCGTCCCGTACGCCGACGACGGCCAGAACGAGGTGCGCAAGCTGCTGACCGGCCGCGTCGACGGACAGGCGCTCGCGGCGGTGCTGTTCGCACTGGTCGGCTGCGGAGTGTTCCTGTCGATGCTGAACAACGGCAGTGTCCTGACCTTCGCCGTCGTCCTCTCTCTCCTCCTGGCCGGCGCCGGGTACTGGTCACGGCACCGGGACGCCTCCGACGCCGACCCGCTCGCCGCTCAGGCCGTCGCCGACGCCCCGCCGGAGGCCCAGGCGCCGCCGGTGCCGGCCGCCTACCCCTCCTGGTGGCGCGACCCCATCGTCAAGGACGGCACGCACTACGGCGGCACGGGGTATCTGTGGGGCCCTCGGGACTCCCGCACCCCGGACATCACCTCGATCATCGACGTCCGTCTCACCGGGCACACGAGCGCCCGCGAGGACATACGCACCCCGCTCGGCCGGTCCTCCAGGCCGCGCGGCCCCCGCTGGATCGGCGGCTGGCTGTTCCTGCTCGCGGTACTCGCGGGCGGTGTCGCCACCCGGATCACCTGGGACGAGCACCCGCTGGGCGTCAGCCTCCAGGCCGGTCTGGCCGCCGCGCTCATCGTGCTGGGCGTGGGCATCGCGGTCAGTTCGTTCCTGGGGCGGACGGGCGCGGGGTCGGTGTTCTTGGCGATCGTCACGGCAGGCCTGCTCGCCGGCTCGGCCACCCTGCCCAGGGACATCACCACGTACTGGACCGACAGGACCTGGCGGCCCGCGACGGTGGCCGACGTCCGGGAGGGCTACGACCTCGGCACGGGCAACGGCACCCTGGACCTGTCCCGGCTAAACCTGGCCAAGGGGCAGACGGTGAGGACGAACGCGGAGGTGGGGCTCGGCCGGCTGCGGGTGGTCGTGCCGCCGGACGTGACCGTGAAGATGAGCATCGACGTGGGCCTGGGCGACATCCAGTTGCCGGGTGAGGACCAGGAGGACGTGGACGTGGAGCCGGGCAAGCACAAGGAGGTCACCCTGTCGCCAATCTCGGGCGGCAAGGACGTCGGGACGATCGACCTCGACCTACAGGTCGGGGCGGGACAGGCGGAGGTGGTCCATGCTGCGTCATGAGTTCCGTCCGGGCAGGCTGGTGGCCGGTGCCGCCTTCACCCTCGCCGGCATCGTCTACGCGGGTGACGCGGGCGGTCTCTGGGAGACACCGTGGTTCGCCGTGATCCCGATGGTGGTGGCAGGCCTCTGTCTGGCGGGCGCGACCGGAGTGCTGGCCCGGTCCATACGCAGACGCCGGGGAGCACACCGGGGAACTCCCGCGGAGGCGGGTGGGGAAACGGCGAGCTGAGGCAGAGTCCGACGCTCAGGCAGCCGACCGGGTCGGCGGAGTGGGCCCGCCCGCGCCGACGGACGGTCACGAGGCAGGGTGCCGCCGCCGTCGGCTCAGGCACCCCAGTTCCTACACCGTCCAAGGGCACCGCAGTCCGCCCTCACGGGCACGCCGCCCTCGGACGGCCCGAGGCAGACACCGCCTGCTCCCGCAGCCATGCCGCCGCCGCTCCTACGACAGGCCAGGCGCGCGGCTCCCCACGGCAGGGCGGGCACCGCCCGTCCCGCAGGTATGTCGCCCGTCCCTACGGCCGAGGCAGGCACGCCCGCCCTAACAGGACAGGCACAGGCGGCAGATCACAGCCTGCAGACCACCCACCACGCACCCACACCCGAACACCGAGCACCGCAGACCGCAGACCGCAGGCCGCAGACCGCAGACCGCAGAAGAGCCGACTAAAGGCCTCCCACCCGCTGCCTCCTCCGATTGCGCCATGCCGCGTCGAGCGAGAGGACGGGGGCGCCTGCGAGGACGAGAGGGAGCCAGGCCATGAGATAGGGGAGGTCGTTGCCGTAGTAGTAGGGGTCCGAGGCCCAGCTCACCGTCAGCCACAGGCTGAGGGAGATCAGGGCGCCGCCGAGTGCGGCGAGGCGAGTGAGGAGGCCGATGAGAGCGCCGATACCGACGGCGAGTTCGCCGAAGGCCATGGCGTAGCCGAAGCCGGTGGGGCTCTTCAGAGCCAGGTCGACCAGGGCCGGAATGGCCGAGGAGTCACGGACGGCGCGCATGGTGTCGCCGATGGATCCGGCGCCGCCGGCCTTGAGGAAGGCGCCGTCGGTGAGCTTGTCGAGGCCGGCGTAGATGAAGGTGACGCCGAGGAAGATGCGGAGTGGGAGGAGGGCGTACCGGGTGGCGGAGTCCCGCCAGTCGCGGCCGCCGTCGAGGTAAGGGGGGTGCGTGTCCGTCCGCATGCTGTGAGTCATCGCTCGTAGCCGCCTCTCGCCCGCCGTGGTGGGACCCCTCAACAGACCATACGCAAGACCATACGTACGAAATGGGAGGTGCGTTCAATGGTTGACCGGAACGGACGGAGGATCCCGAAGCCCGTGCTCGTGTCGCCCGTCCGTGACGTCTTACTCCGTTACATCGATCGCGTACCGGTTCGTCTCCACTCCGGCGGCCGTCACCACCTGCACCTCCACCCGGCCGGGCTCGACCTCCGCCGGGACCGGGACGGTCAGGACCGCGTCGGTGGGGTTGCTGAAGCCGCCCGCGACGGGGACGAGGGGCACATGGACGTGGACCGTGCCGATACGGACGACCATGCGGGAGAGCCGGTCGGCGGCCTGGGCGCCGGGCGGGACGAAGCCGGCGCCGCGGATCTCGATGTCGTCGCCGGTGCGGATCGGGGCGTCGAGGTCACCGGCCTCGCGGGAGCGGACGACAGAGAGGATCACGGGGCGGCCGCCCTCCGCGTATTTGCCGGCGAGGTAGGTCGCGGCCGAGACCAGCACCACGACGGCGAGCCCCCAGGGCAGATCGGGCAGTTGGTCGGGGCGGCGGGCGAGGCGTACGGCGGCGAAGGCCAGGGCGACGGCGCTGATCACGACGTACTGGATGTCGGCGAAGGTGCCGCGGCCCGCATCGTCGGTCAGCAGGTCGGCTGCCCGGGGCCGGTGCGCGCGGACCTTCTGCAGCCGCTGGGCCAGGACACGCAGCCCGACCACCCGGCGCACCAGCACGGCGATGGCGCAGACCACGGCGAGGACGGTGACCACGCCGGCCCCGCGGGTGAGGTCGAGGCCGGAGATCAGCGCGTCGCGTTCGGCGGGACCGGAGGCGGCGGCCAGCCGGCCCACCAGGACCAGGACCGCGTACGCCACGAGCAGCACCCAGGCGGCGGCGACGGCACGGGAGGTGGACAGGCGGTTGTCCTCGCCGATGACGGGAGCCAGCGCGCCGCCGCGCGCCCGGTGGAACCAGGAGGCGGCGGTCAGCGCCCCGGCGACGACGAACGCGGCGAGGAGTCCGGCCGTGCGGGCCGTGGTCCAGCCCGCGCCGATCGCGGTGAGGGACTGCACCAGCAGCAGGAGGACCACCGCCGCCCACACCGTGCACGTGGTGCGGAGCCAGAGGCGGGCCAGCCAGGCACCGCCCTCGGCTCGGCCGCGTTCGGCGACGAGTTCCGCGGACTGGGTCAGTTCCTCCGAGACCCACTGGCGGGAGGCCGAGGCGGAGTGGGCGACGGCGGCCGGCAGGCCCTGCCCGGCGGCGAACCCGTCGCGCTTCAGCAGGAACTCGGCCACCGCGCGCCGGTGCCCCTCGCGGGCTCCGTGCGGGCAGTCCCCGCAGGTGCAGCCGCCCTCGTGCGCGCCCGCGTCCGGCCCCTGTCTCGCTTCCTGCACCGCCACGTCCGACGCCCGCCTTCCCCGCGACTTCCCCGACCGGCGGCCCCGACGAATCCGGCCACCTGCCCTGTGAACAACTCCCCTGCGATGACAGCGAATTGTGCCCTACCGGACACCGTCCGGCTTCGCCAGGTCTGGTCAGCGCGGGTGAGGCGGGGCCCGCCGTGTTGACCTGGCTGCGAGAATTTCCGTATGGCCGAGATCATCCAGCGTGACGGGGCCTGGGCCTTCGACGGCACGACGGTCCGGATCACGCCGGGACTCCACCGCAGTGTGCCGCTGTTCCGGCAGACGTACGGGGAGATCGCCGTGCCCCTGGAGGCCGTCGCCGGCATCGTCTACGAGCCCGAACGCAAGCGTGGCCGGCTGCGGTTGCGGCTGCGGGAGGGGGCCGACCCGCTGTTGCAGGCGACGGGCGGGCGGCTGCCCGACACGGCCGATCCCTACCGGCTCGTCGTGGACATGGACACCTCCGGGATCGCCGAGTACGTCGCGGAGGAGATCCGGCACGCGCTGCTGCTCGACCAGATCCCCAAGGAGCCGACCAAGGCCTATCTGCTGCCCGGCCCGCCGGTCCCGGTGTCCGTCCGTTCCTCCGACGGCACGGTCTCCTTCGACGGCACCCAGGTGCGCATCGACTGGGCCGACACCGCGGACCGGATCAAGCGGGCGACGGGCCCGCGCGTCGTCCACGTGGGTGATCTCGTGCAGGTGGAGTGGCTGCCCAACACCGGCCACGAGGACGGGCTCCTGCGCTTCGTGACCCGCGAGACGGTGTTCGCGAAGCTCCCGCCGGAGAAGGACCCGTACGCCCTGGACCTGTGGGGCAGCGCCCGACGCGACCTGCTGACCGCGCTGGTCGCGACCGCGGTCACCGCCCGGCTGCCGCATCCGTCCACCCGTACCGCCGACGGGCACGACGGGTACGCGGACCACTGGCCGGACCGTCACCCGGACCGGTCCGCGCCCGCGTCGGCCGTACCGCCGCAGGCCGACCACCACGACGTCCTGCTGCGCAGGCTGCGGGAGTTGGGGGAGCTGCACCGGGACGGGGTGCTCACGGACGAGGAGTTCGCCCGGACGAAGGCAGTCGTGCTGCGGGGGTTCTGAATCCCGGCGTCACGAAACCGCCGTCGCGAAGTCAGCCCTGCCGAGCCGTCGGCCCGAAACCGTGTCACGACAGCAGATCCGGTTCGCTCCTGCTGATGTCCTGCCACAGGGGCTGGTAGTTGATCCACGCCACCAGGTCGCCGCCGAGCTGTTCCCGGGTCGCCACCGCCGCGCGGTGGTCGATCAGGACCGGGCGGCCGGCGGCGCGGGCGGTCAGCTGGACCTGGCTGGAGCGTTCCATGGACAGGAACCACCAGGCCGCGGCGTCCACCGAGTCGCCGACGGTCAGCAGCCCGTGGTTGCGCAGGACGAGCGCCTTGCGGGTGCCGAGCGCGGACGCGATGCGCCTGCCCTCCTCGGCGTCGACGGCGACGCCGGTATAGGCGTCGTAGAGGGCGTGATCCTCGTAGAACGCGCAGCTCTCCTGGGTGATCGGGTCGAGCAGCTCGCCGAGGGCGGCGAGGGCGCGGCCGTGCACCGAGTGGCAGTGGGCGACGGCGACGACGTCGGGCCGGGCGGCGTGCACCTGGGCGTGCACGGTGAAGGCGGCCTGGTTGACGTGGTAGCGACCCTCGACGACCTGCCCGTCCCGGTTGGCGAGCACGAGGTCGCTCACGGTGACGTGCTTGAACGGCATCCCGAACGGATTGACCCAGAAGCAGTCGCTGTACTCGGGGTCGCGCGCGGTGATGTGTCCGGAGACGCCGTCCTCGAAGCCGAGCCGGCCGAAGATCCGCACCGCGCCCGCCAGCCGTTCCTTGCGGTGCCGGCGCTCGTCCTCGACCGACTCGTGCATCGGCGGCATGGCGAACTGCAGCCGGTCGGTGGGCAGCGGAGCAGGCGGCGTGGGCCCGTGCATCGGTCCTCCAGCGCTGGGTTGCTTTACGGGGCGGAAGTTACCGTCGGTCAGGGCAAAAGGGCAGAGCCGTTATGCAAAGATGACGATTTCCGTCACCTATGGAGCACGTCTTGAGTACCGCCGATCGCCACCTCGACTCCCTCATGCGCCAGACAGCGACGCGCAACGCCATCGAACTCATCCACCCCTTCGCGGAGCCGCAGACGATCGGCGCGCTGGCGTACGTGGCCGAGTGCTACGGCTTCCGCTATGAGAGCGTCCGACTCGTCGGCAAGCAGCGAGTGGTGCACGTCCAGCTGGTCCGCGATCCCAGCCCGGTGGCCCGGCAGCGGGCCGCGGCCAACACGGCCGCCTTCCCCGACCCCGGCCCCGACCGCCCCGTCCCGGGCATGTACCTGGGCTCGCTCACCCCGGTCCCCGAGGCGCAGGCGGATGTCGACCTCCTCACCAGCCTCATCCGCTACGAGGCCCTGGAGGCCGCCGCCAACCGGGCCCAGCTGATGACCATCGGCTGGGGCTCCGCGGTGCTGTTCCTGCTGATGGCCGTCCTGACCGGCAAGTACGCCGTCCTGCTCCCGCTCGCCGTCGCGATGCCGCTGGGCATGTTGGGCGCCCTGCGCATCAACGCCTCCCGGCGCGCGAAGCTCGCGGCGCGGCTCACGGCGGGGGGCTGCACGCTCGTACGGGACGAGCACGGCCGGGAGCGGTATGTGCGGCCGGTACCGCACGTGGCCTGATCCTCCGCCCGCGCCACCCCTCCGCCCGCGCCGCCCCTCCGCCCGCGCCACCCCTCCGCCGCCGGCGCCGCCCCGACAGGCCCCGCCGCCCGAGACCCGGCCGCCCGACACCCAGCCACGCGACAGGCCCCGCCGACCGACACGTCCAGGGCCAGGGCCAGGAATACCGGACAGAGGGTGTCGGGTATTGGCGTCACACTCCCCGTATGACTGTGAACTGGGCAGCTTTCGCGCACGCCGAGCCCGACCTCGCGAAGACCGTCGAGGATCGCTTCGGCGCCTTCACGCACCACGTCCTCGCGACCGTCCGCAAGGACGGCTCTCCCCGTACCAGCGGCCTGGAGGTGCGTTTCCTCGACGGCGAGCTGTGGCTCGGCATGATGCCCGGCTCGCTCAAGGCCCTCGACCTGCGCCGCGACCCCCGTTTCAGCCTCCAGGCCAACCCGGGGGAGGGCACCGGGATGGGCGGCGGCGACGTCCGGATCAGCGGGCGGGCCGTCGAGGTCGGGGACGAGGAGGCGGCAAAGGCCGGATACGTGAAAGAGGTGGAACCGCCGGAGCCGTTCCACCTCTTCCGCACCGAGCTGACGGAGGTCGTACGGACCTACGTCGAGGACGACACGTATCTCGTCGCCCAGGTCTGGAAGCCCGGAGAGCCGGTGCGGACTCTCAAGCGGACATGACCTCGACCAGGGAGGCTCACTCCCACTCGATCGTGCCCGGCGGCTTCGAGGTCACGTCGAGGACGACGCGGTTGACGTCCCGCACCTCGTTCGTGATCCGGGTCGAGATCTTCGCCAGCACGTCGTACGGCAGACGCGACCAGTCGGCCGTCATGGCGTCCTCGGAGGAGACCGGGCGCAGGACGATCGGGTGGCCGTAGGTGCGGCCGTCGCCCTGGACGCCGACGCTGCGGACGTCCGCGAGCAGGACCACCGGGCACTGCCAGATGTCGCGGTCGAGGCCGGCCGCCGTCAGCTCCTCACGGGCGATGGCGTCGGCCTCGCGGAGCAGGTCGAGCCGTTCCTTCGTCACCTCGCCGACGATCCGGATGCCCAGGCCCGGGCCGGGGAACGGCTGGCGCTGGACGATCTCCTCCGGCAGGCCGAGCTCCTGGCCGACCATGCGGACCTCGTCCTTGAACAGCTTGCGCAGCGGCTCGACGAGCTTGAACTCGAGGTCCTCGGGGAGGCCGCCGACGTTGTGGTGCGACTTGATGTTGGCGGTGCCGGTGCCGCCACCGGACTCGACCACGTCCGGGTAGAGCGTGCCCTGGACCAGGAACTCCACCGCCGGACCCTCGTCCGCGATGATCTCGGCCTGCGCCTGCTCGAAGACGCGGATGAACTCGCGGCCGATGATCTTCCGCTTCTCCTCGGGGTCGGAGACCCCGGCGAGCGCCTTGAGGAAACGCTCCTCCGCGTCCACGACCTTCAGCTGGACGCCGGTCGCCGCCACGAAGTCCTTCTCGACCTGCTCGGTCTCGCCCTTGCGCATCAGGCCGTGGTCGACGTACACGCAGGTCAGCTGGGAGCCGATCGCCTTCTGGACGAGGGCCGCGGCCACGGCGGAGTCCACGCCGCCGGACAGGCCGCAGATCGCGCGCTTGTCGCCGACCAGCTCGCGGATCGCGGCGACCTGCTCCTCGATCACGTTGCCCGTGGTCCAGGAGGGGGTGAGGCCGGCGCCGCGGTAGAGGAAGTGCTCCAGGACCTGCTGGCCGTGCGTGGAGTGCATGACCTCGGGGTGGTACTGGACGCCGTACAGCTTCTTCTCGTCGTTCTCGAAGGCGGCGACCGGGACGACGTCCGTGGACGCCGTGACGGAGAAGCCCTCGGGGGCGGCGGAGCAGGCGTCGCCGTGCGACATCCACACGGCCTGCTCGGCCGGGGTGCCCTCGAAGAGGGTGGAGGACGTCCTGGAGACGTGCAGGTCCGTGCGGCCGTACTCGCGGGCGCCGGTGTTGTCCACCGTGCCGCCGAGCGACTGCGCCATCAGCTGGAAGCCGTAGCACATGCCGAAGACGGGGACGCCGGCCTCGAAGATCTGGCGGTCGAGGCGGGGAGCGCCCTCCTCGTACACGGACGAGGGGCCGCCGGAGAGGATGATCGCCGCCGGGTTCTTGGCGAGCATCTCCGCGACCGGCATGGTGCTCGGGACGATCTCGCTGTAGACCCGGGCCTCGCGGACTCGACGGGCGATGAGCTGGGCGTACTGCGCGCCGAAGTCGACGACCAGGACGGTGTCGGGGGCGGCGGCAGCGGGAGTCGCTGATGACACGGGGGCCTTCCGGCGGTTGGGCGGGGTCTCTGTGCTGGCCAATTCTACCGAGGTGGGCGCGGCACGGTCCCGCCGCTGGGACTGCCGCCCCCAGACCCCGGCTTCGGCCCTGAACGGCCCTCGACCTCGGACTCCCCGGAGGGGGCGCCGCGGACAGGCTGAGTCGGCCGGACCGGCGCCGAAAAGCTCGCTCCCTCGTCCTCACCGCATGAACCCGCCCTGAGCACTCACCTGCGCCCTCAGTACTCACAGACATGCTCAGTACTCACCGAGTCCTCAGCGCTCACCGCGTCCTCAGTGCTCATACGGTCCTCAGCCCTCCGACACCGGACGCGCCGAATGACCTGGACCGGCCTCCGGAAGGTTCCGTGGCATACTGGGCCCATGCTCACGCCCACGACCTTCTTCTTTACCTATGGCACCCGGCCCGCCGGCTGCCATGGTCGTGCTGCTTGAGCGAACCGCCAAGCGACTTCCCAGGCGCCCCGGGCCGACAAGGCCCGGGGCGCCTGTCGTTTTCCGGGTCCTGCCGTTCCGGGGCGCCGCACCCTTCGATCCGACTCGATTCCGAGGAGCCCCGACATGACCGTCACCGCCAACGACAAGACCGGCGCCCGTACCGACCAGGCCGCCGGGTTGATCACCGACGCCCGGGAACGCATCGACGCGCTCGACGACCGGATCATCGGTCTCGTGCAGGAACGCATGGCCGTGTCCGCCGTGATCCAGGACGCCCGGATCGCCTCCGGTGGGCGCCGGGTGAACCTCTCCCGCGAGATGGAGGTCCTCGGCCACTACAGGGAGGCGCTCGGCAAGCCGGGTACGGCTCTCGCGATGACGCTGCTCGAGCTGTGCCGGGGTCGTATCTGAGTTCGGGCTGCGCCTCACCCGTCCGGCGCGTGACCGGCTCCCGGACGGCTTCGTTGGTCCCGGTGTCCGTTCCAGCCAGGGGCGGGCCCGGAAGAACCACGCGTGGCTCGCTGGGGCGATGAGGCGTACGGATCGTGCTGTGCGTCGTGGGACCTCGCTCCAGGGAAGTGACCGGACGGCAGGGGACAGCAGCCCGGTCACCCAAGAGAAGGCCGGCCTCGGGGACGCCCGGGGCCGGCCGGCGGGAATGGCAAAAATGCACAAGGGCTGGGTCAAACGGTTGCGGGCGCCGCGTTCATCCAGCACGATGCGTAGAAAGACCCAAGTCCCGCCGTGGACAACCGCATTGCACCCCATTGCAGCCTCTTGAACTGCAATGAGGCGCTCTGCCCCGAACGACCGCCAAAGGTCCAGACCGGTCGCGCGCCCCGCGTGCGCCCCGGCGGCGACCCGGCGCGAACGAGGGCGCTCGACGCTCGACAGACCAGCGGCGCAACCCCCCGGCGCCGCTTCCCGGCACCGGCGCTGCCCTGACGCCGGTGCTGACGATAAAGAAGGGCCCCGCGGATCCGTCCCGCGGGGCCCTTCGTCGTCCCTGTGCGTCGGCCTCTCCGTCGCCCCCACTCCGGGCCATGCGTGTGATCCAGGCAACATAAAAATTCTGTGAGTGACAGGGCAACCATTCACAGCTTTCACGGATCAAACCTCCCGAACCAAGGGCCACACCCGCGCCCCACACGCGGAGCCCTCCACACTGGACTCCTTGAGGTCTTCATGAAGCTTCGCCGTGCCATGGCAGCCGCTGCTGCGACAGCCGCGATAGCGCCGGTGGCGCTGTTCGCTGCCCCGGCCGCGTTCGCATCCGAATCCGCGTCCCCCTCCGCGAGCGCCTCCGCGTCCGGCTCCTCCTCTCCGAGCGCCTCGGCTTCCCAGTCCGAGTCGACCGGTACCTCCACCTCGCCGAGCGCCTCGACCTCCGAGTCGACCTCCAGCTCGCCGAGCTCCTCCGCGTCCCAGTCGAGCTCCAGCTCGCCGAGCTCCTCCCCCTCCGCGTCCACGACCCCGGAACCGGAGCCGTCGGTCTGCGAGGACACCAAGGTCGATGTCGACATCACCGGTCTGCCGGGCAAGATCGCGGCCGGCAGCGGCTGGCACAAGTTCTCGCTGGACGTGACCAACAACTCGGACTCCACCCTCCACGACCTGGACTTCCTGGCCGGGGCCTCCTCGGACAAGGACGGCGAGGAGCTCTTCGAGAGCAAGCAGGTCCAGCTCCAGGCCTGGAACCCCGAGGACAAGGTCTGGGAGAACCTCGACGAGGAGGGCTACGCGGTCGGTTACGTCGGCTCCACCGACGAGCTGAAGCCCGACTACCAGGTCAACATCCCGCTGCGCATCAACGTGAAGGCGTCCGCCCCGGTCGGCGCCGGCTTCTCGCTGGGCGCGACGATCTACGGCGACGACGACGCGAACTGCACCGGCTTCGGCGACGTCTCGTACAAGTTCCAGATCGTCGCCGCGGGCACCGACACCGACGGCACCAAGCCGCAGGAAGGCGGCAAGGCCCCGGTCTCGGACAGCAAGCCGGGCAGCAACACCCCGGAGGTCACCGGCAGCCTCGCCGAGACCGGCTCCAGCTCCGCCCTGCCGATGATCGGCCTGGTCGGCGGTGTCGCCGTCGTGGCCGGTGCGGGCGCGGTGTTCGCGGTGCGCCGTCGCAAGGCGGAGGCGTAAGCCTGAACGGGTCCTAGCGGACCGCCGACGGAGAGGGACCTGTGCTCGGAGGGGGGCGCAGGTCCCTTTCGCTTGCTCCGGTGGGGCTACTTCTTCGGCGGCACCGTCGGCATTCCCAGGAACGGCAGCCGCAGCGCGGCGAACGCCTCCGGCGGGACCGTCGGTGCCTTCGGCTCCACCGGCTTCAGGCGTTCGTACGCCGTGCCCTGGGCCGGGCGCGGGTCCTCCTCGCCCTTGTTGGGCCAGTACGACATCGCCCGCTCGGCCTGGGCGGTGATCGTCAGGGACGGGTTCACGCCCAGGTTCGCCGAGACCGCGGCGCCGTCCACGACCGAGATGCCGGGGTGGCCGTAGAGGCGGTGGTACGGGTCGATGACGCCGGTCTCTCGGGAGGTGCCGATGGGGCAGCCGCCGAGGAAGTGGGCGGTGAGCGGGGTGCCCATCAGCTCGCCGACGTTGGAGCCGGCGAAGCCGTTGATGTCGGCGGCGATCGCGGACGCGGCCTCCGAAGCGGCCTTGATCTGCTTGGGGTTGGGGCTGCCGTGGCCCTGGCGTGCCGTCAAGAGGCCCTTGCCCACGCCCGTCTGCTTCAGATACGTCGTCAGCGAGTTGTCCAGCGACTGCATCACCAGGCCGATGATGGTCCGCTCCGACCAACGGCGGTTGGAGAGGGAGCGCAGGACGAGGAGGGGGTGGCGGGCCGCGTTCACCAGCCAGCCGCCGACCCTGGAGGAGCCCTCGGCGTAGGGGACCTGGAGGATCGACAGGCCGCCCATCGAGTTGGAGCCCTTGCCGTAGCGGACCGGCTCGATGTGGGTGTTCTCGTCCGGGTGGATGGAGGACGTGATGGCGACTCCGCGGGTGAAGTCGGCTTTCGGCTGCCCCGTGACCTTGCGGTAGCGGCGGTCGTCGGTCTGGGCGCCGACCAGTGCCTCGGAGTTGGTGCGGGTCAGCTCGCCCAGACGGTCGGAGAGGTAGGGCAGTTGGCTGTTCGCCTTCATGCGGTGCAGCAGGGTCTGGGTGCCGTAGGTGCCGGCGGCGAGGACGACCTTGCGGGCCGTGAAGGTGCGGCCCTTCGCCTTGCGGCGGTCGTCGGTGGGGAGGGTGGCCACCGCGTACCCGCCCCGTGAGTCGTCCGTGACCGACACGACCGTCGTGAGCGGGTGCACGACCGCGCCCGCCTTCTCGGCGAGATAGAGGTAGTTCTCGTTGAGGGTGTTCTTCGCGCCGTGGCGGCAGCCGGTCATGCACTCGCCGCACTCGGTGCAGGCCTTGCGGGACGGGCCCGCGCCACCGAAGTAGGGGTCCGGCACCTCTTCCCCCGGCCTCACCCGCACCGACCCGTCGGCGTCCTGCCCGTCCCCGAAGAACACGCCGACCGGCGCCATGTGGAAGGTGTCCCCGACACCCATCCGCTCGGCCGCCGCCTTCAGGTGCACGTCGGAGGGGGTCGTCGTCGGGTTGAGCCGTACGCCCAGCATGCGGCGCGCCTGGTCGTAGTACGGCCGCAGCTCCTCCTCCCAGTCGGTGATGTCACGCCACTGCGGGTCCTCGAAGAAGGCCTTCGGCGGGACGTAGAGGGTGTTGGCGTAGTTGAGGGAGCCGCCGCCGACGCCCGCGCCGGCCAGGACCATGACGTTGCCCAGCAGGTGGATGCGCTGGATTCCGTACAGGCCGAGTCTGGGGGCCCAGAGGTAGTTCTTCAGGTCCCAGGAGTTCTTGGGGAGGGTGGCGCGGGTGAAGCGGCGACCGGCTTCCAGGACGCCGACGCGGTAGCCCTTCTCCGTCAGGCGCAGGGCGGTCACCGAGCCGCCGAAGCCCGATCCGACGACGATGACGTCGTAGTCGTAAGCGTCCTGGGGCACGGGTTCTCCTCGTTGGGTTGCGCGTGCGGGCCGTCTGTGGTTTCTCGCGCCCGAGCGGCGGGGCCGCACATCGAAGCAGCCCCGCGCTTCCGGGTCGGCTACTTGAACCTCAGTGCCTTCATCACCTTCAGGCTGCGGCTCATGAAAGCCGCGTACTTCTCGTCGTCCATCCCCAGTGAGGGAGCCATCGGCAGCAGTCGCTGCTGGGCCACCGTCTGGGCCTCCGTGTACTTGAGGATGCCCTCGGAGCCGTGGCGGCGGCCGAGACCGGAGTCCTTCATGCCGCCCATGGGCGACTGGACGCTGCCGTAGGCGGGGGCGTAGCCCTCGTTGACGTTGACCGTGCCGGTGCGCAGGCGGGCGGCGACCTCGCGGCCGCGGCGGCCGTCCTTCGTCCAGACCGAGGAGTTCAGGCCGTACGGGGTGGAGTTGGCGAGCTCGATCGCCTCGTCGTCCGTCTTGAAGCGGTAGATCGAGACGACCGGGCCGAAGGTCTCCTCCGCGCAGACGGACATGGGCTCGGTCACGCCGTCGAGGATCGTGGGCTCGAAGAAGTACGGGCCGATGTCGGGGCGGGCGACGCCGCCGGCCACCACCTTCGCGCCCTTCGCCACGGCCTCCTCCACATGCCGCTTCACCGTCTCCAGCTGGCGTTCGCCGACCAGGGAGCCCATCTCGGCGCCGTAGGCGAGGGAGGTGCCGAGGCGCATGCCCTTGGTGCGGGCGGCGAAGCGCTCCAGGAAGGCGTCCGCGATGGACTCGTGGACGTACAGCCGCTCGATGGAGATGCAGAGCTGGCCGGCGGAGGAGAAGCAGGCGCGGATCGCGCCCGCGGCCGCCTTCTCGATGTCGGCGTCCTCGAGGACCAGCATGGCGTTCTTGCCGCCGAGTTCCAGGGAGACGCCGACCAGGCGGGCGGCGGCGCCCTGGGCGACCTCGCGGCCGGTGCGGGTGGACCCGGTGAAGGAGACGTAGTCGGCGTGCCTGACGACCTCGGGGCCGACGACCGGGCCCTCGCCGATGACGACCTGGAAGACCTCGGCGGGCAGCCCGGCCTCGATGAGGAGGTCGCGGGCCCACAGAGCGGTGAGGCAGGTCTCCGTGTCGGGCTTCATCACGACCGCGTTGCCCGCGACGAAGGCGGGGAGCGCGTCGCCGACCGAGAGCTCCAGGGGGTAGTTCCAGGGGGCGATCTGGCCGACGACACCGCGCGGGTGGCGCAGCTCGGTGACCTTCGTCAGGGTCGGCACGGCGCCCGCGTGCCGCTTGGGCCTGAGGTAGGCGGGGGCCTTGCGGCCGTAGTGGCGGGCGGCGACGGCGACCGCCTGCACCTCTTCGTGGGCGTGGAGCCGGGCCTTGCCGGTCTCCAGCTGGATCAGGTCGAGGACCTCGGCCTGGCGCTCCAGCACCAGGTCGTGGAAGCGGAGCAGGACCGCGCCACGCTCCCGCACGGGCACCTGCGCCCACACCTGCTGCGCGGCACGGGCCGCCGCGAACGCCTTCTCCACGTCCTCGGGGGTGGACTCGGGCAGGTCGGCGAGCTTCTCGCCGGTGAACGGCGTGTGGTTGGCGGTGCGCCCGGACCCGACGACGCCCTTGGTCAGGTGGGCGACGAGCTGGGGGGTGACCACATCGGCGGCGGTACGGACGCCGGTGGGTGCGGGGGCGAGGGGGTTGGTACCGGCGGTGGGCGTGGTACCGGTCTTTTCCGGGGCCTGCGAGTCCGTCATGAGGCGCAGGGTATGACGTGCGAAAGGCTTTTGGTACCCGTCGGTAATGGGGATTCACCGACCGCACACACGACGCCAGTGGTCACTGGCAACAAAGCTGCTGATCAGGGCGTTGGGCGGGGATGTTCGGTGGTGTTCCACACGTTCAACGCGATCTGCGCGCTGCCACGGACCTGCCCTCCGCAAAGGGTTCGCGGACTTCCGATCCGCGGCCGGCTCTGCCGAACGGCTCTACCGACTTCCGATCCGCAGGCGGTCGCGAGCCCCTTTGAACACCGCCGTGCCCTTCTTCTCGCTGGGTGTGCCCTTGGGCATGTCGACGCGCAGTGCGTACATGCGCCCGTCGCCGGTGAGGACGAACAGCTCCATGACGCGGGTCGGGGACGTGTCCATGTCGTAGGTGGTGTCCGACAGGGCGGCGTCGTAGCCCTGGAAGGTGGTGCGCGTCGTCTGGTTGCGCGCGTCGTTGTTGTAGCTGTCCCAGGTCTCGTACGACCGCTCCGCCTGGGCCATCGGGGTGCCGGGCGCCTTGTCCCACCGGGTGAGGCGGACCTGGACCAGGCCGGTGTCGTAGACGACGAGACGGGGTTGGTCGTCGGCGCCGCCTTCCCGGGCGGCCTCCTTGTATTCGGCGGGGAGGGTGAGGACGGCGTCCAGGTCCTCCTCGCGGTGGGCGATCCAGGCGCCGCTGGAGGGCGAGGCGGTCGCCGTGGGCGAGGCGGTCGCCGTGGCGACGGCGGCCGGGTCGTCGGGAAGGGTGCGTTCGGTGGCCGCGCCGCCCTCGATCTCGACGAGGGCGCCGGAGGTCGCCAGCCAGGCGCCGCCGGCGAGGAGGGCGGCGAGGCCGGCGCCGAGGAGGACCGGGCGGCGGCGGAGAGGGCGGCCGGGAGCCGGGGTCGGGGTCCGGGTGGTGACGGGTTCGGGGCCGGGGCCCGGGGGCGTTTCCGGGGTGCGGCCGTGGTCAGGGCTCGGGGGCGTTTCCGGGGTGACGCCGTGGGCTGGGGTGGGGGCCGGTGCGGGGGCTGGATCAGGGTCGGGACCGGAGGCCGGGGCCTGCCGTTTCAGCCGTACGGTCCCGGGGTCGGCGTCGGCGTCGGCGGACTGCCGCAGCCGCGAGCCGTCCTGAACGACCGCCACCTCGTCCCCGGACACGGGCGGTACGGGCCACCCCTCGGCCACCGCCTCCAGCACCACGGCGACCTTCTCCGCGCCGGGGCGGCGCTCGGGGTCCTTCTGCAGGAGCCGCACGACGAGCGGCCCGAGGGGGCCGGCCTGTTTCGGCTCGGGCGGCTCGGCGGCGAGGATCGCGGCGAGCGTGGACTCCAGGGTCGTACGGCGGAAGGGGGACCAGCCCTCGACGGCGGCGTAGAGCAGGACGCCCAGCGACCACAGGTCGGAGGCGGGCCCGGCGCCGCGGCCGGACATCCGCTCGGGGGCGACGAACTCCAGGGAGCCGACGAACTCACCACTGACGGTGAGGGATTCCTCGCCCTGGACATGCGCGATGCCGAAATCGGTGAGGACGACGCGGCCGTGCGGGCCGAGCAGGACGTTGGCCGGCTTGACGTCGCGGTGGACGATGCCGACGGCGTGCGCGGCGCGCAGGGCGCCGAGGACGGCGAGGCCGATGCGGGCGGCCTCGACGGCCTCCAGGGGCCCCCGGCGCAGCACCTCGTGCAGGGACTCGCCGCGGATCAGCTCCATGACGATCCAGGGCAGTCCGTCCTGGAGGCCCTCGTCCCCCTCGTCCACGACGACGTCGTGTATGGAGACGGCGGAGGGGTGGTCGACGCGGGCGGCGGCGCGGGCCTCCCGGTAGAGGCGGTGGGCGGCCCGGCGGTGCGCCTCGTCCTCGGGGTCGCCGGGCAACCGGGGCACCTTGACGGCGACTTCTCGGTCGACCAGTTCGTCGCGGGCCCGCCAGACGGTGCCCATGCCGCCCGAGCCGATGCGTTCGAGCAGCCGGTAACGGCCGCCGACTGTCCGGCCCTTGTCGCCTCCGGTGTCCCCGCCGATGGTCATGTCTCATGACTACCACGAGCGGGCCGCCGCCCTCACCGCTCCACGGTGAACCGCCCGGCCTCCCGCCCCACCTCCACGGCGGCCGCACGCCCGAACGCCCGTCCGTACGCCCGTCCGTCCGTGCGCACGCCCGCTCTCAGGGCTTGTCGACGTCCAGGTTCGCGATCGCCGTCCTCGCCACCTCGCGGCCGCGCTCCGTGAGGTCGCCCCGGCCCGGGTAGGCGACGGTGAGCCGGTACATGTCGCCGGCGGAGGACTTGTAGTAGAAGATCCTCACCTCACGGGGACGGCGGTTCTGGGTGTCGTCGGTGGTGTACCTGACGGTGTTCCCGGCGGCCTTCCTCCCGTGGAAGGTCGCGTTGTCGTCGGGCCGGGTCCGGGGCCCCTTCGGCATGTCGAGCGGGTAGCTGCCGATGCGCGCGAACTCCCCGTTGTCGGCGTACATCTCGGCGGCCGCGGACTCCTTGATGTCCTTGGCCGTGTCCTCCGCCCTGCGCTGCACCGACAGCGTGATCGACAGGGCGCCGCTCGGGTCGGTGAAGCTGACCCAATGGCTGTCGTCGGAGGTGCGGTCGGGGACGCCTCTCACGTAGCCGTCGGGCACCGCCAGGGTCGCGGTGACGTCCTTCTCGTGGGCCGTCTTCCAGCCGTCCGGCAGAGCCGGGGCGAACGGGTCGGCGATCGCCACGTACGACGCCGCCGCGCCCACGGCGAGCGCGACGCCGAGCACGGTCGCGAGGATCTTGCCACCGAACCGGACGCCCCAGCCCCGGCGCCCGGTCGTGATCCGCAGCCCCCAGCCGCCCGGGTCGCTGTCACCCGGACCGGTGCCGCCCGGGCGCGTGTCCGGCCCGACGGTCACCATCTGTGTGGGGGCGGGCGCCGGCGGTTGCGCCGCGCGCTCCAGCAGGGCCCGCACCTGCGCGGCGCGCGGGCGGCGGGCCGGGTCCTTCTCCAGCAGGCCGTTGATGGCCTCGGCGAGCGGGCCCTGCGCGGCGGCGGGCGGCGCGGGCACGGCGTTGAGGACGGACTGGAGGGTGGCCGGGGTGTTGCTGCGGCGGAACGGCGAGACGCCCTCCGTGGCCGCGTAGAGCACAACACCCAGCGACCACAGGTCGGACGCCGGACCCGGGCGCTGGCCCAGCACCCGCTCGGGCGCGATGTACTCGGGCGAGCCGACGAAGCCGCCGGTGTCGGTCAGTTTCGTCTCGCCCTCGATCTGGGCGATGCCGAAGTCGGTGAGGACGACCCGGTCGTGCCGGCCGAGCAGCACGTTGTCCGGCTTCACGTCCCGGTGCAGGATGCCCGCCGCGTGCGCGGCCTCCAGCGCGCCGAGCACCTCCAGGCCGATCCGGGCCGCCTCGCGCACGCTCAGCGTGCCCTCCTGCAGTGCGCCGCCGAGGGAGCGCCCGTGGACGAGCTCCATCACGATCCACGGCTGTCCGTCGACGACGGCGACGTCGTGGACGTTCACGACGGCCGGATGGTCCAGCCGGGCCGCGGCCCGTGCCTCGCGCCGCATCCGCTCGAAGGCGTTGGCCCGTTCCCGTTCGGGAAGATGGTCGGGGACGCGGGGTTCCTTGACCGCGACCTCGCGGTCCACCGTCTCGTCCTTGGCGCGCCACACCGTGCCCATGCCGCCGTGCCCGAGCTTGCCGAGGAGCCGGTAGCGGCCTGCGATGAGCCGTCCGGCGCCGGGCTCCTGCGGAACGGGCGCCACCTGTGCGGGCACCGCGTACGGATGGCCTGGATGCGGCGCGGCCGCGGGCTGGTTCGGCGGTCGCAGAACGAAACTCGTCGTCTCGTCGGCCTCGTGCGGGGCTCCCCCGTTGCTGCTCATGGCTCCATCCATATCGCGCCACGCAGGCCGGGATCCACCGCGGGAACACACCGGTCACAGACCCGTGACCCAGCCCGTTCCGCATCTCCCCTCGCACCGCCTCATGTCGGTACGAGGGTGTCGACCGCCACGTCGAAGTACTCCCGCGCCTCCCGCGTCTTCCCGGCCGGCGCCGACACCCACACGTCGTACAGCCGCCCGCCCTCCTCCCAGCACAGGTCGTAGGTGTGCCGGGGGCCCTCCGCCGCGCTGAAGCCGTTCCAGGTGAACTCCCAGAGGGCGGCGGGCCGTCCGTCGCGGGTGGTCTCGGTGACCCGGCCGTCGCGGTAACCGGGGTTGGTGTCCGGGCCCTCGGCCGCCGAGCGCTGCAACACGCCGAGCGGGCCGCCGGGTTGCGGGTCGGTGACCTTGATGCCGATGCGGAAGGTCTGCCCCGGGGACATGTAGAAGACCCGCTCGCCCTGTGGTACTCGCGTGAAGCCGTCCGGCACGGCGAGCGCGAACCCGGCCGGGTCGTCGGCGACGCGGTAGCCGGAGGGGGCGGCCGGGCGGTCCGAGGCGGACGGGGACGGGGAGCCGATCGCCGTGGGACCGGCACCGGGGCCGGCGGTGAGACCGGTGCCGGGACTGGAGCCGGACGTCGGTGAGGTGCCCGTCGGACGCCCCGGCACCGAACTCGTCGGTGTCCCGCCCGCGTTCCCGCCCCGTTCCACCAGCAGCGCCGCAGCCGACACCCCCGCGCCCGCCATCGCGGCGACCAGCAGCGCGGCCACCAGCACGCCCCGCGTGGACCGCTCCCGGCCGGGCGGGCCCGAGGGGGACGGGGACGGCTGACGGGGCAGGTCGGCCTGCGTCGGGGTGTATCCGGCGCGCACCGGCGCCGGCGGCGTACGCCCGGTGTCCAGGAAGGCGCGCAGCATCCGCTCCGCCTCCGCCGCCTCCAACCGCCGCTGCGGATCCCGCTCCAGCAGCCCCCGCACGACGGGCAGGAGCGGTTCCGCCTGCGGAGGCGTACGGATGTCGGCGAAGACGACGGCGTGCAGGATGCCGCCCAACGAGTCGCGGCGGAACGGGGATTCGCCGCTCAGGGCCGTGCACAGCAGCGCGCCCAGCGACCACAGGTCGGAGGCGGGGCCGGTCCGCTCGCCGGACATGCGCTCGGGCGCGGTGTACTCGGGCGAGCCGACGAACGAACCGGTCTCGGTGAGCGTGGTCGCGCCCGCGACCTGCGCGATGCCGAAGTCGGTGAGGACGGCGCGCCCGGTGCCGGACTCGACGAGGACGTTCGCGGGTTTGATGTCCCGGTGCAGGACCCCGGCCGCGTGCGCGGCCCGCAGCGCACCGAGCAGGTCGGCGCCGATCCGGGCTGCCTCGCGCGCCTCGACGGGCCCGTGCCCGGCGATCCGGTCGGCGAGCGAGCCGCCGTCGATCAGCTCCATGACGATGTACGGGCGTTCGTCCTCCTCGACGACGTCGTGCACCACGATGATGTGCGGGTGGCTCAACTGGGCGACCGCACGGGCCTCGCGCAGCGTCCGGTCGCGGCGGCCACGGGCCTCCTCGGCGGAGAGGGAGTCGTCGGGGACCAGTTCCTTGACGGCCACCTGCCGCTCCAGCAGCCGGTCGGTGGCCCGCCATACGACGCCCATGCCACCACGCCCGAGTCTCGCCTCCAGCCGGTAGCGGCCCGCGATGACCCGGACGGCGTCCCCCTCGGTCCCCATGAGCCCCATCATGCCCCACCGGACCCCTCGCCTCCGGGGCGCCGACCGGCCAAGTCGCGGACGCGGCCAGGGGCACGGAAGGGAGGTTCAGGAGGTGCTCTGCGGCTCCCGCCAGCTCTGCAGCACGGACCTGAACTGCTTGACGGTCGTCGCCCAGTCCTCGGCGGGCGACGACATGTAGATCGCGTACTCGGTGCCGTCCCGCGCGATGTACGTCTCCTCGATCGCCCGCCGCGGCCCCGGGAACTCCGTGTCCTTGGCCAGCGCGGTCCAGGTGTACTCCCACTCGGCGCCCTCGCGGTCGCGGTACTCGTTCCGCTCCAGGGTGACCCTGTTGTAGTCGACCAGCCGCTTGAGCTGCTGTTCGAGGTCGACCTGGTGGGCGTAGGGGTCGTCGAAGTCCGGGGAGGCGTCGATGGCGATACGGACGAAGTGCTCGCCGCCGTCGGGTGAGTAGTCGATCTGCTGGAGGTCGCCGTCGTCCTGGTACACCTTCCGCTCCCAGCCCTCGGGCAGGGAGAGCCCGAAGCCCAGCGGGTCGGTCACCGGCTTCCAGGAGGCGGGGTCGGTGCCCTCCGCCTCGCCGGTGC
Organism: Streptomyces aurantiaciflavus; assembly: GCF_049808595.1. Taxonomy (NCBI): domain Bacteria; kingdom Bacillati; phylum Actinomycetota; class Actinomycetes; order Kitasatosporales; family Streptomycetaceae; genus Streptomyces; species Streptomyces aurantiaciflavus. The sequence goes on along the minus strand of NZ_JBNCAQ010000008.1, from coordinate 152,169 downwards.
CGGTCACCGTGGGGCTGGGGCTCGCGGAGCCGCCGGGCGCGGCGCTCGGCTGCCGGCTCGCGTTCAACGCCTGGATCCCCACCGCCGTGGCGCCCCCGACCAGCGCGGCTACGGCGACCACGAGCGCGAGGGTGCGGAGCCGGCGGCGCCGGGGCCGTGGCTGCGCCGGGCCGGGGGCGTCGGCGCCGGTGGCGGCCGGGCCGGTCATGGCGTGCCGGGCTCCGGAGGAGGGGACCGGCGTCGATGCCTCCGGCGCGGGGACGTACTGGGTGCCGGACGCGAAGTGGGCCCCGCCCTGGGTCGGGCCGGACACGTACTGCGTCCCGCTGCCCTGCGTGGGTCCGGACGTGTACTGCGTCCCGCTGCCCTGGGTGCCCTGGCCGGGACCCGCGTACTGCGTCGGCACGTACGCCTGTGCCCCGCTCGGCCGGCGGCCCTCCGCCGCCTCGGCGAGCAGGTACTCGGCCTCGGCCGTGTCCGGCCGAGTGGCCGGCTCCTTGCGCAGCAGGGCGGTGATCACGGGCCCGAGCGGACCGGCGTGGCGCGACTCGGCGGCCTCCTCCTCGACGACCGCCTGCATGGTGCTCAGCGGCGAGGTGCGGCGGAACGGCGAGCGGCCCTCCACCGCCGTGTACAGCGTCGCGCCGAGCGCCCACAGGTCGCTGGACGGGCCGGGGTCCTGGCCGCGGACGCGCTCGGGGGCGAGGTAGTCGACGGATCCGACGACCTCCCCGGTGCGGGTGATGGTGGTGTCGCCCTCGATCTGGGCGATGCCGAAGTCGGTGAGCAGGACCCGGCCGTCGTAGGAGAGGAGCACGTTGCCGGGTTTGACGTCACGGTGCAGGACGCCGGCGGAGTGCGCGGCGCGCAGGGCGCGCAGCACCCACAGGCCGATCCGGGCGGCCTCGGCGGGCTCGACGCGCCCGTCCTCCTTGACCGCGTCGGCGAGCGAGCGGCCCTCGACCAGCTCCATCACGATCCAGGGGCGGCCGTCGTGTTCGAGCACGTCGTGCACGGTGACCACGGCGGAGTGGTTGATCCGCGCGGCGGCGCGGGCCTCCGCACGGGTGCGGGCGAGCAGTCGCTCCCGGTCGCTCTCGGAGACGTAGAGGGCAGCGGTCAGTTCCTTGATGGCGACGGCCCGGTGCAGCAACTCGTCGTGCGCGCGCCACACGCGGCCCATGCCGCCGCTGCCGATGGAGTCGGCAAGCCGGTAGCGGCCCGCGATGAGCAGGCCCTGCATCTGATTCACGTCGCCCCGCAATGTTCTTGACAGGGGTCAGCGTAAAGACCGGTCCCCATCCACGGAACCAGCGGGGTGCCAAGGAAACCCCACTGTGACGGTTGTCGCTTTCCGGCGCGGCCCTGGAACCGACGAGGCCTACGGCGCCCGGCAGGAGCTACTGGCGAGTCACTCGGCCGGCGGGCCCGGGCGCTCAGCCCGTGTACCGGTAACTGGCCGACGCCTGCTCGAACAGCCGTGTCACCTCGTCGCGCTCGGCCTCGGGGCCGCGCAACTGGACGACGTGGTACCGCCCGTCGAGGAGGAGCGCGAGGTTGCGCACGAACAGTTCGCGACCGTCGTCGCCGGTCCAGGTGAACTGCCCCTCGGCCATGGTCCGTCCGCCCACCTGGATCGTCCGCAGCCCGGAGGCGGTGGCCCAGCTGGAGTCGCGGTAGGGCTGCAGCTCGCTCTCCTTCTCCCGCTGGTACGCCATCGGGTCGTTGCCGTACCGGGAGGCGGTGTCGCGGCCCGGGACGACGATGAGATCGAAGCCGCTGTGGGAGTAGACGACCTGTCCGCGCCCGTTCTTGGGGGTGCGGGCCCAGCCGTCGGCGACGGCGATCTGGAAGCCCTCGGCGTCCTTGCGCAGGGTGAAGCCGTCGGGGACGTCGGCCCCCGACTGCGTCTCGGTGGCGCCGGAACCGGACGATCCGGAAGCCCCGGAGGACGCCGAGGCGCTGCTGTCCGACGTCGGCGACTTCTGGTCGTCGGGCCGGGGCTCGCTGCTCGCGTCGGGTGCCTGGTCGGCCTGGCCGGCGGCCCCGGTCCGCTCGGTACCGCTCGCGCCGCCCGCCCCGTCCTCGTCGGCCTTGGGCATGAACAGCACGGCGTACGCGACCGCCGCGGCCAGCGCGAGCAGGACCAGCAGAAGCAGGGTGCGGCCCAGACTGCGGGGCGAACGTCTCGTCTCCTGCCGGGCCCGCTTGTGCCGTCCGCTGGTCGCGGGCAGCCCGGCGCGCCGTCGGCGCACCAGCTCGCCCTTGCGGCGCACGATCGGCAGCCGGCGCGGGTCGGTCGGCGGTGCCGCGACGACGTAGGTGCCCGCCTCCGGTTCGGGCGCCGAGCGCACCAGCGAGCGCAGCCAGCCGCGCAGCTCCTCGAAGTCGAGGCGCTCGGTGGGGTCCTGGCGCAGCAGCGACTCCACGACCGGCCGGAGCGGGCCGCACTCCTCGGCGAAGGCCGGCGGCTCGGCGCACACCATCTGCACCAGCTCCGCCGTGGACTCCTCGGGGTACGGGGCATGCCCCTGGACGGCCCGGAAGAGCAGCGCGCCGAGTGCCCACAGGTCGGTGGCGGGGCCGATGGGCGCCGCCAGCTGCCAGTTCTCGTGCACGGGTCCGGCCTGTTCGGGCGCCCACCGCTCGGTGACGGGCCCGACGACGGCCATCCGCGCCTGCCGCGCCCGCTCGGCGGCCAGCGCGGTGGCCGGCCCCTTCCGCACCCCGGCCCCGGTCGCCGGCTCGTCCCAACGGGCGCCCGCCCGCGTCTCACCGCCCGCCCCGACACCCGGCGCGGGCACACCCGCCTGCACGCCTTGCGGGGGCACGGGACCGCCCGGCTGAGCACCCTGCGCAGACATGAGCCCGCCGGGCTGCACGCCTTGCGGAGGCACCGGAACAGGCCCCGTCGCACTGGCGCCGGGCGCCCCCCGCATCCCGTAGGGGTCGGCGATCTGCCCCGGAGGCGAACTCCCGGCCCCCTGCTCGCGCCCGGTCCCGATCGCGTACGGCGACGGCGCCGCGCCCGCGGCTCCGGTGTCGCCCTCGGGCGAGGTACGGGCACCCGGCAGCGCCGCTCGCCCGCTCTGCTGGGCCTCCTGCACCCGGGCCGCCGCCCGGGCCCCCGCGCGGTACGCGGCGATCGCCCCGGCCCGCGCGGCGCGAATGTCGTCACCGGTCTCCACGGTTCTGCGGGCCACCGCACCGGAGGCCCCGTGCGCCGACTCGGCTCCCGCCGCCGGCAGCCCCCCGGCCGCCCGCGCCTCGATCGCCGCCCGACGAGCGGCCTCGGGATCCGTCCCGGCCCCACCGACGGCCCCGGTTCCGCCGACGGCTCCCAGCCCACCCGGCCGGGGCCCACCGGGTCCCGGCCGCCCCGCAGACCCACCGGCCCCGGGGCCCATGCCACCAGGGCCCACGCCACCTGGCAGGGCGGCACCGCCGAACCCGCCTCCACCGTAGCCCGGCCCTCCAGGGCCCCGAAGCCCCGCGCCCTCCTCGACGGAGGGGCCCCGCGGCTCCTCGCCCTCCTCCGCCGGCACCGGGTCGTACCCGCACAACGCCTCTTCGGCAGCCCCGACGGCCAGCCCGGTCAGCATGACCCGGCCGTCGTCGCAGACGAGCACCGTGCGCGCGGTGATGTTGCGGTGCACCCAGCCGTGCGCGTGCAGCACCCGCAGCGCCATGAGCACATCGGAGGCGACCTCGGCCGCCCGGTACGGCGTCAGCGGCTTCTCGGCGAGCAGCGCCGCGAGCGGCCGCGCGGCCACCAGCTCACTCACGACCCACAGCGAGCCGCCCTCGGCGAACACGTCGAAGACCTGGTCGAGCCGCGGGTGGTCGGGAATGCTCGCCGCGGCCTGCGCCGCCTCCACCGCCCGCCGTACGACCGGATCGGCGGGCCGCCGCGTACTGGCGCCCAGGCCCGCGCGTCCCGCCGGCCGCCGCGCCCCGCGTTCCCGTGCCGTGAACCCGTCGGGCAGTCCCTCGGCGTCGAGCACCTCCGCCTCGACGACCTCCGGCAACGGCACCTGCCGGACGAGGACTTCCTGCCCGCTGTAGGTGTCGAAGGCCCGGGTCTCGGTGAGTTCGTACTCGTCGGAGGGCGGCAGCGGCAGGCGGTAGCGGTCGGCGAGCACCCGCCCCGCATAGTCGTCCACGATTGCCTCCCCCGGCCACCCGGTCGGTCAGTTCCGTTCGCCCCGCGGCCCGTTCCGGCCTCATCCGGCCGTATCCAGCCGCGCAGCTGGATGCGTACGGTCCGCAGGCACTCACGATACGTGCCGAAGGCAACCCGCAGAGAGGGGATGCCCGATCTCACGCCCCGAACACGTACCGCGCACCCACCGAACGCGAACGACCCGCCAGGGCCTACTTCTTGGGCATGAACGTCTGCGTCAGCGTCGTCCAGGTGCTCTTGCGCAGTTCGCTGTCCCAGGCGGCGGCCTTGGCCGTGTACATCAGCGCGTACCCCGCACTGCTGTCGACGACGAATCCGCGGTCGATCGTGCGGTACGCGGTGCCGTTGTCCACATAGGTGAACTCCCAGTCGGCCGTGTTCCAGCCGCGATAGTTCACCTTCTCTATGCTGATCTTCTTGTACTGGGAGCGCACCATGCCGCGCTCCTGGTTCTTCCAGTCCGCGACGGGGTCGTCCTTGGGGGTGGTCGTCCACGCGACGAGCAGCTTCTGCCCGTCGGGCCCGGTGAACCGGTCACCCGCGTTGTCGGAAGACTGGTACTTCCACCCGCTGGGCAGCCCGATCGAGTACCCCTGCTCACCCGTGTGCGTCGTCGCCGCCGTGCTGTTCTCGGTGGCGGAGACGTCGGAACCGGTACCGCCGGTCGTGGACGCCCCGGAGCCGGGCTTGCCGCTGCCGGACGCGGAACCGGCCGTCGCGGAGTTCGACGCCGAGCCGTCCGCCCGGGTCCCGCCGGCCTGGTCCTCCTTGGTGTCCGCGCTCGCGCTCTCACTGGCGACGACCTTCGAACCGCCGCTCTTCGAGCCGCCGGCCGTGTCGTCACCACCGCCGAGCGTGAGGGCCAGGACCGTACCGAGCACCGCGAGCACCACCACCACGGCGATGATCACCAGCGTCCGCTTCGGCACCACATCGGTGATCGGCGCCCTGGGCACGGGCCGGGGCGGCAGATCCGGCGGCGTCATCACGGGCCACCCCGAGCTCCGGCCCGCCGTCCCGCCGTTCTCCCCACGAGCACCCTGCGCGCCCGACGCGACCTGCCCGCGGCCACCGCTCACCCCGGCACCGGAAGCGGAAGCCGAACCGGAAGGACGGGAACCGTTGACCGAGACGGACTCGGACGCCGTCGTGGCCGCGGTCTTCGACGTGGCAGACCGGGCGGCCGGGACAGCGGGCGCGGTGGAGGCGGCGGCACCGGCGCCCACTCCGCCCCTCGCCGTTTCCTCCGTCCCCACGCTCCCCGAAGCGGCCGTACCGCTCGCCGACTTGGCACGGGCCGCGGCCGAGGTGGCCGCTCCCGCCGCGACAGCGGCCTTCCGCACGGACCGCAGGGCCCCGCGCAGCTTCTCGCCCGCCTCCCCGCCCGAGCTCCCCTTGTCACCGGGGCCGTCCGGCTGCACCGGCAGCGGCACGAGTTTCGTGGCGTCCGCGGGCTCGGCCTCCTTGGGCTCGGGCGCGTGGATCACCGCGTTGAGCATCTGCCGCGCCCCGGCGTCGTCGAGCCGCCGCTCCGGGTCCTTGGTGAGCAGGCCGTAGATGACGTCCTTCAACGGACCCGCGTTCTTCGGGTCCTCCAACGGCTCGGTCATCACCGCGGTGAGCGTCGCGATCGCGGAGCCCTTGTCGTACGGGGGCGTGCCCTCGACCGACGCGTACAGCAGACCGCCGAGCGACCACAGGTCGGCCGCCGGTCCCGGCTTGTGCCCGCGGGCCCGCTCCGGGGAGATGTAGGAGGGCGCGCCGACGAGCATGCCGGTCGAGGTGATGGACGGGTCGCCCTCTACCTGGGCGATGCCGAAGTCGGTGAGCACGACCCGGCCGTCCTCGGCGATCAGCACGTTCGACGGCTTCACGTCACGGTGCAGGATCCCCTCGCGGTGGGCCGACCGCAGCACGTCGAGGATCGCCAGCCCGACCTCCGCCGCCCGCCTGGGCTCCAGCACGCCGTCCTCACGGATGACCTCGGCGAGCGACTTGCCTTCGACGAGCTCCATCACGATCCACGGCCGGTCGTCCTCGTCGACCACGTCGAAGACCGTCACCGCGCTGTTGTTACGGATCCGCGCGATGGCCTTCGCCTCACGCAGCGTCCGCGTGATGAGCCGGCGCTTCTCCTCCTCGTCGATGTTCGACGGGAACCGCAGCTCCTTGACGGCGACCGTCCGCCCGAGCGTCTCGTCCTCGGCGCGCCACACCGTCCCCATGCCGCCGCGGCCGAGTACGTCTCCCAGCCGGTACCGCCCGGCGAGGAGACGTGCGCTCTTGTCCTGACGGGATGACCCCGCCCGCTCCGCCTCCGACATGCGTCCCCTCATGCAACCCGCCCTGACAGAGCCTCCATTGTCCCTCACCCGACAAGTGCCCTACGCCCAGGGGCCCCCTCACCGCCCCACAGCACCGACGCATTCCGGCCAGAAGGTGCAGCACAGTCCGGCCAACCCCCGCAACAAGCCCCACCCGATGCCCGAAACAGGCGCCGCCCAGCCCCGGGAAAGAACTCCGACCGTCCCTCGGAACAGACTTCCACCCAGGCGTGAAAAGGACTCAGATCAGCACCGAGACAGCCCCCGCCAAGGACATGGAGGGGCTTTCCAGCCCATTCTCGGAACCGCCTCCGCCCGGGCACGAAAAGAAACCCCCGCCGACACCCGCAACCCCCATCCAGGACACGGAAGGGCCTCCAGCCCAAGCACGGAACCGCCTCCGTCCGAGGCCCGGAAAGATATTCCCGTCCGCGCCCGAAACCAGCCTCTCTCCACGGCCCGGAGAGGAACTCCCGTCCGCGCCCGGAACAGCCCCCCGCCCAGGGCGCCCACCCCGCTTCGGCCTGCGGCCGGACCGGGCGGACCCGACGGACCGGGCGGACCGAGCGGACCGGACGGACCGGACGGAGGGCGGACCGGACGGACCGAGCGGACCGAGCGGACCGAGCGGACCGGACGGACCGAGCGGACCGGACGGAGGGCGGACCGGGCGGACCGGACGGTCGAGCCACCGGGCGTGGCCCTCTGACGCACCCGCCCTCGCGCCCCGCATGATGGGCTCAGCCCGGCATGATGAGGACTCAAGCGGAGGGGCAGAAGAGGACTGCAGGGACGAGGGACGGAGGATCCGGAATGCCGGCGTCACGCGGCCTGCTTGCCGTATCCGTAGCCCTGGTTCTCCTCGCCCTGACCACGGTCGGCTCCCGAGCGACCTCGACTCATCCCACGGACACCCTCCTCCCCCTCCTGCTCACCCGGGGCAAGGCCCCCGCCGCAGCCCTCCTGGCCCGCGAGGAGACCGGCACCCGTTATGCCGAGGCAGGCCGGGGCATCGCTCGCTCCGACCACTTCCGGGCCGGCAGCATCACCAAGACCTTTCTCGCCACCGTCGTCCTCCAACTGGCCGCCGAACACCGACTGTCGCTCTCCGACCCGGTGGAGCGGTATCTGCCCGGCCTGGTGCGCGGAGCCGGCAATGACGGGCGCGCGCTGACCCTTCGTTCCCTGCTCACCCACACCAGCGGCCTGTACGACTTCACCCGGGACACCGGGGGCATCGTCCCGGTCACCGCTGTTCAAGCCGTCCGTATCGCACTCACCCACCCTCCGGCCGACCGCGGCCGCTTCGCCTACTCCAACACCAACTACGTCGTGCTCGGCATGGTCGTCGAGCAGGTCACCGGCCGCTCGTACGCCTCGGAGGCCGAGCGGCGCATCATCGCTCCGCTGGGTCTGACCGGCACCTCCTTCCCCGGGGCCCGCACTGCGCTGCCCTTCCCGCACGGCCGCGCCTACGGCACGGACGGAACCGACGTCACCGAGCTCGACCCGCGGGTGGCCGGGGCCGCGGGCGAGCTGGTGACCACGCTCGCCGACCTGGACCGCTTCTACGCGGCGCTCCTGGGCGGTGAGTTGCTTCCTCCGCACTGGCTGCGCGAGATGCTCGACACCCGCACCGCACACGGCTCGTACGGCATGGGTCTGTTTCCCACGACGTTGGCCTGCGGTGTGACCGTGTGGGGACACAACGGCCGGATCTCCGGCAGCTACGTGCGCACCGCAACCACCGTCGACGGCCGGCGTGTCCTCACCTTCCGCGTGAACACGACGGCGATGGCGGACCCCGGCCTCGAACCGGCCCTGCTCGCCGCCGAGTTCTGCCCTCGCACTCTCCCCAACGACCCGCCTCCGAACGAAGATCCCCGCTCGCGACACTCGTTCGAGTGAAGCGGACGGGCCGGCCTCACAGCCCGGACCGAGCGAACCCCACAGCCCGGACCGAGGGATCCTCACAGCCCGGACCCGATCCTCACAGCCCGGACCGAGGGATCCTCACAGCCCGGACGGAGCAAGCATCACAAACGGACGGGGCGAGCTCACCAAACCGGACCGGGCAGTTCTCGCAGACCACACCAGGCGGTCCCGCGAGGGAGCAGACCACACCAGGCGGTCCCGCGAGGGAATCGGGCAGTCTCACCCAAGGAAACCGGGCGGTCCCCGAGGAGGACCCGGCAGGTCTCACAGCGGCACGATGTCCGGCGCTCCCAAGCGCGCCGCGTCCGCCGTCAGATCGTCGGGCTGCAGCTGCGACTCCCGTTCGGCCTCCACCCGCTTGTCGTAGTGCTCGACCTCGCGCTCGATCTGGTCCTTGTCCCAGCCGAGGACCGGTGCCATCAGTTCGGCCGCCTCGCGGGAACTGCGCGTGCCCCGGTCGAAGGTCTCGATGGAGATGCGGGTGCGCCGGGTCAACGCGTCGTCGAGGTGCCGCGCCCCTTCGTGCGAGGCGGCGTAGACGATCTCGGCGCGCAGGTAGTCGTCGGCCGCCTGGAGCGGCTCGCCGAGCGACGCGTCCGCGGCGATGAGGTCGAGGACCTCCTCCGCCATGGAGCCGTACCGATTCAGCAGGTGCTCGACCCGCACCACGTGCAGACCGGTCCGGGCGGCGATCCGCGCCCGCGCGTTCCACAGCGCCCGGTAGCCCTCCGCTCCCAGCAGCGGCACGTCTTCAGTGACGCACTCGGCGACCCGCAGGTCGAGCCCGTGCACGGCCTCGTCGACGGCGTCCTTGGCCATGACCCGGTACGTCGTGTACTTGCCGCCCGCCACGACGACCAGCCCGGGCACGGGATGGGCCACGGTGTGCTCACGCGACAGCTTGCTGGTGGCGTCCGACTCGCCCGCGAGCAGCGGGCGCAGACCGGCGTAGACGCCCTGGACGTCGTCGCGGGTGAGCGGCACCGCGAGGACGGAGTTGACGTGCTCCAGGAGGTAGTCGATGTCCGCGCTGGAGGCGGCCGGGTGGGCCTTGTCGAGGTCCCAGTCGGTGTCGGTGGTGCCGACGATCCAGTGCCGGCCCCAGGGTATGACGAACAGCACGGACTTCTCGGTGCGCAGAATCAGCCCGGTCGAGGAGTGGATCCGGTCCCGGGGCACGACGAGGTGGATGCCCTTGGAGGCGCGGACGTGGAACTGCCCCCGCTCCCCCACCATGGCCTGCGTGTCGTCGGTCCACACGCCGGTGGCGTTGACGATCTGCCGGGCGCGGACCTCGTACTCCCCGCCCGCCTCCACGTCCTGCACGCGCGCGCCCACGACCCGTTCGCCCTCGCGCAGGAAACCCGTCACGCGCGCGCGGTTGGCCGCCTTCGCGCCGTACGACACCGCCGTGCGCACCAGCGTGGCGACGAAGCGGGCGTCGTCCATCTGGGCGTCGTAGTACTGCAGCGCGCCGACCAGCGCGTCCTTCTTCAAGGCGGGGGCGACGCGCAGGGCGTGACGACGGCTCAGGTGACGGTGCATCGGCAGGCCCCGGCCGTGCCCGCGGGCCATGGACATCGCGTCGTAGAGCGCGACGCCCGACCCGGCGTACAGCCGCTCCCAGCCCTTGTGCTGGAGCGGGTACAGGAACGGCACCGGCTTCACCAGGTGCGGGGCCAGCCGCTCCAGCAGCAGTCCACGCTCCTTCAGCGCCTCGCGGACGAGGGCGAAGTCGAGCATCTCCAGGTAGCGCAGGCCGCCGTGGATCAGTTTGCTGGAGCGGCTCGACGTGCCCGACGCCCAGTCGCGTGCCTCGACCAGGCCCGTGGACAGACCGCGGGTGGCGGCGTCGAGGGCGGTGCCCGCGCCGACCACCCCGCCTCCCACGACCAGCACGTCCAGCTCGCGCTCGGCCATGGCCGCCAGTGACTCGGCTCGCTGCGCCGGCCCCAGTGTCGCTGTCCTCACCGCTGCCTCCCGCTGTCGGTCGCGCCGGCCGCGCCCGTCAGGGCGAAGCCCGGTCCGTATCCCCCATGCCCAAATTCTGACCGCGTTGCCCGGCTTCAGCCACCACTCGCCCCCAGCCTGTGGACAACTCCCACAGAACCGGAACGGGCCCGCCGGACAACACAGCAGGTCAACACAGCCGATCAATCCCGCATAACGGTCATATTTACTCCTAGTCTGACATTGCGCTCGCTCATCTTGTCCACCGGGCTTGCGCACCTGTCCCGCTTCGGTTATTGGGAAGGACGGCCCACGCCATGCCCGCAGATCTCGCCGTCATCGGACTCGGCTCGCTCGGACTGCCCCTGGCCCAGGCCGCCGTGGCCGCCGGCATTCCCACGCTCGGCTACCGCACGGGTCCCGAGGCGGGCTCCCTCAGCCCCGCCGAACTGCGCCGGATGCTCTCGGGGGGCTTCCGGCCTGCCACCAACCCCGCCGAACTCGGGCGGGTGCGCACCGCCGTCATCTGCGCCCCGACCCCGCGCGACGCGGACGGCGGGCTCGATCTCAGCCAGGTGGAGGCGGCCGCCCGCACCCTCGCCGGACACCTGCGCCCGCACACCACCGTGATCCTGGAGTCGCCCGTGTACCCGGGGACGACCGAGGAATGCCTGCGACCGCTCCTGGAGGAGGCGTCCGGCCTGCGCGCGGGCCGCGACTTCCACCTCGCGTACTCCCCCAGCCGGGTCGACCCCGGCCGCCGCGACTTCACTCCCGCCTGCACCCCGAAGGTCATCGGCGGGCTCACCCCCGCCTGTACCGAGTCGGCCGCCGCCTTCTACGGCCGCCTCACCGACAAGGTGGTACGCGCGCGTGGCCTCAGGGAAGCCGAGACCGTCCAGCTCCTGGAGACCAACTTCCGGCACGTCAACATGGCCCTGGTCAACGAGATGGCCGTGCTCTGCCACGACCTGGGCGTCGACCTCTGGGACGTCATCCGCTGCGCCGAGACCAAGCCGTTCGGCTTCCAGGCCTTCCGCCCCGGCCCCGGCGTCGGCGGCCACTCCGTCCCCCTCGACCGCACCGGCCACCCCGGCGGGCCCCTGCGCATGGTCGAACTCGCCCAGCAGGTGAACAGCCGCATGCCCCGCTACGTCGTACAGCGCGCCGCCGCCCTCCTCAACGAGCACGGCAAGTCGGCGCGGGGCGCGCGCGTGCTGTTGCTCGGCGTCACGTACAAGGCCGACCTCGCCGACCAGCAGAACACCCCCGCACGCGAGATCGCGATCCGCCTGATGGAACTCGGCGCCGCCGTCAGCTACCACGACCCCCACGTCCCGTCCTGGAGCATCCTCGACCGCCCGGTCCCCCGCGCCGACTCCCTCTACGAGGCCGCCGCCGACGCCGACCTGACGATCCTCCTCCAGCAGCACCGGACGTACGACCTGCAGGGCCTGTCCGTGAAGGCGCAACTGCTGCTGGACACGCGGGGGGCCACGCCTACGGGGGCGGCGCACCGGTTGTGAGACGGGGCGCACAGGACGTGGGCGGACTCCGGGGTTGGTGGCGTGGGCCAGGTCGCGCCGGTAACGTACGAAACCGGTGGAGCCCACCGCAGCGGGTACTGCGGCAGGCTCCTGGATGGATTACGGGTGTCCGCCCCTAGCCTGTATAGGGGCGGCCGCTCACCATCCGAAAAGCCGCAATTGCGGTGGCGTCCCATGGGCGCCCCCTTCCACGACGCCGCCCATGACCCTGTAGACGGCACGAACCGTGCGCCCCCGGCCCGCGCCGCACACCCCAAGCCCGCCCGGCATGCGAAAGGGGCCGGTCAGCTCACCTGCGTGAGCTGACCGGCCCCTGCCGACGTCCTGCGGACGGCCCTCCGGCGACTACCGCCGGTGCACCGAGTCCGCCACCGTCACCTCGACGCGCTGGAACTCCTTCAGCTCGCTGTACCCGGTGGTGGCCATCGCCCGGCGCAGGGCGCCGAAGAAGTTCATGGAGCCGTCCGGGTTGTGGGACGGGCCGGTGAGGACCTCCTCGATGGTGCCGACCGTGCCGAGGTCGACCTTCTTGCCGCGCGGCAGCTCCTCGTTGACGGCCTCCATGCCCCAGTGGTGGCCCTTGCCCGGCGCGTCGGTCGCGCGGGCGAGCGGGGAGCCCATCATGACCGCGTCGGCGCCGCAGGCGATCGCCTTGGGCAGGTCGCCGGACCAGCCGACACCGCCGTCCGCGATCACGTGCACATACCGGCCGCCGGACTCGTCCATGTAGTCGCGGCGGGCCGCCGCCACGTCCGCCACGGCGGTCGCCATGGGGACCTGGATGCCCAGCACGTTGCGCGTGGTGTGCGCGGCGCCGCCGCCGAAGCCGACCAGGACGCCGGCCGCGCCGGTGCGCATCAGGTGCAGGGCGGCGGTGTAGGTGGCGCAGCCGCCGACGATCACCGGGACGTCGAGTTCGTAGATGAACTGCTTCAGGTTCAGCGGCTCGTGCGAGCCCGACACGTGCTCCGCCGACACCGTCGTGCCGCGGATGACGAAGATGTCCACGCCCGCGTCCACCACGGCCTTGGAGAACTGGGCCGTGCGCTGCGGGGAGAGCGCGGCCGCGGTGACCACGCCCGAGTCGCGCACCTCCTTGATGCGGGCGCCGATCAGCTCCTCCTTGATGGGAGCGGCGTAGATCTCCTGGAGGCGCCGGGTCGCGGTGGCCGCGTCCAGCTCGGCGATCTCGTCCAGCAGCGGCTGCGGGTCCTCGTACCGCGTCCACAGGCCCTCGAGGTTCAGCACGCCCAGGCCGCCCATCTCGCCGATGCGGATCGCGGTGGCCGGGGAGACGACCGAGTCCATGGGGGCGGCCAGGAACGGCAGTTCGAAACGGTAGGCGTCGATCTGCCAGGCGATCGAGACCTCCTTCGGGTCGCGCGTACGACGGCTGGGGACGACGGCGATGTCGTCGAAGGCGTACGCCCGGCGGCCGCGCTTGCCGCGCCCGATCTCGATCTCAGTCACGTCTGTGGCCTTTCCCTGATGCGTTTCAGCGTCTTCCAGTATCGCCGACGGGTACGACGAGGGCGGCCCCGGATGCCCCGGAGCCGCCCTCGATCGGCCGTCACGCGCGCGTGCGTCGCTTCGCGCTACTGCTTGGTGCTGTAGTTCGGCGCCTCGACCGTCATCTGGATGTCGTGCGGGTGGCTCTCCTTCAGGCCCGCGGAGGTGATGCGGACGAAGCGGCCCTTGGACTCCATCTCCTCGATGGTGGCGGCGCCCACGTAGCCCATGGTCTGGCGCAGACCGCCGACGAGCTGGTGCAGCACGTTGGAGAGCGGGCCGCGGTAGGGCACCTGGCCCTCCACGCCTTCGGGGACCAGCTTGTCGTCGGAGGCGACGTCGGCCTGGAAGTAGCGGTCCTTCGAGTACGACCGGCCCTGGCCGCGGGACTGCATCGCACCGAGCGAGCCCATGCCGCGGTAGGACTTGAACTGCTTGCCGTTGATGAACTGCAGTTCGCCGGGCGACTCCTCACAGCCCGCGAGGAGGCTGCCCAGCATCACCGTGTCGGCACCGGCGGCCAGCGCCTTGCCGATGTCGCCGGAGTACTGCAGACCACCGTCGCCGATCAGCGGGATGCCCGCCGGGCGGGCGGCGAGGGAGGCCTCGTAGATGGCGGTGACCTGCGGGACGCCGATGCCGGCGACCACGCGGGTGGTGCAGATGGAGCCGGGGCCCACACCGACCTTGATGCCGTCGACGCCGGCGTCGATCAGCGCCTGGGCGCCGTCGCGGGTGGCGACGTTGCCGCCGATCACGTCGACGCTCACGCTCGACTTGATCTTCGACATCCAGCTGAGGGCGTTGCTGTTGTGGCCGTGCGAGGTGTCGACGACCAGGAAGTCCACCCCGGCCTCGGCGAGCGCCTGGGCGCGCTCCAGGGCCTCGGGGCTGGCGCCGACGGCGGCACCGACGAGCAGACGTCCCTCGGCGTCCTTCGCCGCGTTGGGGTACTTCTCGGCCTTGACGAAGTCCTTGACGGTGATGAGGCCCTTGAGGACGCCCGACTCGTCGACCAGCGGCAGCTTCTCGATCTTGTGGCGGCGCAGCAGCTCCATGGCCTCGACGCCGGAGATGCCGACCTTCCCGGTGACCAGCGGCATCGGCGTCATGACCTCGCGCACCTGGCGTGAGCGGTCCGTCTCGAAGGCCATGTCACGGTTGGTCACGATGCCGAGCAGCTTGCCGGCCGGGTCGGTGACCGGGACGCCGCTGATGCGGAACTTGCCGCACAGGGCGTCGGCCTCGGCGAGCGTGGCGTCGGGGTGGATGGTGATCGGGTTGGCCACCATGCCGGACTCGGAGCGCTTCACCAGGTCGACCTGGTTGGCCTGGTCCTCGATGGAGAGGTTGCGGTGCAACACACCGACGCCGCCGAGGCGGGCCATCGCGATCGCCATGCGGGACTCGGTCACCTTGTCCATCGCCGCCGACAGCAGCGGGATGTTGACCCGGACGTTGCGGGAGATGCGGGACGAGGTGTCGACCGCGTTGGGGAGCACCTCGGATGCGCCCGGCAGCAGCAGCACGTCGTCGTAGGTCAGCCCGAGTGTCGCGAATTTTCCGGGCACTCCGTCGACGTTGGCAGTCATGACACCTTCCCCAAATGGCCTTGATCGGTGCGGATGTCCATGCTAACGGGAAGCGCACCTCCCGAATTCCACAGTCCGACGTCACTCCGGGCTTCGTATGTTCGTACGGAAATCACGACCGGCCTGTTCACCGAAGGCGCCTGAGGGGCCGGTTGACGAGGCGGTCACTGCTCGGCGAGCGCCCGCAGTCTGCTCAGCGCCCGGTGCTGGGCCACGCGGACCGCGCCGGGTGACATTCCCAACATCTGGCCGGTCTCCTCGGCCGTGAGGCCCACCGCGATGCGCAGCAGGAGCAGCTCCCGCTGGTTCTCCGGCAGGTTGGCCAGCAGTTTCTTCGCCCACTCGGCGTCGCTGCTCAGCAGGGCCCGCTCCTCCGGCCCCAGGGAGTCGTCCGGCCGCTCGGGCATCTCGTCGGAGGGGACCGCCGTCGACCCCGGGTGGCGCATCGCCGCGCGCTGGAGATCGGCGACCTTGTGGGCGGCGATGGCGAAGACGAAGGCCTCGAAGGGACGACCCGTGTCCTTGTAGCGCGGGAGGGCCAGGAGGACGGCCACGCAGACCTCCTGGGCGAGGTCCTCCACGAAGTGGCGTGCGTCGCCCGGAAGGCGGGACAGCCGGGTGCGGCAGTAGCGCAGCGCCAGGGGGTGGACGTGAGCGAGCAGGTCGTGGGTGGCCTGCTCGTCGCCGTCGACGGCGCGGTGCACGAGGCCGCCGATCGTTCCCTGGGCACGGACCGCCTCGTCTTCGCGCATCGGTCCATGGTGCACCGCGGCCGTACCGGCCGCGGCACCGTGCCCGTCGTTGTGCACCGAAGCGTTATGAGCAGGTGCGCCGGCACTCATCCCCTGCGCCCTCCCCTTCCGCTCGACCGACTCGTCCGCGAGGAACTCCACACCTCAAGGATGCGGCATCCGCGGCGAAACGAGCAGCGGGCACCCGGCGAGGCCCTGTGCCGCCCCCGTCCACCGCCCGGCGGACGGGGGTTTCCCGCATGCTCTCGACCCCGTGCGAACAGGGACGTTCACCCATGCCCCCGCTCCCCTTCGCTGAAGTCGGCCTGCTCCGAAAAGTCGGCAGGGCCTGCCCCGAGTCAGACCCCCGACGGCGTGGTCGTCGGCTGCGGCTCTCCCGAGCCCGCCCCCGAGCCGGGCCCCCGAGCCCGGCGCCCACTCCCGGCCCGCTCCCGCGGGGACACTCCTCACCCCGCACACCGGCGTCCACAAGGTGCCGCTGCTTCTTCTCGACGTGGTCCGCCGGACGGTTCCTAGCGGACCAGCCCCCAGCGGAAGCCGAGCGCCACGGCGTGCGCGCGGTCCGAGGCGCCGAGCTTCTTGAAGAGCCGGCGGGCGTGGGTCTTGACGGTGTCCTCGGAGAGGAACAGCTCGCGGCCGATCTCCGCGTTGGAGCGGCCGTGGCTCATGCCCTCCAGGACCTGGATCTCCCGCGCGGTGAGGGTGGGCGCCGCGCCCATCTCGGCGGAGCGCAGCCGGCGGGGTGCCAGGCGCCAGGTCGGGTCGGCGAGAGCCTGGGTGACGGTCGCGCGCAGTTCCGCGCGTGAGGCGTCCTTGTGCAGGTAGCCGCGGGCGCCGGCGGCGACCGCGAGCGCGACGCCGTCGAGGTCCTCGGCGACGGTCAGCATGATGATGCGGGCGCCCGGGTCGGCGGACAGCAGCCGCCGGACGGTCTCGACGCCTCCCAGTCCGGGCATCCGCACGTCCATCAGAATCAGGTCCGAGCGGTCGGCGCCCCAGCGGCGGAGGACTTCCTCGCCGTTGGCCGCCGTCGTCACGCGCTCGACGCCGGGCACGGTCGCGACCGCGCGGCGGAGCGCCTCTCGGGCAAGCGGGGAGTCGTCGCAGACGAGGACGGAAGTCATGGCCGCCCTCCGCAGCTGATGCGCGTCACCTTGTGCCTCCAGGCTGGTACGAATCGTCACCTGTGCGGTCGACCGTCTCGGACGCCTGCCCGAGCGTTTGTGTTTTCAACCGCCTCCGCACTCTCAACGATGGTCACTCGAAAGAGTTACGGGGCTGCGTGCACTCTTCGGCACTCTACGTGAGGGTGCGGACACGGTGGAGACAGCCGCGCGGACCCTCAAGCTTTCATCACAACCCGTGCCCCATTCAGCCCCTTTTCTTCCCATTTGCTGGCGTCTAAGGCTAGATTCGCAATGGGTCATATTTTCATCTCCTTAGATCGTAGTTGTACGGTCGTGGACACCGTATCCGCTCAGAACGGCTACAAGGGGTCACGCAATGGCAGATTTCTCCCGCCTTCCCGGACCGAACGCGGACCTGTGGGACTGGCAGCTTCTGGCTGCGTGCCGCGGGGTGGACAGTTCGCTCTTCTTCCATCCGGAGGGCGAGCGCGGGGCGGCGCGGAGCGCTCGCGAGAACTCGGCCAAGGAGGTCTGCATGAGGTGCCCGGTGCGCGCGCAGTGCGCGGCGCACGCGCTGGCGGTGAGAGAGCCGTACGGCGTGTGGGGTGGGCTGACCGAGGACGAGCGCGAGGAGCTCATGGGGCGGGCGCGCCATCGGCTGGTGTCGGCGTCGACGAGCGGAGACACCGCTCCGAACGCCTGAAGGAACGTTTCTGCACATCTCTGGGGCACGCACGCGCGTGCCCTTGTTACTTTTTCGGCCCCTCCTGATACGACCCCGGCCGCCCGCTCGGCCACGGCCCCGGCCGCCCCGCTCGGCCACGGCCACCCACTGCGGCCAGGACGGCAAGTACCCCCGGCGCCGACGGCTGCCACGGCCCTCGCCGCCCGCTCGCGCGCCCCCTACCGCGCCGCCGCCCGCCCCAGCTGCTCCAGCGTGGCCGCCACCGCCGGCACCTGGGCCAGGTCGGGGAGCGTGAGCGCGACGATCTCCCGCCGCACCGCCGGTTCCAATGTGACCGCGCGCGCCCCTCGGGGCCGTACGGACTCGATCGCGAGCTGGGGCAGGACGGCCACGCCCAGGCCGGCGCCGACCAGGCCCGCGACGGCCGGGTAGTCGTCGGTCGCGAAATCGATGCGGGGGGTGAAGCCCGCGCCCTCGCACACCTCCACCAGCTGGCCGCGACAGCGCGGACACCCGGCGATCCAGGGCTCCCGGGCGAGTTCGCCGATGGCGAGGGACTCCGCGCGCGCGAGGCGGTGCCGTTCGGGTACGAGGGCGACGAGACGGTCCATCAGCAGCGGGCGGACGACCAGGTCGGCCCACTCCTCGGCGCCCGCCGCATCCTCGTAGCGGAAGGCGAGGGCGATGTCGCAGTCGCCCGCGCGCAGCTTGTCGACCGACTCGGGCGGCTCGGACTCCTCCAGGGAGACCCGGGTTCCGGGATGGGCGGCGCGCAGGGCGGCCAGGGCGGTGGGGACGAGCGTGGAGCTGCCGCTGGGGAAGGAGACGAGGCGGACCCGGCCGGCGCGCAGTCCGGCGATGGCGGCGACCTCCTCCTCGGCGGCGGTGAGGCCCGCGAGGATCCCGGCCGCGTGCCGTACGAGGGCCTCGCCCGCCTGGGTCAGGCGCATCTCGCGGCCGCTGCGGACGAGCAGGGGCGTGCCCACGGACGCCTCCAGGGCCTTCATCTGCTGGCTGACCGCCGGCTGTGTGCACCCCAGCTCGCGCCCCGCCGCAGAGAAGGAACCGGTGGCGGCCACGGTGCGCAGCACACGGAGATGACGGGCCTCGATCACCTTTCGAGCATAAGTGAGTCTTGGGTACGGCGACGAATAATGCGTCGACACTTTGACCGCCGGTCCCCTACCGTGCGGCCCATGAGGCTTCTGTCCGTCAACGTGGGCCGCCCCAAGGCCGTGCCGTACACCGACCAGCCGCAGGGACTGACCGGCATCGACAAGCGCCCCGTCGAGGGGCCGGTACGGGTGGCCGCGCCGGGACCGAAGGGCACCGCGGGGAGCGGGCTCGCCGGGGACGCCGTGTGCGACCTGCGCCATCACGGCGGGAACGACCAGGCGGTGTACGCCGTCGCGCGCGAGGACCTCGACGACTGGGAGCGCGAGCTGGGGCGCACGCTGGCGAACGGCGCCTTCGGCGAGAACCTCACCACCACCGGTCTGGACGTCTCCGGCGCGCGGATCGGCGAGCGCTGGCGCATCGGCCCGACCGTCGTCCTGGAGGTCACCTCGGGGCGCATACCCTGCCTGACCTTCCAGGGCCATGTGGGCGAGCAGCGGTGGGTCAAGCGGTTCACACAGAAGGCCGCGACGGGCGCGTATCTGCGGGTGATCGTGCCGGGCGAGATCAGCGCGGGGGATCCGGTGGAGATCGTCCACCTGCCGGAGCACGAGGTGACGGCCCGGATGGAGTTCCAGGCCACGACCACGCACCGCGAGCTGCTGCCACGGCTGCTGGCGGCGGGCGACGCACTGCACCCGGAGGCGCGGGAGGCGGCCCGGAAGTACGTGGAGCAGTACGGGGGCTGAGCCGCCGCCCCGGGTGGCGTGCACACGACGTCTTCACCGTCTGGAGGCGCCGTGCAGAGAACGGACGCCGTCAGTCCGGGTCACTACGCTTCTGCCATGACAACGGCTCTGATTACGGGTTCGACCGCGGGCATCGGTGCCGCGTTCGCACGCCGGCTGGCGGCGGACGGGCACGATCTCGTCCTCGTCGCACGGGACACCAAGCGTCTGCGTGAGCAGGCGACCGAGTTGCACGACCGGCACGGCATCGAGGCGGAGGTGCTCACGGCCGACCTGGCCGAGGACGAGGGCATCGAGGCGGTGGCCGCACGGCTCGGCGACCGCAAGAACCCCGTCGACCTGCTCGTGAACAACGCGGGCTTCGGCAACAAGGGCCGCTACCTCGACGTACCGATGGCCGACGAGCTGAGGATGCTCAAGGTGCACTGCGAGGCGGTGCTGCGGCTGACGTCGGCGGCGACCGCGGCGATGCGGGAGCGGGGGCGCGGCGGGGTCGTCAACGTGGCGTCGGTCGCGGCCTTCCTGCCGCGCGGGACGTACGGGGCGTCCAAGGCGTGGGTCGTGCAGTTCACGCAGGGGGCCGCGAAGGACCTGGACGGCAGCGGGGTGCGGCTGATGGCGCTGTGCCCGGGGTTCGTGCGGACGGAGTTCCACGAGCGGGCCGGGATGGGGACGGACAACATCCCCGGCTGGATGTGGCTGGACGCCGACAAGCTGGTCGCGGCGGCGCTGCACGATCTGGCGCGCGGGAAGTCGGTGTCGATTCCCGACCCGCGGTACAAGGCGCTGATGGGACTGGTGAAGGTGACGCCCCGGTCGCTGCTGGGCGGGGTCAGCTCGAGGACGGGGCGCAAGTACGGGCCTCAGTAGTGGGCGGGTGACGTCGGCGCTCCGGTGGGAAAATGGGCGTGACCAGACCGGACCCAGGGGGGCCGGAGGCGGCGTCATGACATTCGTACAGCTCATCGACTGCAGGACGAGCCGGTTCGACGAGATGAACCGGCTGCTGGACACGTGGGTCGAACAGACCAGGGGAAAGCGGACCGCGACACACGCGCTGGTCGGCAAGGACCGGTCGGACGCGACGCATCTCATCGAGATCGTGGAGTTCCCGTCGTACGAGGAGGCGATGCGGAACTCGAACCTTCCGGAGACCGACCGGATCTTCCGCGAGATGGTGGCCCTCTGCGACGAGGTGCCCACCTTCACCGATCTGGACGTGGTGCGGGACGAGCAGCTCAACCGCGGTGTGGCGCGGGAGTTCCTCGAGGGGCTCGGGCGGGGCGACGTGGACCGGCTGTTCGAGCGGGTCGCCGACGACTACGTCGACCACGACCCGGCGAATCCGCAGGACACGGGGCTGCGGGCGGCGCGTGACGAGGTCACCGGCTGGCGGCGGGCTTTCGACTTCTCGATCCGGGTGGACGGCCAGCTCGCCCAGGACGATCTGGTGTGCAGCCGCTGGACCTGGCAGGGCCGGCACAAGGGCGACTTCCTCGGCATCTCGGCCACCGGTCAGGAGGCCACGATGACCGGCATGACCTGGCACCGGTTCCGGGGCGGGCAGATCTGCGAGGCGTGGTGGCAGTACGACCGGGCGGGGCTGCTGGAGCAGTTGGGGGTACTCGGTCGGTAGCCCGCGAGGATCAGCGAAGAAGCTCGACGAAGGGGATCGGTCAGGAGGAAGGCCCCGCTCCGGCGCGTGTGTGCGGAGCGGGGCTTTCGTGGTCGCTTCATCCGGCACACGGGGGCTCGGAGTCGAGCACGCTCACGTCAGCTGGTCGCACGCGACGTCGAGGAACTCCCGTCGACTCGGCCGGATGTACGCCCAGATCTTCTCGTCCTGTGGTTCTCCCGGATCATCGGGGCCGTTCCTGATCACGTCCTGAACGGCGAACGCGAGCCGACGTGCCGCCTCGTTGACCTCGGACGCGCACAGCATGTGAATCGTCTTCTGCGCCACCCACATCTTGTCCAGGGTCTGCTTTGCCCGTGCCTGCCACTGTTCGTCGGTCAAGCGGTGGTGATAGCGGTCCACGGCGACCCGTTCGGCTTCCTGCACCGCGGTCAGGAAAGCGATGAGGTGGGTGAGGCGTTCGCTACGGCGCGCCTCGGCGCGTTCGCGAACGCTGCGTCGCGCCTCGGCCCGCTCCGACGCGCGTCCTGACGAGTGCTGGGCCAGGAACGACATGAGCCCGCCGAGTACGACGCCGATGAGCGGCGCCAGCGTTGTCCACACCATGCCTCACTGTGGCACTGGCGAGGTTGATCTCACTCTAATTTTGGATATTTCGCACGGTATCCGTACTCGTGGTGTAGGCGATCAACCAGCCGGCCCGGCATGCGTGAGGGGCGGTCGGACACCGCGTCAGTCGTCGGCCACCTGCGTCAGCACGGGCTGACGAGGGGCACGGCAACGCGAAGGCCCGGCACCCCTCGGGGTGCCGGGCCTCAACTCTGACTTATGTCAGTGGGCGTGGCCGTGGCCGTGGCCCGCGGCGGCCGGCTCTTCCTCTTCCTTCTTCTCGACGACCAGGGTCTCGGTCGTGAGGAGGAGGGAGGCGATGGAGGCGGCGTTCTCCAGGGCGGAGCGGGTGACCTTCACCGGGTCGATGACGCCGGCCTTGATCAGGTCGGTGTACTCGCCGGTGGCGGCGTTGTAGCCGTTGCCCTTCTCGAGCTCGGCGACCTTGGAGACGATGACGTAGCCCTCGAGGCCGGCGTTCTCGGCGATCCAGCGCAGCGGCTCGACGGCGGCGCGGCGGACCACGGAGACACCGGTGGCCTCGTCGCCGGTCTTGTCGAGGTTGCCCTCGAGGACCTTCACGGCGTGGACCAGCGCGGAGCCACCACCGGAGACGATGCCCTCCTCGACCGCGGCGCGGGTCGCGGAGATGGCGTCCTCCAGACGGTGCTTCTTCTCCTTCAGCTCCACCTCGGTGGCGGCGCCGACCTTGATCACGCACACGCCGCCGGCCAGCTTCGCGAGGCGCTCCTGGAGCTTCTCGCGGTCCCAGTCGGAGTCGGTGTTCTCGATCTCGGCCTTGATCTGGGCGACGCGGCCCTGGACGTCCTCGGAGTTGCCGGCGCCGTCGACGATGGTGGTGTCGTCCTTGGTGACGGTGACGCGGCGGGCGGAGCCGAGCACGTCGACGCCGACCTGGTCGAGCTTGAGGCCGACCTCCTCGGAGATGACGGTGGCGCCGGTCAGGACGGCCATGTCCTGCAGCATCGCCTTGCGGCGGTCACCGAAGCCCGGGGCCTTGACGGCCACCGCGTTGAAGGTGCCGCGGATCTTGTTCACGACGAGGGTGGACAGGGCCTCGCCCTCGACGTCCTCGGCGATGATCAGCAGCGGCTTGGAGGAGTTGGTCTGGATGACCTTCTCCAGCAGCGGCAGCAGGTCGGCGATGGAGGAGATCTTGCCCTGGTTGATGAGGATGTACGGGTCCTCCAGGACGGCCTCCATGCGCTCCTGGTCCGTCACGAAGTACGGCGACAGGTAGCCCTTGTCGAAGGCCATGCCCTCGGTGAAGTCCAGCTCCAGACCGAAGGTGTTGGACTCCTCGACGGTGATGACACCGTCCTTGCCGACCTTGTCCATCGCCTCGGCGATGAGCTCGCCGACCTGCTGGTCCTGGGCGGACAGCGCGGCGACGGCGGCGATGTCGGACTTCTCGTCGATCGGGCGCGCGGAGGCGAGCAGGTCGTCGGAGACGGCCTTGACCGCGGCGTCGATGCCCTTCTTCAGGGCGGCCGGGGAGGCGCCGGCGGCGACGTTCTTCAGGCCCTCACGGACCAGCGCCTGGGCCAGGACCGTGGCGGTGGTGGTGCCGTCACCAGCGATGTCGTTGGTCTTGGTCGCCACCTCCTTCACCAGCTGCGCGCCGAGGTTCTCGTACGGGTCCTCGATCTCGACCTCGCGGGCGATCGTGACACCGTCGTTGGTGATGGTGGGGGCACCGAACTTCTTGTCGATGACGACGTTGCGGCCCTTGGGGCCGATCGTCACCTTGACCGTGTCGGCCAGCTTGTTGACGCCGCGCTCGAGGGCGCGACGGGCGTCCTCGTCGAACTTCAGGATCTTCGCCATGACAGCGGGAGCCCTCTCGGAAATCTGTGGGTGAAAAAGACACTGCGCCCCGGGCGCCCGGCTTCTTATGTGGTCGCGGGGGCCAGGGGCGCAGCTTCAAGCAACAAATTGCTCGAGGTGAATTACTTCTCGATGATCGCGAGGACGTCGCGAGCCGAGAGGACGAGGTACTCCTCGCCGTTGTACTTCACCTCGGTGCCGCCGTACTTGCTGTACAGGACGACGTCGCCGACCTTGACGTCGAGCGGAAGGCGCTCGCCGTTCTCGAAGCGGCCCGGGCCCACGGCGAGGACGGCGCCCTCCTGGGGCTTCTCCTTCGCGGTGTCCGGGATGACCAGGCCAGAGGCCGTGGTCTGCTCGGCGTCGAGCGGCTGGACCACGATGCGGTCCTCGAGCGGCTTGATGGCAACCTTGGAGCTGGCGGTCGTCACGATCCGACCTCCCCCTTCGGAGATCTCACGGGGTTAACTGTCTGAGGTGGCGACCAGGTCGATCCGTCGTCGCGGGTGCCGGACCTGCCCGTCGCGTTGTTGGCACTCTCCAACGGGGAGTGCCAGAGCTGAGACTATGACCGGGGTTAGCACTCGGTCAAGCGGAGTGCCAATGCCTGCGGCGCGTCGGCAGGTTTTTCAGCTGGCGTGAGTGTCGTTGTGGCCGTGTCTTCGGGTGGGCGCCGCTGGGGGCTGCCGCCCCCGGACCCCCGCTTCGGCCCTGGACGGGCCTCGTCCTCGATCGCCGGACGGGCTGATCTTGCGGGCCCCGCGCCGCGAAGTTCACCCCTTCGGGCGGGTGGACGGGATACCCCCGCCGGAACAGAACAACGTGACCGACGGGTGGCGGGCCGCCGCCCACTCCCCAGCGCCCCAAAGCCCCATCAGCCCCATCAGCCCCATCAGCCCCATCAGCCCAATCAGCCCCGTCAGCCCCATCAGCCCCAGCACCAGCACCAGCACCAGCACCAGCACCAGCACCAGCACGGTCGCGACAAACCCTCGTTCTCGAACGCCGAACAAGCCGAGTTGGCTGCCGTACCGTCCCCCCGCCCGTCATCCGTGTCCCACCGCCGGGTGCTGTCTGGCGGCGCTGCCCGTGCCGGTGGAGGCGCTACAGGTAGTCCTCCAACCGGCCCACCGTCAGGCCCTGTTCCTGCGCCCGCCGCAGCAGCCTGGTCGTCCGTTCCCTGAGGCTCGGGCCCGTCGCCTCGTCGGGGTCGACGGCGATGATGTCGCCGGGACGGAGGTGGCGGGAGCCGTGGGTGAAGGTGAGGTCCGTGGGGCCCATCGAGGCGCGCCAGAGGACGATCGCGGTGATGCCGCAGTCGGCGGCGGCACGCAGGGTGGTGGTGTCGTAGGTGCCGTAGGGCGGGCGGAAGAGGCGGGGGCGCAGGCCGAAGCGGGACTTGAGTTTGTCCTGCTGGCCGCAGATCTCGGCGCGCTGGCCGGCGTAGGGCAGGCCGCGCAGGGCGGGGTGGTCGAGGGTGTGGTTCTGGATGCCGGCGCCGACGGACCGCAGGCGGGCGAAGTGGGCGTAGGCGGGGCCCACCACGCTGTCCGTGAGGAACATGGTCACCGGGAGACGGAGGTCGCGGACCAGCTCGGTGAAGCGGGGGTCGCGTTCGGCGCCGTCGTCGTAGGTGAGGAAGACGACCTTGTCGCGGGTCGGGATGTGGTCGACGACCGGGGGGAGGGACGTGTGGCTCGCGGTGCTCGGTCCGGACGCGGGGGTGGGGGGCGGGGAGAGGGGGGCCGTCAGGCCCCAGCGGCGATAGGGGTCCCCCCGCTCGAGCGGAGCCGAGAGCGGCTGTTCCGGTGCCGGGCCGTGGTCCGGTCGTACGCGTTCCGCCGCCTTCCTGCCCAGTCGTTCGATCGGGTCGACGGACTGGGCGCAGCCGGTCAGGGTCGTCAGCGTCAGTGCCATCAGGGTCAGCAGGGCGGCTGCGCGCCCGCGTTCTCTCACAGGTAGTCCTCCAGGCGGGCCACCGCGTATCCCTTCTCCGTGACCTTGTTCAGGAACCGGCGGACCATGTCGGGCATCGTGCCCGCCCCTTCGGCCCGGCCGCGGAAGTGGCTCAGGACGATGTCGCCGGGGTGGAGGTCGCGGTCCCCCTCGCGGTACTCCCAGTGGTCGGCGAAGACCTCCTCGTTCCAGAGTGGCGCGTACCTCACGCCACAGGCCTTCGCGGCACGCAGGGTGTCGCGGTCGTAGTTCCCGAACGGCGGCCGGAAGAGGGTGGGCCGTTGACCGAAGCGCTCCTCGATCACGTCCTGCATGCCGCAGATCTCGCGCTTCTGGCGCATGTAGGACAGACCCGGCAGGTACGGGTGGTGGAGGGTGTGGTTGTTCAGGGCCACTCCGGTGTCCTGCATCTTCTCGAAGTAGCCGTAGTCGTCCTTGACGAGGTAGTCGCTGAGGAAGGCGGTGTACGGGATCTTCAGTTCGCCCATCATCCGCAGGAACTCGGGGTCCTTCTCGGCGCCGTCGTCGATGGTCAGGAAGACGACCTTGTGACGGGTGGGGATCGTGGTGAAGACAGGGGGGAGGTCCAGCTCCTCGTGGCCGGTCACCTCGAAGCCTTCGCGGGTGGTGATCGCCGGCTTCGGCCTGGGGGGTGCCGGGGGTGTCAGCGGGACCTTCCTCAGGCCCCAGCGCTTCGCCGCCGCGACCCTGGCCGAGTGGTGGGCGCGCAGCCTTTCGGCGTACGAGTGCAGGGCGCCGGCCGGCGGGGCCTGGCCGGGCTGCTGACCGGAGGCGGGACGGATCGCGAAGTCGCTGCCCTCCGCGCAGCCCGAGACGATGGCGGTCGCGGCGAGGACGGCCAGGCCGCCACGGAATCCCATCCGCCGCATCCCCTTTTTATCATTTTGTACTACTGATCCCATGGCGCCGGATCATCGCAGTCACCGCCCCCCGAACCCGTCCGACACCGCTGCCGGAGGCGCACCATCCACCGACTGGCCCACAATGAGCCGGTGAACGACCTCGCTCCCCTCCTCACCCCCGAGGGCCGCGCCCTCCTCGACGCCGTGCGCGGCACCGCCCTCGCCGACGAACTCGCCGTCGCCACCCGGCTGCGCCGCGAGCACCCCGCCGAACTCGTCTCGGCGGCCCTCGGGCAGGCCCGGCTGCGGCAGCGGGCGTCGGCGAAGTTCGGGGCGGACGCGGAGCGGATGTTCTTCACGCCGAACGGGGTCGAGCAGTCGACGCGGGCGAGTGTCGCGACGTATCGGGCCGAGTGCTTCGCGGCACTGGGGATCCGGTCCGTCGCGGACCTGTGCTGTGGGATCGGCGGCGACGCGATCGCGTTCGCGCGCGCCGGGATCCGGGTGCTCGCCGTCGACCGGGATCCGCTGACCTGCGAGGCGGCGCGAGCCAACGCCGCCGCGCTCGGCCTCGCCGAGCTGATCGAGGTGCGCGAGGCGGATGTGACGGAGGTCGACACGTCCTCGTACGACGCCGTGTTCGTCGACCCGGCCCGGCGTTCCGGGGCACGCGGCCGGATCTTCGACCCCGAGGCCTACTCCCCTCCCCTGTCCTGGGCCGTGTCCGCCGCGCTCCGGGCTCCGCTCGCCGCCCTGAAGATCGCGCCCGGCATCCCGCACGAGGTGATCCCCGCCGAGGCCGAGGCCGAATGGATCTCGGACGGAGGGGACGTGAAGGAGGCCGTGCTGTGGTTCGGCTCGGGC
Organism: Streptomyces aurantiaciflavus; assembly: GCF_049808595.1. Classification (NCBI taxonomy): domain Bacteria; kingdom Bacillati; phylum Actinomycetota; class Actinomycetes; order Kitasatosporales; family Streptomycetaceae; genus Streptomyces; species Streptomyces aurantiaciflavus. Next base: position 124,924 of record NZ_JBNCAQ010000008.1, on the reverse strand, counting down.
CGGACGCCCGGGGCGCGTCGGGCGATGCTGCTGCCCACGGAAGCCGGCATCCGGGCCTCGCCCGACACGATGCTGCCCGACCCCGAGGTCCGCCCCGTCGGGCGGTACCTGTACGAGCCCGACGGCGCCGTCATCCGCGCCCACCTGGTCGCCCAGGTGGCCGAGGACCTGGACGGCGGGCTGATCGACCCCACCATCGCCTACGTCACCGCCGACGAGCTGCACACGACCCCGTACGCCACCGCCTACGAGATCACCGACCAGCTCCCCTTCAACGTCAAGAAGCTGAGGGCGCTGCTGCGGGAGCGGGAGGTGGGGATCCTGACCGTGAAGAAGCGGGGGTCGGCGGTGGAGCCGGAGGAACTGCGGAAGAAGGTGAAGCCGCAGGGGCCCCATTCGGCGACGGTGTTCCTGACGCGGGTGGCGGGGGCGCCGACGATGCTCATCGGTCACCCAGCCTGAGGTCACCCCCTGAGGTCACCCGGCCGGGGGTCAGCCGGCTTGAGGTCACCGGGCCGCGGATCCCTTTGCCCGCGGTCGCCTTGCCTGGGGTCGCCTCGCCCGGAGTCGCCTCGCCGGATGTCGGCGGCCTGATCGGTCACCCCGACCGGCCCCTCACCCCGCCTGGTCGGCCCGGTGCAGCAGCAGCTCCCGTTCCCGTTCGTTGCCGGTCAGTTCCGCCGCCCGGGCGAACTCCGCCCGCGCCTCCGCCGTACGGCCCAGGCGCAGGAGCAGGTCGCCACGGACGCTGGGCAGGAGGTGGTAGTCGCGGAGGGCGGGTTCGCGGGCGAGGGCGTCGACGATCTCCAGGGCCGGGCCGGGGCCCCGCGTCATCGACACGGCCACCGCGCGGTTGAGTTCGACCACCGGGGACGGGGACCGGGCCCCGAGGAGGCTGTAGAGGGTGGCGATGGCCGGCCAGTCCGTCTCCTCGTAGGAGTACGCGTGCGCGTGGCAGGCGGCGATGGCGGCCTGGAGGACGTACGGGCCCGGGACGTGGGATGGGGGTCCCCCCGCCCGAGCGGAACCGAGAGGGGGGGAGGTGGCCTCGGCGCGGGCGAGGGCGTCGGTGCCACGGGCGATGAGCATGCGGTTCCAGCGGCGGCGGTTCTGGTCCTTGAGCAGGACAGGAGTGCCGTCGGGAGCGGTACGGGCCGCCGTGCGGGACGCCTGGAACTCCAGCAGCGAGACCAGGCCGTGGACCTCCGGCTCCTTCGGCATCAGGGCCGCGAGCTGCCGGGCAAGGCGGAGGGCGTCCTCGCAGAGCGCCGGGCGCAGCCAGTCTTCGCCGGCGGTGGCCGCGTATCCCTCGTTGAAGATCAGGTAGATGACGTCGAGCACCGAGCCGAGACGGGCCTCGCGGTCGGGGCCGTAAGGCACCTCGAAGGGGACGTTCTTCGTAGCGAGCGTGCGCTTCGCGCGGACGATGCGCTGCGCGACCGTCGCTTCCGGGACGAGGAAGGCGCGGGCGATCTCGGGCGTGGTCAGGCCGCCGAGCAGGCGCAGGGTGAGGGCGATGCGGGCGTCGGCGGACAGGACCGGGTGGCAGGCGGTGAAGACCAGGCGGAGCAGGTCGTCGTCGATGTCGTCGGGGTCGTAGGAGGCGGCGGGCTCCGGCGGGGCCGCCGTCGTCTCCAGGTCGCGGCCGACCTCCTGCAGTTTGCGGGCGTACGTCTCCCTGCGCCGGACCAGGTCGACCGCGCGGTGCTGGGCGGTCGCGGTGAGCCAGGCACCGGGGTTGTCCGGCACGCCGTCCCCCGGCCACCGCTCCAGCGCGGCCACCAGCGCGTCCTGCGCCAACTCCTCGGCGAGACCGACGTCCCGGACGACCCGGGTGACGGCGGCGATGACGCGGGCGTACTCGAGGCGGAAGACGGTTTCGATGGCGGCGCGGGGGTCGGTGGCGGCGCGGGGGCCGGCGGCGGCGCGGGGATCTGTGGCGGCGCGGGGGCCGGTGGCGGGCTGTTGTTCCACAGCCCACCATCGAACACCCCGGGCGGCCTCCACGAAAGGAAGGCCGGGAGGAACCCTCAGCCCTCCTCGATCTCCCGCACCTCGAGAGTCATGGTCCACTCGTCGCCGTGGACCTTCAGGAAACGCTTGGACCACTCCATCGCCTCGGCCTTGTCCTTGCACTGCATGATCGCGTAGCCGCCGATGACCTCCTTGGTCTCGGTGAAGGGCCCGTCGGTGACGGAGATGTCGCCGCCCTTCAGGTGCAGCCGGGTGCCCTGTGCCGACGGGAGCAGCCCGGCGGTGTCGAGCATGACGCCGGCCTTGGTGATCTCCTCGATGAGTTCGCCCATGCGCTGCATCAGCTCGGGGCTGGGTCCCTCGGAGGGGGCGGTCGACTCGTCGATCCGGATGAGGGAGAGGTAGCGGGGCATGGTGACTCCTGGTGTGCGGGGGCCGGGCTCTTCCCGGCCTCTCACCTCTACGTCGAACGGGAGACGCTCCGATCGACACCCTCGCCGGAATTTTTCGAGGGTTTTTTTCCGGCGGGTGTCTCCGACGGCGTTCGAGCAGGTCGCGGGCGTTTCTTTCCGTACAGCGCCCACGCCGCGAGCGCCCCCGCCGCGAGCAGCGCCGCCGACACCCAGTACGCCACCGCGTACCCGTCGACGAGCCCCCGCCGGCCGCCCGTGCCGTCGTACGCCCCCGCGACCGTGACCAGTACGCCGAGGCCGACCGCGCCGCCGACCTGGCGCGAGCTGTTGAGCAGGCCGGACGCCATGCCCGTCTCCTCGGGGGCGACGCCGTCCGTGGCCGCGGTGCCCAGCGGTACGAAACACATGCCGATGCCGACGCTCGCGACCGCCGACGGCAGCAGGACGGAGAGCAGGAAGCCGCCGTCCACGGCCACCGTCGCCGCGAACAGGGCGATGCCGGCGGCTCCGAGCAGACCGCCGGCCAGAAGCAGCGTCCCGGCGCCGAACCGGGCCATCGCACGGGTCGCGATCACGGTCCCGGCGACGACGCCGACGCAGAACGGCAGGAAGGCGGAGCCGGCGGCCGTCGGGCCGTAGTCGAGGACCTGCTGGAGGTAGAGGGAGGTGAAGTAGAACGCGGCGAACTGGCCGGCCGACATCAGCAGCGCGAAGACGTTCGCCGCGAGCACCGGGCCCCGGGTCAGCAGTCCGAGCCGCAGCAGGGGTTGGCGTACGCGGGTCTCGGTCACGGCGAACGCGGCCAGCAGGACTGCCGCGACGGCCAGGGTCCCCGCCGACTGCCACGCCGTCCAGCCGTATGTCTCCGTCCGCACCAGGCCCAGGACGAGGAACGAGGTGCCGGAGGTGACGAGGAGGGCGCCGCCGATGTCGAGGCGCGGGGCGCAGGGGCGTGCGGTGTCGGCCGGGACCGCCGGGCGGGCGAGGGCCAGTGCCGCGGCCACCACCGGCACGTTGACCAGCATCACCGAGCGCCAGCCGGCCCAGTCGGTGAGCAGTCCGCCCGCGAGGACGCCGACCGCCCCGCCCGCCGCGCCCGCGGCGCCCCACAGCCCGAGGGCGCGTGAACGGGCGGGTCCGGCCGCGTAGGTGACGGTGATGAGGGCGAGTGCGACCGGGGCGAGCGCGGCGGCCCCGGCGCCCTGCACGGCCCGCGCGGCGATCAGCTGCCCCGGCGTCTGCGCCAGCCCGCCGGCCAGGCTCGCGGCGCCGAACACGGCGAAGCCGGCCACCAGGATCCGGCGCCGTCCGACGACGTCGGCGAGCCGCCCACCGAGCATGAGCAGCCCACCGAAGGTCAGGGCGTAGGCGTTGACGACCCAGGCCAGCGACTCGGCACCGAAGCCGAGGCCGTGACCGATGTCGGGCAGGGCGACGTTGACGACGGACACGTCGAGAGAGACGAGGAACTGCACGGTGAGCAGCACCAGGAGTAACCAACGGGAGGGATACGCCTGGGAGTTCGCAGGAGGATTCGCCATGCGAGCAGGTTAATATACGCGTACAGAAATTAGCTATACGCGTACGGAAACCGGTCTGGGGCCAGGGCGCAGGAGGGCCCGGACCCGACCGGGTGGAGTCGGGGGCGGGAGAATGCCCGGGTGACAGGTGACGGGCAGAAGCGGGCGGTGGGACGGCCGCCGCGCATCGAGAAGCAGCAGATCGTCGACGTGGCGCGGCGCATCCTCCAGGAGGAGGGCGTCGAGGCGGTCTCGATGCGCCGGGTGGCCAAGGAGGTCGGCGCGACCCCGATGGCGCTCTACCACCATGTGCGCGACAAGGACGAGCTGCTGATGCTCACGCTGGCGGGCATGGCGTCGACCGTGCCGCGCCCCGAGCTGCCCGCGGACCCGCGCGACCGCATCGTCGCCACCGCCGTGCACATGCACTCCGTGCTCAGCGGGATGATCTGGGTCGTCGACGTGCTGAGCAGGGGCGATCTCACCGACAAGGGCGCACTGTGGATGCCGGAGGAGATCATCGACTCGGCCGTCCGCTGCGGCCTGACGCCACGGCAGGCGATCCACGCGTACCGCACGATCTGGTACGTCGTCCACGGCGCCCTGGTCTTCCGGCGCGCCGAGGCCCGTCGTGCCGCCGACCCTGCTCGCAAGCCGTTCTTCCCGTCCCTCGTCACCGCGGAGGACGTCGGCGAACTCCCGCGGCTGGCCGCCCTGTCGGCGCAGTGGGAGGACGTGACGGCCGACTACGACGTGGCCGAGCAGGTGGCGGCGGTGGTGGACGGGCTGCTCGCCCGTGGGGTCACGCCCGCCTGAGCGACTCCCACAGCTCGCTCGCCTCGGGCTCGTCGGCCACCACCCGGTTGGGGTCCGAGGGCGCCGTCACCACCGGCATCGTCACGGTCGTGACGTGCGCGGCCGACAGACCCTTCAGGCTCTGGCCGAGTTCCGTCAGCTCGGCGAGGGAGTCCAGGCCGGTGTCGGTGGTGAGGCTGCCGGTGACGGCGTCGGCGACCCGGTAGAGCCGGGTGGGGCTGGTCAGCAGGTCGGTGGAGGAGATCTGTTCCAGGAGGGCCTTCACCAGGGTCTGCTGGAGGCCTATGCGGCCGAGGTCGCTGCCGTCGCCTATGCCGTGCCGGGTGCGGGCCAGGGCGAGGGCCCGGGTGCCGTCGAGGTGGTGGGTGCCGGCGGCGAGGCGCAGATGGCTGTCCTCGTCGTCGATGTCCTCGGTCGTGGTGACGGTGACTCCGCCGAGGGCGTCGACGAGCTTGGCGAAGCCCGAGAAGTCGACCTCGACGTAATGGTCCATACGGACGTCGGTCATCGACTCGACGGTCTTCACCGCACAGGCCGGTCCGCCCACCGAGTAGGCGGTGTTGAACATGACGCCGTACGCCACCGCCGTCGAACCGCCGGAGGGCAGCGGGCAGGACGGGCGGGTGACGAGGGTGTCGCGCGGGATGCTGACGACGGTGGCGCCGGTGCGGCCGGCGTCGATGTGCACGACCATCGCGGTGTCGGAGCGGGCGCCGGTGCTGTCGCCGCCGCCGAGTTCCTGGTTCTCCGCGCCGCTGCGCGAGTCCGAGCCGAGGACGAGGATGTTGACGGCCTCGGTGGGCAGCGGGGTGGCGGAGGCCGTGCCGGACGGGGACGGGGTGGTCACCGCGCGCGCGGGACGGTTGTCGCCGAGCGCGTTGTCGATGTCGACGCTCGCGATGTTGTCGTTCAGATGCCAGTAGGTCCAGCCGGCCGCGGCGGCGCCCAGCACCAGCGTGCCCGCCAGGGTGAGGCCGACGGCCCTGAGCGCTTTCGACCGCCGGCCCCGCTGTCTGTCCCCGTGCTGCCTTCCCCCGTGCCCGTTCGCGTCGTGTCCCGTCACATGAAGAACGTAAGTCCGAATTATTAGGGGGCTGTCAGGAACGGAACGCCGAGACGAACTTCTTCGGAAATTCTCATACTTCCCGGGCCCTGCTCAGCCCAGTGTCACCACCGGAACCGGATTGCTCCCGCTCCACGACCCGTTGAACCCGAAGCTGACCGAACCGCCGTCGGGAACCGTGCCGTTGTACGAGGCGTTGGAACAGGTGACCGCCGCCCCCGACTGGGTGCAGTTCGCGTTCCAGGCCTGCGTGATCTGCTGCCCCGCACCGAAAGTCCAGCTCACCCTCCACGAGGACAGCGCCGCCCCCGAGCAGCCGATCCGCACCTGCCCGGTGAAGCCGGTGTTCCACTGGCTGGTGACGCTGTACACCGCCGTGCACGCACCCGTGGGCGGCGGGGTCGTGGTGCCGCCGAGCGATTCGACGATCGCGTGGTACGCCGGTTTCGGCGCGTAGTTATCGTCGTACGGCGTCGCCGCGCCCTGCCCCGGGAAGGTGCTGGGGATCCAGGAGTCGGAGTCGGTGAAGCCCCACACCGTGACGCCGGTGCACCGGGTCACCGCCAGGCAGGCGTTCATGACCGCCTTGTAGTCGGCGGCCTGCTGGGTGAGCTTCGCCGTGTCCGACGGGAGCTGCATCCGGATGTCCAGCTCGGTGATCGCCACGTCGACGCCGAGGTCGGCGAAGCGCTGGATGTTCTGCTGGAGGGTGGACGGCACCTGACCGAGGATCAGGTGCGCCTGCAGCCCCACGCCGTCGATCGGGACGCCGCGCTCCTTCAGGGACTTGACCAGGTTGTACAGGGCGGTGGACTTCGCGTTGACGCCCTCGACGTTGTAGTCGTTGATGTAGAGCTTGGCGGCCGGGTCGGCGGCGCGCGCCCAGGTGAGGGCGTTCGCGATGTAGTCGGCGCCGAGGCCGTTGTACCAGAGGGTGGAGCGGTAGGTGCCGTCCTCGTTGAAGGGCTCGTTGACGACGTCCCAGGCGGCGACACGGCCCTTGTAGCGGCCGACCTCGGTGTCGATGTGGTTCTGGAGCAGGGTGGTGAGCTGGGCGGACGTCCAGCTGCCGCCCGTCAGCCAACTCGGGTTCTGGCTGTGCCAGACCAGGGTGTGGCCGCGCACCTCCTGGCCGTGGGCCTCGGCGAAGTTCACGATCTGGTCGGCCTCGGCCCAGTTGAAGGTGCCCTGGGTCGGCTCGACCGAGCCCCACTTCATGGCGTTGCCGGGGGTGAGCCAGCTGAACTCCCGCCCCGCGATGTCGCCGTAGGTCCCGGTGAGCTTGGAGCCGGTGACCGCCGTGCCCATGACCTTGCCCTTGGCGGCGGCGAGGTCGCGCAGGGGTGTGTCGGCGGCGTGGGCGGCGGGGGTGCCGGCGGTGAGGAGGGCGCCGGCGGTGACGGCGCCGGCGCACAGGGCCGCGATGCGGCGCCCGAGAGACGTTCTGGAGGGTCTCATGGGGGGTGCCTCCGAAAGTTTCGGTCGTGCGTCCGATTGACTTCGGAGGAGTGTGGAGGCGTGCCCCAGACCCGTCAATACGTCAGCTTTCGGCCACAGGGACCTCCAGGGCCCGGGCGCTTGGGATCACCCCGCAGACGCGGGGCCCGGAACGACAGCCCTAGGAACCCTCGGCCGGCGGCGCCGCCGTACTCGTGCGGACCACCAGGCTGGTCGCCAGCTCCACGCGGGTAGCCGTCGGCGCCTCCTCCGACCGCCCCAGCTCCAGCACCAGCCGGGCCGCCGCCTCGGCCATCTCGGTCAGCGGCTGCCGTACGGTCGTCAGCGGCGGGCCCATCCAGCGGGCCACGGGCAGGTCGTCGAAGCCGACCACGCTGACGTCCTGCGGGATGCGCAGCCCCAGTTCACGGGCGGCCTCGTAGAAGCCGAGCGCCTGGAGGTCGTTGCCGGCGAACACGGCGGTGGGCCGGTCCGGGCGGGCGAGCAGCTCGCGGCCGAGCCGGTAGCCGGTCTCGTGGTGGAAGTCGCCGGTCATGATCAACCCGGGGTCGACCGGCAGCCCGGCCGTCTCCAGGGCCGCCCGGTAGCCGTCGATCCGGGCCCGGCTGCACATCATCTGCGGGGGCCCGCTGATCGCGCCGATCCGCCGGTGCCCCAGCTCCACCAGGTGCCGGGTGGCGGCGAGCCCGCCCTGCCAGTTGGTGGCCCCGATCGAGGGCACGTCCGCCCCCGGGTCCCCCGCCGGGTCCATCACCACGAACGGGATGGAACGGCTGGTCAGCAGCGCCCGCTGGGACTCGTCGAGCCCGGACAGCACGAGGACGACACCGTGCGGGCGACGGGCGGCGACCTGGTCGGCCCAGGTCCGCCCCGGCGTGAGCCGCCCGGCGCTCTCGCTCAGCACCACGCTCAGCCCCAAGTCCCGCGCCACGTTCTCCACACCCCTGATGACCTCCATCGCCCACGCGCTCTCCAGCTCGTGGAAGACCAGGTCGATCAGGGGCGAACGGGTCGCCTCGGCACGTCGGCGCCGGTAGCCGTGGGCCCGCAGCAGCTCCTCGACGCGGGTGCGCGTCGCCGGGGCGACGTCGGCGCGGCCGTTGAGGACCTTCGAAACAGTCGGCGCCGAGACGCCGGCCTCGCGGGCGATCTCGGCGAGCGTGGCCGTCTGCGCTGTCGATCGCCGTGTCGGCCGGTCTTCCGTCCGCGTTTCAGCGGGCTCCGAGGGTGTCATGGCGGCGATCGTATCCCCGCACGACCTCTTGACGAACCCTTCGCCGGGCCATAGGTTCCCGGAACATTCGGAGTACAGCTCGAAACATTCGTACGGTTGGATTCCCGACTGGTGGCTCACCGACCCTCTGACAGGAGTTTCATGACCACCGCCCCCTGGCGTGACCCCGCCCTGCCCGCCGCCGTCCGCGTCGACGACCTGCTCTCCCGGATGACCCTCGAGGAGAAGACGGCCCAGCTGTACGGCGTGTGGGTGGGCGCCGAGACGGACGGCGACGGAGTCGCCCCGCACCAGCACGACATGACATCCGACTACGCCGACCGTTGGGACGAGCTGATCACCCGGGGACTCGGCCAGCTGACCCGCTCCTTCGGCACCGCCCCCGTGGATCCGGCGCTCGGCGCCCGCGCCCTGGCCCGCGCCCAGCGCCGGATCGCCGAGGCGGGCCGTTTCGGCATCCCCGCGATCGCCCACGAGGAGTGCCTGGCCGGCTTCACCGCCTGGCGGGCCACCGCCTACCCCGTCCCGCTGGCCTGGGGCGCCGCCTTCGACCCGCCGCTGGTGGAGGAGATGGCCCGGCACATCGGCCGCGACCTGCGCGCGGTCGGCGTCCACCAGGGCCTCGCCCCCGTCCTGGATGTCGTCCGCGACCCGCGCTGGGGACGGGTCGAGGAGACGATCGGCGAGGACCCGTACCTGGTCGGCACGATCGGCACGGCCTACGTCCGCGGCCTGGAGTCGGCCGGGGTCGTCGCCACCCTCAAGCACTTCGCCGGGTACGCCTCCTCGGCCGGCGCCCGCAATCTGGCCCCCGTGCGGGCGGGCACCCGCGAGTTCGCCGACGTCACCCTCCCGCCGTTCGAGATGGCGCTGCGCGAGGGCGGGGCGCGCTCGGTCATGGCGGCGTACACGGAACGGGACGGCGTCCCCGCCTCGGCGGACCCGGAGTTGCTGACCGACCTCCTGCGGGAGGAGTGGGGTTTCACGGGCACCGTGGTCGCCGACTACTTCGGCATCGGCTTCCTGCAGACGCTGCACCGGGTGGCGGGCACACCGGCGGAGACGGCGCACCTGGCGCTGGAGGCGGGCATCGACGTCGAGCTGCCGACGGTGAAGTACTACGGCGATGCGCTGGTGGCGGCCGTCCGCGCGGGCCAGGTACCGGAGGAGCTGATCGACCGGGCGGCCCGCCGGGTGCTGGTGCAGAAGTGCGAGCTGGGCCTCCTCGACCAGGACTGGCGGCCGAAGACCCCGGAGCGGATCGACCTCGACTCGGCGGCGAACCGTGCTCTGGCCCGCCGGCTGGCGGAGGAGTCGGTGGTCCTGCTGGACAACCCGGACGGCCTGCTCCCCCTGTCCCCCGACGCCCGTATCGCGGTGGTGGGCCCGCGGGCGGCGGACGCCCTGGCGATGCTCGGCTGCTACTCCTTCCCCTCCCACGTCCTCACCCACCACCCCGAGGTGGAGCTCGGTATCGAGATCCCGACGGTGCTGGAGTCCCTGCGGACGGAACTCCCCGACGCGAAGGTGACGTTCGCCGAGGGCTGCGGGGTCCTGGACCCGGACCCGAGCGGCTTCGAGGAGGCCGTGACGAGGGCCGCGGAGGCGGACGTCTGCGTGGCGGTCCTGGGCGACCGGGCGGGCCTGTTCGGCCGGGGCACCTCGGGCGAGGGCTGCGACGTCACGGACCTCGACCTGCCCGGCGTGCAGGGCGAGTTGCTGGACGCGCTGGTGGCGACGGGCGTCCCGGTGGTCCTGGTCCTCCTCACCGGCCGCCCCTACGCCCTCGGCCGCTGGCACGGCCGGCTGGGCGCGGTCGTCCAGGCCTTCTTCCCGGGGGAGGAGGGCGGCCCGGCAGTCGCGGGTGTGCTGTCGGGCCGCGTCACCCCCTCGGGCCGTCTGCCGGTGAGCGTGCCCCGCGTGCCCGGCGGCCAGCCCTGGACCTACCTCCAGCCGCCCCTGGGCCTGGCCGGAGAGGTCAGCAACCTGGACCCGACCCCGCTGTACCCCTTCGGCCACGGGCGCTCGTACACGACGTTCGCCTGGGAGGACCTCTCCGGCGGGGCCGAGGAGACGGAGATCGGCACGGACGGCACGTACGACGTCTCGCTGACGGTCCGCAACACCGGCGACCGGGCGGGGGCGGAGGTCGTCCAGCTCTACCTCCACGACCCGGTCGCCTCGGTGACCCGCCCGGACATGCGCCTGGTCGGCTACCAGCGCGTCGAGCTGGAACCCGGCGAGTCGACCCGCGTGACCTTCCACTTCCACACCGACCTGTCGGCGTTCACCGACCGGGAGGGGAGGCGGGTGGTCGAGCCGGGGGTGCTGGAGCTGCGGGTGGGGGCGTCCAGTGCGGACGTACGGCACACCAGGCGGCTGAAGCTCACGGGGTCCGTGCGGGAGGCCGGGGCCGGGCGGCGGTTGAGGTGCGAGGTGGAGGTGTCGCCCGCCTGAGGTACGGGGCGGGCGGCGGCCTGCGATCCGGCGGGGTCCGCCGTGGAGTGTGCCGCAGCCGCCCCGCCGCGGTCCTACCCCTCCCCCGCCACGGCCTCGAACCGCCACCGATGCACCGCCCGGCTCACCAACTCTCCGTGAGGATCGGGAAGTTCGGGCACCACGGCGTCGTACTCCGCGTCCCACCAGGTGATCACGAGCACCCGGTCACCCGGCGCCCGGAACGTCTCCCGGCGCAGCGGCTCGGGGTCGAGCCGCTGCGTCCGCGCCCAGGCGAGGAGTTCCGCTCCCCGCCCGTCCGCCGCCCGGGCCTCCCACATCAGCGCGACCGTCATGGCGTGATCCTCAGGGCCTTCACGAGTAGAGGTTGTCCTTGCTGACCTCGTGCACATGGTCGTGGTCGTGTGCCTCGCCGGGGACGTGCGGGTCCGTCACCGGGAGGGAGGAGTCGGCGGAGAGGTCCCAGCTCGACGCGGAACGCCCCCGCGCGACCATCTCCGCGCCCAGAGCGGCGACCATCGCGCCGTTGTCGGTGCAGAGCTTGGGGCGGGGGACACGGAGGCGGATGCCGGCCTTCTCGCAGCGTTCCTGGGCGAGGGCGCGCAGACGGGAGTTGGCGGCGACGCCGCCGCCGATCATCAGGTGGTCGACGCCCTCGTCCCGGCAGGCCCGCACGGCCTTGCGGGTGAGGACGTCCACAACCGCCTCCTGGAAGGAGGCCGCCACATCACGCACCGGCACCTCCTCCCCGGCCGCCCGCTTGGCCTCGATCCAGCGGGCGACCGCCGTCTTCAGACCGGAGAAGGAGAAGTCGTACGCCGGGTCGCGCGAGCCGGTCAGACCGCGCGGGAACGCGATCGCCGCCGGGTCGCCCTCGCGGGCGTAACGGTCGATCACCGGGCCGCCGGGGAAGCCGAGGTTCAGCACGCGGGCGACCTTGTCGAAGGCCTCGCCCGCCGCGTCGTCGATCGTGGCGCCCATGGGACGGACGTCCGAGGTGATGTCCGAGGAGAGCAGCAGGGACGAGTGGCCGCCGCTGACCAGCAGGGCCATCGTCGGCTCCGGCAACGGGCCGTGCTCCAGCTGGTCCACGCAGATGTGCGAGGCGAGGTGGTTCACTCCGTAGAGGGGCTTGCCGAGGGCGTAGGCGTACGCCTTCGCCGCCGAGACGCCGACCAGCAGCGCGCCGGCCAGCCCCGGGCCCGCCGTCACCGCGATGCCGTCCAGGTCCTTCGCGGAGACACCCGCCTCCTTCAGCGCCCGGTCGATGGTCGGGACCATCGCCTCCAGGTGGGCCCTGCTCGCCACCTCCGGCACGACGCCGCCGAAGCGGGCGTGCTCGTCGACGCTGGAGGCGACGGCGTCCGCCAGCAGGGTGGTACCGCGGACGACGCCGACGCCGGTCTCGTCGCAGGAGGTCTCGATGCCGAGGACGAGCGGTTCGTCAGCCATTGATCTCGGTTCCTTGGGTTCCTTGCACTGATGTCGATGACGCGGCGGAGCCGCTGTCGGATGCCGTGGTGAGGCGCATCACCAGGGCGTCCACGTTCCCCGGCTGGTAGTAGCCCCGCCGGAAACCGATGGCCTCGAAGCCGAAGCGCTCGTAGAGCCTCTGGGCGCGGGTGTTGTCGACCCGGCACTCCAGCATGACCTCCGCGCACTCGAAGGCGGTCGCCGCGCGCAGGAGGTCGGTGAGCAGGCGGGAGCCGAGGCCGGTGCCCTGGTGGTCGCGGGCCACCGCGATGGTCTGCACATCGGCCCCCGCGGCGGAGCCGCCGTCGGACGCGGTGCCGGAGGTCGCCAGGCCCGCGTAGCCGACGATCCGCTCGCCGGCCTCGGCCACGACGTAGTGGCGGGTCGCCTCGGGGCCGCGGGAGTGCGCCAGCTCGGACCAGAACATGCCGCGCGACCAGGCGTCCTCGGGAAAGAGGTCCTTCTCGAGCTCGAGGACCTGGTCGATGTCCCACCAGCGCATCTCGCGCAGCACGGGGATGACGGGCTCGGTCACTTGGGGGTGACCACCTTGTAGTTCTTGGGGACCTGGGCGTCCGGCCGGCGCAGGTACAGCGGACGGGGGGCCGGGAGCTCCTCGCCGGCGGCCAGCTTCTCGGCGGCCAGTGAGGCGAGGGCCGCGGCGGACACGTGCTCCGGCTCGTGCGCGTTCGGGAAGGTGTCCGGGTAGAGCAGCGCGCCCGCGCCGACGGCGGGCAGTCCGGCCACCCGCTCGGCGATGTCGGCCGGACGGTCGACGGCGGGGTCCGTCATCCGGGTGCGGGAGTCGGCGTAGCGCGCCCAGTAGACCTCCTTGCGCCGGGCGTCGGTCGCCACGACGAAGGGGCCTTCGAGGTCGGCGGCGTAGGCGAGTCCGTCGAGGGTGCACAGGCCGTGCACGGGGACGCCGAGCGCGAGACCGAAGGTGTCGGCGGTCATCAGACCGACGCGCAGCCCGGTGTACGGGCCGGGGCCGATGCCGACGACGATCCCGGTGACGGCGTCGAGCGCGCGCCCCGCCCCGGCGAGGAGCCGGTCGACGGCCGGCAGCAGCAGCTCACCGTGCCGGCGCGCGTCCACCTGGCTCGACGAGGCGATGACGTCCGTACCGTCGTGCAGGGCGACGGTGACGGCGGGAGTGGCGGTATCCAGAGCGAGCAAGAGCACGCAAACAGCCTACGGCTCCCGGGGGCCCGGTGTCGGACGCCCCGTCACCCGCCCGAAGCGCGGACCCGGCACCGCCATGGCCGTGCCCGGGCGCGCCATGCCCTCGGCCACCGCGGACAGCCCTCTAGACCCGGCCGCCCCGACACGGTCCCCACCCCGCCCGCGACCACCCCGATCAAGCCCGCGCCGGCTGCTAACGTCACCGCGAAGCAGGAAGAAGTACGACAAAGAGGTGGTCGCCGGTGGCAAGCAGCAGCTCGACCTTCGTTGCCGGGCTCACCGCCGCGGCGCTCGCGACGGTCGGGTTCCTCGCCTTCCAGGCGTCCGCGAGCGGGCCCGTCGCGAGCGGCAAACCGCGGGCCGGCGCCTCACCGACCGCGCCGAAGGCACCCCGGGACAAGAAGCGCCCCACCGCACTGCCGAAGGGCACCGGCACGGGTGAGCGGGTCGTGTACTCGGTGGACGACGACCGGGTCTGGCTGGTCAGCGCCACCGACAGGGTGGAGCGGACGTTCAAGGTCACCCCGGGCAGTGTCGACCCGGCGCCCGGTACCTACAACGTCACCTCCCGCTCCAACGCCACCACCGGCAGCGACGGCGTCCCCATCGAGCACGTGGTGCGCTTCGCGACCGTCGGCGGGGTGGTCATCGGCTTCAGCGTGGCCGTGAACGGCTCGGCACCGGTGCGCGATCCGGCGGTGCGCACGGGCGGAATCCGTCAGTCACGCGCGGACGGCGACGCGATGTGGCAGTTCGCGACGATCGGCGAACGGGTCGTCGTGATCCGTTAGCCGTGCCGGCCGGACAGGCCCTGCCCGCGCGGTCCGGCTACGCGGCCTCGCGGTGTTCCCGGGGAGTCCGGTGGTCCTTGCGCTGCTCGGGCTCGCGCGGCGGGCGGGACACGGCGGCCGCGGCCGCGCAGGAGGCCAGCAGATCGTGCATGGACACCCCGGCGAGCGCGAACGGCTTCGGCTGGGCCTTGGGCTCGGTGGCCGGCATGGACGCCTCCTGGGGCCGGGGCGGCCTGGTTAGGTAGACCTAACCAGGAACTGGATACCATGTGACCACGCACAAGACGCCGAACGCAACATCTTGCCGACGTCTTGTCGGAACCTTCATACGAACGTCGGACACGACAAACCCCGGAGCGGCTGCGCACGACGCCCCGGTGTTCCTCCAGGACAGCTCAGAGGGCCCTTCAGGGCCGCTCGGAAGGGCCTGAAGGGCGGCTCACGTGGCCCCTTCCAGGGCGGCCTCACGTAGCCCTCCAGGGCGGCTCAGGCGCCCCCAGGGAAGCCGACGCGGCCTTTCCAGGGTCTCGATCCAGAGCCCCCTTCGGGCAAGCCCAGCGGGCCTCTCCTGCCCGCCCCGGCGTGAGCCGCCCGGCGCCTGGAGACGCCGGGGACCGCCCCCTCAGGCCGCCAGCACGCTCAGGTCGGCCGAAGCCCACCGCTCACCGAGCCCGGTGACCGTCACATGCCGCACCTCGTCCGTCGTGTCCCCGACGGCCCGGTGAATGCGGACCTGGAGCCGCTCCTCGGTGAGCTCCTCGACCTTCCCCTCGCCCCACTCGACGACGACCACCGACTCGGGCAGCGACACGTCGAGGTCGAAGTCCTCCATCTCGTCGAGCCCGCCGGACAGGCGGTACGCGTCGACGTGGACGAGCGGCGGGCCGTCCCCGAGGGAGGGGTGGACGCGGGCCATCACGAACGTCGGGGAGGTGACCGCGCCCCGCACCCCGAGCCCCTCGCCCAGCCCGCGGGTCAGCGTCGTCTTGCCCGCGCCGAGCTCCCCGCTGAGCATCACGAGGTCGCCCGCGCGCAGCAGCTTGGCCAAGCGGCGGCCCAACTCCCGCATCTGTTCGGGGGAGTTGACGATCAGCTCGGTCTCAGCCGGGTTGTGCGGTGCTGCTGGTGCTTCCATAACCACCCACGGTAGCCCCTGCGGGCACGGCACCCGCGCGGGTGAGCAGGTCCGCGAGGCGGTCGGTGACCACTTCCGGGTGCTCCAGCATCACCAGGTGTCCGGCGTCCGGGACGAGGACCAGCTCGGCGTCCGGCAGCAGATCGGCGATCGCCTCGCTGTGCTCGCTGGGTGTGACCAGATCCCCGATGCCGGCCAGCACCAGCACCGGCATGTCCTGGAAACAGGCGAGCGCCTCGGTCTTGTCGTGGTCGGTGAAGGCCGGGTAGAACTCGGCGACCACGTCGATCGGCGTGCCCTCGATCATCCGCTCGGCGAACCGGGCGACGGCCGGGTCGACGTCCCGGGACGCGAACGAGTACCGCTTGATGATCCCGGCGAACAGATCGGCGGTGGCCCGCCGCCCCTTCTCCACCAGCTCGGCCCGCTGCCCCAGCGCCTTCAGCACGCCCGGCAGCACCCGCCGTACGGCGTTGACGCCCGCGACCGGCAGCCCGAAGTTGACCTCGCCGAGGCGCCCCGAGGACGTACCGACGAAGGCGGTGGCGACGACCCGCTCACCGATCAGTTCGGGGTACTGCGCGGCCAGCGCCATCACCGTCATCCCGCCCATGGAGTGCCCGACCAGCACGATCGGCCCCTCCGGCACGGCCGCGTCGATGACGGCCTTCAGATCGCGCCCCAGCTGGTCGATGGTGACCGGCGTGCCGTCCTGGACCTGGCCGGCCCCGCGCGCGGAGCGCCCGTGGCTGCGCTGGTCCCAGTGCACGGTCCGTACGACACCCCGCAGCGCCGCCCGCTGGAAGTGCCAGGAGTCCTGGGTGAGGCAGTAGCCGTGGCTGAAGACGACGGTGACGGGGAGTGGGGCCTTGCGGCCGAAGAGGCGTCGGCGGCGGGGGGCCGAACCGCCCTCGGGTTCCACGTCGTCGACCTCGTAGTACAGCTCGGTGCCGTCGTCGGCGAACGCCTTGCCGGGCGTGCCGCGCAGCGCGCCGTACGGGCCCGCCGAGTCGAGCGCGAGCCGGGCCTTGGCGCGCATGCCGCGGCCCACGGTCATTCGCTCCAGGGCGACTCCGGCCGCGGCGCCCGCGGCGATCACGCCTATCGCGGCGCCGGCGATACCGGTCGCCCGGCGCCAGCCCGCGGTCGCCCCCGTGGCGGAGGCGGCGACGGCCGCCGAGGCGGCACTCGCCACTGCCTCCGCACTGCTCTCGCTCACGTACCGCTCCTCTTCGCCGGATGGATGGGTGCTGCTGTTACCGCTGTTGCTCTCGTACTGCCGTGCTCTGTACTGCCGTGCTCTGTACTGCCGTGCTCTGTACTGCCGTGCTCTGTACTGCCGTGCTCCAGTACTGCTGTGGCGTGTGTCGCCTGAGCCCCTGTGGCGCCGGTGCGGGAGTGCGGGTGCCGTGTCGAACGGCTCGGAGAACCGTCGCCGGGCAGGTGCACGTCCCCGCCCCGGCCCCGGCGTTCAGGCCGTCACCCCTACTCCTGTGCTCCCGTACTCCTGCCCGCGTGCGGGTTACCCGTTTCGTTCCTCGTTCACATAGACGCGCGGAACGCGCGCTCCGATGCGTGTGACGATCTCGTATCCGATGGTGCCCGCGGCCTGCGCCCAGTCCTCGGCGGTGGGCTCGCCCCGGTCGCCGGGTCCGAAGAGCACGGCCTCCGCGCCTTCCCCGGGCTCGTCGCCACCGAGGTCGACGACGAACTGGTCCATCGCGATGCGTCCGGCGACCGTACGCCACTTGCCGCCGACCAGGACCGGGCCGGTCCCGGAGGCGTGCCGGGGGACGCCGTCGGCGTATCCGAGGGGCACCAGGCCGAGGGTGGTCTCGCCGGGGGTCGTGTAGTGGTGGCCGTAGCTCACGCCGTGCCCGCCCGGGACGTGCTTCACCAGGGCCAGCGAGGCCGCCAGCGTCATCACCGGGCGCAGCCCCAGGTCGGCGGAGGAGCCGAGCTCCGGGCTGGGCGAGACGCCGTACATCGCGATGCCCGGGCGGACGAGGTCGAAGTGGGTCTCCGGGAGCGTCAGCGCGGCCGGCGAGTTGGCGATGTGCCGCACCTCGGGGCGTACGCCCTGCCGCTCGGCGTACGTCACCATCTCGCGGAAGCGGGAGAGCTGGGCGGCGATGGAGGGGTGCCCGGGCTCGTCGGCGCAGGCGAAGTGCGACCACAGCCCGGTGATCCTGAGGAGCCCGTCGGCCTCGGCACGCAGCGCCTCGGCGACCAGCTCGGGCCAGTCGCGGGGCTGGCAGCCGTTGCGCCCGAGCCCGGTGTCGGCCTTGAGCTGCACCCGAGCGGCCCGCCCCGCGAGCCGGGCCCCCTCGACGAGCTCCCGCAGCGCCCACATCCCGCTCAGGGACACGTCCAGGTCCGCCTCGACGGCCTCCCGCCAGGGTCCGCCCGGCGTCCACAGCCAGCACATGATCCGGACGTCCGCCGGCAGCCCGGCGCCCGCGCGCAGCGCGAGGGCCTCCTCGGGCGTGGCGGTCCCTATCCAGGTGGCGCCCGCCTCGACGGCGGCCCGGGCACACGGCGCCGCGCCGTGTCCGTACCCGTCGGCCTTCACCACGGCCATGAACGCGGCGTCCGGCGCCTTGGCCCGCAGGGTCCGCACGTTGGCCCGCAGCGCGGCCAGGTCGATCTCGGCGCGGGCGCGCGACGGGTGGGCGGTCGGCTGTGCAGTCTCACTCATCGCGCCCAGTGTCTCAGAGCCCTCGGACACCCCCCGAGCGCCGGGCCAGCGAGGCGGCCCTTCCGGTGTTCGGGGCCGAGGCCCGCGCACAGGGGCACCCCGGGGAGTCCCCCGCACCCCGGGCACCGGCATCTCTCATCCCCGTACGACGTCCCGCCACGCGCCTGCCACAGCCGCCGCCACGTCATGCGCCGCCACCGGCGCCCCCTCGGCGGCGAACCGCCCGGCCAGCCCGTGCAGATACGCCCCCGCGCTCCCCGCGTCCAGCGCCGGCAGTCCCGCCGCCAGCAGCGACCCCACCAGCCCCGACAGCACGTCCCCGCTCCCGGCCGTGGCCAGCCACGACGTCCCGGTGGCGTTCACCCGCACGGCTCCGCCTCCCGGGCCGGCGACCAACGTCGTCGACCCCTTCAGCAGCACCGTCGCCCGGTACCGCTCCGCCAACTCCCGCACCGCCGCCAGCCGTCCCGCCTCGACCTCCTCCCGGGCGACGCCCAACAGCGCGGCCGCCTCCCCGGCGTGAGGGGTCATCAGCGTCGGCGCCGTACGCCCCCGCACCGCCGCGACCTCCGCCAGCCGCAGTCCGTCCGCGTCCACGAGGACCGGCACATCCGCGTCCAGTACCTCCGCCACCGTCCCCGCGTCGTCCCCGGCCCCCGGTCCGACGACCCACGCCTGCACCCGCCCGGCCTGCTTGGGCCCCTGGTCGGACACGAGCGTCTCGGGGAACCGCGCGATGACCGCCTCCCCGGCCGGCCCGACGTACCGCACGGCCCCCGCCCCGCCCCGCAGGGCGCCCGCGACGGCCAGCACGGCGGCCCCCGGATACCGGGCGGACCCGGCCGCGATCCCGACGACCCCCCGCCGGTACTTGTCGCTCTCCGCCCCCGGCACCGGCAACAGCGCGGCCACGTCGGCGTGCTGCAAGGCCTCCAGCTCGGGCTCCTCGGGCAGGTCCAGCCCGATGTCGACCAGCCGCACCACCCCGGCGTACTCGCGCGCGGGGTCGATCAGCAAGCCCGGCTTGTGCGTCCCGAAGGTGACGGTGAGATCGGCCAGCACCGCGGCCCCCCGCACCTCCCCCGTGTCCGCCTCGACCCCGCTCGGCAGGTCGACGGCGACAACGGCGGCACGTGACGCGGCGACAAGGCCGGCGAGCGCGGCCGCGTCCGGCCGCAGTCCGCCCTTGCCGCCGATGCCGACGATGCCGTCGAGCACGAGGTCGGCCCGCCGAACGGCCTCCTCCGCAGCGCCCGGCGCGACCGAACGCCCGCCCGCCCGCAGCAGGGCCGCCAACCCCCCGGCGTGCGTCCGCCCGGGCGCGAGCAGCACGGCCGTCACCCCGGCCCCTCGCCGGGCCAGCCGCGCCCCGGCGTACAGGGCGTCACCACCGTTGTCGCCGCTGCCGACCAGCAGCACGACCCGCCGCCCGTACACCCGCCCCAGCACATCCGCGCAGGCGGCGGCGAGCCCGGCGGCGGCCCGCTGCATGAGCGCTCCCTCCGGGAGCCGCGCCATCAAACGCCGTTCGGCGGCCCTGACCGTGTCCACGCTGTAGGCAGTACGCATACGCCCCAGTCTCACACCGGAGCGCTCGAAGGCGCCTGCGCCTCCCTGCCGAGGAACCGCTGCCGCCGCCCCTACCCCTCCGCGACGACCACCGCCGAGGCCACCCCCGCGTCATGGCTCAACGACACGTGCCAGGACCGTACGCCCAGGTCCGCGGCCCGCGCCGCCACCGTCCCCGTCACCCGCAGCCGGGGCCGCCCGCTGTCCTCGACGTACACCTCGGCGTCGGTCCACAGCAGCCCGGCCGGCGCCCCCAGCGCCTTGGCGAGCGCCTCCTTCGCCGCGAACCGCGCCGCGAGCGAGGCGACACCCCGGCGCTCCCCGCTGGGCAGCAGCAACTCGCTCTCCACGAAGAGCCGTTGGGCCAGCCCCGGCGTGCGCTCCAGCGACGCCGCGAACCGGTCGATCTCGGCCACGTCGATCCCGACCCCGATGATGCTCATGCGAGCACCTTACGGAGCGGGGGTCACTGGAGGCGCAGGGGTGTCGAAGCCGGGGACGGCGAACAAATGTCCAGGAAAAGGACGGTTGACCACCCTCTTGGCAGCCTTCCGCGCGTCTGCCGTAATGCCCCCATGACGCAGGGTATCGACGACCGCGAGCGTGACCACGACCAGGAACGCGACCGTGACCACGACCAGGACCGCGACCGTGACCGTGACCGTCGACGGGACGGCGAGCGCGACCCCGCCCCTCGCACCCGAAAGAGCTGGTTCTTCCTGGCGGTTGTCGGTTGGGCGGAGACCTCGATGGGCTTCCTCCTGGCCATGCTGCCGTTCTGGCTGGCCGGAAGCCTGGAACGCGGCTCCTCACCCTGGCTCGTGGCACTGACGGCACTCTGCTCGCTCATCAGCCTGGTGTACGCCATCGACCTGAGCCGGAACGCCGGCAAGCATCTGACGGCCCGTATGCGGGCCTCTCTGCGTTCCCGGCAACCGCAGGAGGACCGCGGCTACGTCCTCTACCTCCGCCCGTTCGGCGTCGACAACGCGCTGTTCCGGATGGAACCCGCGGGCGGCAGGAACATCCTGAGCTCCCTGGCGAGCCACTTCGCGTACCGGATCTCCCCCTTCGACTACACCTGGGAGGCCCGGCTCGTCCGGCTGTTCGAGCGGTTCGGCTCGGTGCACGCGGTCGGCCGCCCCGACGAGCCCTATCCCCTGCCGGGCGCCCGGCGCTTCTACCTGCCCAGGGCGGGAGAGGGCTGGAAGGAGGAGGTCGCCCAGCACATCCGGCGGGCCCGGCTCGTGGTCCTCGTCGCGGCGGCCGGCCGGGACTCGGCCAGGGCGGCGGGCACGCTGTGGGAGTACACGGAGGCCGTTCGCGTACTGCCTCCGTCCCGCCTGGTGCTGGTGGTCGGCGACGGACGCGAGGCCTACCACCGCTTCCGGTCGGGCGCCGCCGCCTACTTCGCGCAGCGGGAGGCCGAACTGCGGCCGACCGGCAAGACCCTGCCCCCGGCGCCGGTCCTGCCCGACCATCCGCGGCGGAGCCGGCCCCAGAAGCTGAAGGACAGCTTCCCCGTGCGCGGAGTCGTCCGTTTCGATGACGACTGGACGGCGCGGCTCACGCCGTTCGATCCCACCGCGGAGCCGGGCCCGACCCAGCACGCGCGCTGGCGCTCGGCGCTGCGGACCCAGGTCCGGCCGCTGCTGGACGAGGTGGAGCGGTCACTGCCCGGACGGATCGTCCGCCCCCTGACGTTCCGCTGGCACTGGCAGGTCATCGCCCTGCTGCTGGCCGGCCTCGGCCTCCTGGCCCAGCAGTGCGCGGCCAACTGGGACCGCTTTCTCATCTCGGAGCGGATCGCCCTGATCCCGGTCCTGGCGTCCATCGTCCTGCCCGCGATCAGGCTCGGCTCGCTGATGCGCGGCATGGGCCGGGACGCCGTCGAGGTCCTGCTCCCCGACGACGGGGAGGGCGAGCCGAGGGAACCGAACCCCTTCGCCGGACAGCGGACCCTGGCCCGGCTCGTGTGGCGCTGGCCCGGCCCCTTCGGCCTGCGCGTCTGGGTCGCCGAATGGCACCGGGACGAGACCGGCGCCTACGAGGACGCCCTCGACCGCCGCGCACCCTGGCGGCCCCGGCACTGGCGGACGCAATGGATCGGCTCCGAGACCCTGGAGCGGTGGCCCCGGGGCATCAGCATCCGCGCCGACATCCTGCGGGTCGTGGAACGGGAGAGGGCCGTCGGACAGACCCACCGGAGCCTCACCGTGCGGGGTGTGACCCGCCTTCTGGGCGCGGGGACCGTGCTGGCCTTCGTCGTCCTGTGGACCGTCCGGGGACAGCTCACCGGTCCCCTCGTTCCTTACGCGGCGGTCCTCGTCCCCTGGAGCGCGCTCGACGCGCTCGCGGGGGTACGGGACTTCCGGCAGGCGGCCCAGATCCGCCGACGCCCGCGCCCCGCCGACCTCCGACGCCAGCCGACCGTGCTGTACCTGCGCCCGCGTGGCGAGGACCCGCTGCCGCTGTCGGTCTGGCGGTGGCCCCTGGACCACGACATACGGACCGTCTTCCGGGCGACGGGACTGCTGCGGATCGCCTGCGACCCGGGCGAGTCGCCCCCGCCGCCCCGCCTCGCCCGCCTCCCCCTCCCCGAGGACGACTGGCAGGCCCCTCTCGCCGCCGCCCTCCCCCTCGCCCACCTCGTCCTCGTCCCCGCCTGCGGCACCGCCCCCGAGACCCTCCGGCAACTGACCGAGGCCGTCCGCCTGGTCCCCCCGTCCCGCCTGCTCCTCGTCCTGCCCGCGGGCGAGGGCGCGGCCGAGTCCTACGACGCCTTTCGCGCAGCCGCCGCCGAGGTCCTCCCCGGCCTCCCTCTCCCGGCGCTGCCCCCGCCCTCCGTCCCGGACGACCACCTGGAGCCGGCCCTTCGCGGTGTGATCCACTTCGCCGGCGACCAGGGCTCCGCCGTCCTGACCTTCCGCCCGGTGGAAACACCAGAACCCTCCCGCCACGAACAGCTCCTGCGTATCCGCGACGAACTGCTACCGCTCCTGACCCGCCTGTCGCAGGCCTCGGAGCAGCCGGTTCCACCCAGCTGACGCTCCGCCCGCCACCCCGGTTGTCACAGCCGACTGCTAGCCTGCGGCGACTCGTTCACACCAGTCACACGAGTCATATCAGCCACTCACACCACCGCCGCGCGCCCTCGGGGGCCAGCCTGCGCGCCGCGGACAGCAACGCCAGGGGGCGGAGGAATGAGCAGTACCACCAGCGGCAGATCCACGGGCTCCGGAGGACCCACCTTCGACCCGTACGACAACACGCCCGAGCTGATCCCCCTGCGTTCGGCCGCGCAGGCCGGCCACTGGCCCGCCGTCCGGGCCTACATCGCGGGCCTCGACTCCGTCGAGAAGGTCTGCTCGGCCTCCTCCCTCCTCGCCGACATCGCCGGCGTCGAGAACTTCCTGGAGCGGGCGGTCGCCGAACTGCCCGGCGACCCGCTGCCGCGCACGCTGCTCGCCCACCGGTACGTCTACATCGGCTGGGACATCCGCAGCAGCTCCCGCGCGCAGTACGTCTCGCGGGAGCAGTTCGACCAGTTCCACGCCTGGCTGCGCCGGGCCGAGCAGATCCTGATCGAGGTGTGCGCCGAGCAGCCGGCGTACGCACCCGCCTGGGTCGTCCGGCTGATCACCGTGCGCGGTCTGGAGCTGGGACAGGCCGAGGCGCGCCGCCGCTACGACCGGCTGTCCGCCCACCACCCGCACCTCTACCACGCGCAGACGCAACTGCTGCAGCAGGTCTGCCCCAAGTGGGGCGGCTCCTGGGACGCGGCGCACGGCTTCGCCCGGGAGTGCGCGACCGCCGCGCCCGACGGCTCGACCGCCGGTGCCCTGGTCGCGCTCGCCCACATCGAGCACTGGCTGGACCTGGAGAGCACCGAGCGCGGGGCCTACCTGCGGGGTCTGCCGGTCCGCGACGACCTGCGG
The DNA here is from genome assembly GCF_049808595.1 of Streptomyces aurantiaciflavus. Classification (NCBI taxonomy): domain Bacteria; kingdom Bacillati; phylum Actinomycetota; class Actinomycetes; order Kitasatosporales; family Streptomycetaceae; genus Streptomyces; species Streptomyces aurantiaciflavus. Next base: position 101,200 of record NZ_JBNCAQ010000008.1, on the reverse strand, counting down.
TTCGCCGCCCAGGTCTCGGTGCTGCACCCGGCCCACCGTCCCAGCTGGAACTCGATCGGGGCGCACAGCGCGTTCGCGTTCGCCTTCTCGCTCGGCGGTCACTTCGCGGACGCGGCCCCGCACTTCGCCTTCCTCGGCGACCGCGCCTCGGAGTCCCCGTGGGACTACCTGAGCGACCCGAAGGCCTCGTTCCTGAAGTTCCGCAAGTCCGCGACGGAAGCCTGAGGGGGCCGGGACACATGACCACCGAACTGCACGACCACAACGGCCTCGCCGTCCTCGACGGCCTGATCTCCCACACCACCACCCAGGGCGTCCCCACCCTCTACGCCCCGTCCTCCGGCAACGAGATCACCGCCGGTCTCTTCTTCCGGGTGGGCCGCGCCGACGAGACCCTGGCCACCGCCGGCATCACCCACCTCGTCGAGCACCTCGCCCTGCACCGCCTCGGCCTGTCCGACCTGCACTACAACGGCGCGACGGCGAACGCGTACACCCTCTTCCACGTCACCGGCAGCGAGGAGGAGGTCGTCGCCCACCTCAACACCGTGTGCGCGGGCCTGCGGGACCTGCCGATGGACCGGCTGGAGACCGAGAAGGAGATCCTGCGCACGGAGGCGGCGGGCCGCGGCAGCGGCCCCTTCTCCCAGCTCCCGCTGTGGCGGTACGGCGCCCAGGGCTACGGCCTGTCCAGTTACAACGAGCTCGGCACCTGGAGCCTGACGCCCGATCAGGTACGGCAGTGGGCGCAGACCCGGTTCACCCGGGACAACGCGGTGCTGTGGATCACCAGCGGCCGCGTGCCGGAGGGCCTGGACCTCACCCTGCCCGAGGGCCGCCGCTTCCCGGCGCCGGCCGCGACCAGCGCGCTGCCCGTCACCCCGGCCCACATCCACGGCGACGACGGCCACGTCGTCTTCACCTCGGTGCTGCGCCGCTCCACCGCGGCCTCCGTCTTCGCGGACGTCCTCGGCCGGGCCCTCTTCCAGGACCTGCGCCAGGAGGGCGGCTACTCCTACTCGGCGGAGGCCGACTACTCCCCGCGCGACGCCGACTTCGCCACCCTCACCGCGTACGCCGACTCGCTCCCGCAGAAGCAGGACGCGGTGATCGGCGGCTTCGTCGACGCCCTCGCCCGCCTGCGCGCGGGCCGCATCGACCAGTCCGAACTGGACTCCGTCCGCACCAAGTTCCTCAAGATGTACGACGCCCCCGACCTGGGGGCCGCCTCGCTCCCGTCGTACGCGCTGAGCCTGCTGCTCGGTCACCAGATCCTCTCCCCCGAACAGCACAGGGCCGAGCTGAACGCGGTGACCCTCGCCGACCTGCACGAGGTCGCCCGCGAGGCCTGGGACGGCGGTCTGCTCCAGGTGCCGGGCCGGGGCGTCGACTGGGCCGGCTTCACCCTGGCCCCCCAGTTCTCCACGACGGCCGTCACCGGCACGCGGCACCAGTCCCTGGAGAACGAACAGGTCACCCTGATCATCGGCACCGAGGGCGTCACCCTCACCACGCCCAAGGGCCCGATCACCGTCCGCTACGACGCCTGCGCCGCCATGACCGCCCGCCCCGACGGCGCCCGCGCCCTCACCGGCCACGACGGTTTCGCCATCACCGTCGAACCGACCCTCTACCACGGCGTCACCCCGGAACGCATCGCCTTCCTGGACGCGGCCGTACCGGCGGCGGCGGTGGTACGGATGCCGGCCCGCGAACCGGACCAGATCCCACAACCCCGCAAGCGGACCGCCACCCCACAGCCCTCCGGCACCGGCCGCCCGACCTGGGCCTGGACCCTCGCCCTCTGGCTGGTCGGCCTCCTCGCCGCGATCTGGGGCCTGCTGTGCGCCGTGATCACAGCCGAAGAGGCAAGCGCCGCAACCCCGGAGTGGGACGTGGTGACAGGCGTATGGGCCCTGGAAATCCCCCTGGCCCTGATGACCTGGAAGCTCTACCAGGCCCGCAAACGCCGAAGGGGCTGACGAGGGGAAGGGGGGCGCCGGGGCGAACGGGACGCCCCCGGATCGCCGAAGGCGATCAAGCGGCGCGGGGCTGTACCCGTATGCGGCTCCGCCGCCTGGGCGCGACCAGCCCCCACACACCCGCACCCGCACAGCACCCCGTCCCCCCACCCCCGTAGGCGCCCCACCCCCGTGAGGAACTACTCCACCGTGACGGACTTCGCCAGGTTCCGCGGCTGGTCCACCTCGTTCCCCCGAGCCGTAGCCAACTCGCACGCGAACACCTGCAGCGGCACCGTCGCCACCAACGGCTGCAGCAACGTCGGCGTGACAGGGATCCGCACGAGGTGGTCGGCGTACGGCACGACCGCCTCGTCCCCCTCCTCCGCGATCACGATCGTCCGCGCTCCCCGAGCCCGGATCTCCTGGATGTTGGACACGATCTTGTCGTGCAGCACGGACCGCCCCCGAGGCGACGGCACGACCACGACCACCGGCAGATCCTCCTCGATGAGCGCGATCGGCCCGTGCTTCAGCTCGCCCGCCGCGAAGCCCTCGGCGTGCATGTACGCCAGCTCCTTCAGCTTCAGCGCACCCTCCAGCGCCACCGGGTAGCCCACATGCCGCCCGAGGAACAGCACGGTGTTCTTGTGGGCGAGCGACCGGGCCAGCTCCCGCACCGGCTCCATGGTCTCCAGCACCCGCTCGACCTGACCGGAGATCTGCGCGAGGTCCCGGATGACGGCCCGGATCTCGTCACCCCACTTGGTGCCGCGCACCTGACCGAGATAGAGAGCGACCAGATAACACGCCACCAACTGCGTCAGGAAGGCCTTCGTCGACGCGACGGCCACCTCCGGCCCGGCGTGCGTGTACAGCACCGCGTCCGACTCGCGCGGGATCGTCGAACCGTTGGTGTTGCAGATCGCCAGGACCCTGGAGCCCTGCTCACGGGCGTGCCGCAGCGCCATGAGCGTGTCCATGGTCTCGCCGGACTGCGAGATCGCGATCACCAGGGTCTGCGGGTCCAGGATCGGATCCCGGTAGCGGAACTCGCTCGCCAGCTCCACCTCGCACGGGATCCGCGTCCAGTGCTCGATGGCGTACTTGGCGATCATCCCGGCGTGGAAGGCCGTACCGCAGGCGATGACGACGACCTTGTCGACCTCCCGCAGCGCCCCCGGAGGGATCCGCACCTCGTCCAGCGTCAGCGAGCCGGCCGCGTCGATGCGCCCCAGCAACGTATCGGCGACCGCCTTGGGCTGTTCGGCGATCTCCTTGAGCATGAAGTAGTCATAACCCCCCTTTTCCGCGGCTGACGCGTCCCAGTCGACGTGATACGACCGCACGTCCGCCGGACGCCCGTCGAACCCGGTCACGGTCACGCCGTCGCGCCGCAGCTCCACCACCTGGTCCTGCCCCAGCTCGATCGCCGACCGCGTGTGGGCGATGAACGCGGCGACGTCCGAGGCGAGAAAGGCCTCGCCCTCTCCAACGCCCACCACGAGCGGCGAGTTCCGCCGCGCGCCGACCACCACGTCCGGTTCGTCCGCATGCACCGCGACCAGCGTGAACGCGCCCTCCAGCCGCCGGCACACCAGCCGCATCGCCTCCGCGAGGTCGGCCGTGGCGGAAAACTCCTCGGCGAGCAGATGGGCCACGACCTCGGTGTCGGTCTCGGACACCAACTCGTGTCCGCGCTCGGCGAGTTCGTCCCGCAGCACCGCGAAGTTCTCGATGATCCCGTTGTGCACGACGGCGACCCGCCCCGCGTTGTCGAGATGAGGGTGGGCGTTCGCGTCCGTCGGACCACCGTGCGTGGCCCACCGCGTGTGCCCGATGCCCGTCGTCCCGGTCGGCAGCGGCCGGTCGCTGAGCTCCTTCTCCAGATTGACGAGCTTGCCCGCCTTCTTCGCCGCGGCGAGCCCCCCGTCCGCCGGCACGGCGACACCCGCCGAGTCGTATCCCCGGTACTCGAGTCGCTTCAGCCCGGCCATCACGACCTCGAGCGCCGACTGCGACCCCACGTATCCCACGATTCCGCACATGCGCGGCAGCCTACGACCGAATCACGCTCCGAAAGGGCCTTCGCGTGCCCGAATTCGGAAATTCCCGCGCCTGTACGAGCCCAACAACCGCACCCGCCCGGCGTGACGGACCCCACCCGCCATCCCGTTCAAACTCCGTTAACAATGGACTGTGATCTCTCCGGTCTCCCCGATGCCCCGGAGCGCCCACCGGCACCGGCCGGAGGCGACTCCCTACGTCGACCTCACCCGCAGCGAGTGGAGCGCGCTGCGCGACAAGACACCGCTGCCCCTGACCGCCGACGAGGTCGAGAAGCTCCGCGGCCTCGGCGACGTCATCGACCTCGACGAGGTCCGGGACATCTACCTCCCGCTGTCCCGCCTCCTCAACCTCTACGTCGGCGCCACCGACGGCCTCAGAGGCGCGCTCAACACCTTCCTGGGCGAACAGGGTTCCCAGTCCGGCACACCGTTCGTCATAGGCGTCGCGGGCTCGGTGGCGGTGGGCAAGTCCACCGTCGCCCGCCTTCTCCAGGCCCTGCTCTCCCGCTGGCCGGAACACCCCCGCGTCGAACTGGTCACCACCGACGGCTTCCTGCTCCCCACCAAGGAACTGGAAGCCCGCGGCCTGATGTCGCGGAAAGGTTTCCCCGAGTCCTACGACCGGCGCGCACTCACCCGCTTCGTGGCCGACATCAAGGCCGGCAAGGACGAGGTGACGGCCCCCGTCTACTCCCACCTGATCTACGACATCGTCCCCGACCAGCGGCTCACGGTCCGCCGCCCCGACATCCTGATCGTCGAGGGCCTGAACGTCCTCCAGCCCGCCCTCCCCGGCAAGGACGGCCGCACCCGCGTCGGCCTCGCCGACTACTTCGACTTCAGCGTGTACGTCGACGCGAGCGCCGAGGACATCGAGCGCTGGTACCTCAACCGGTTCAAGAAGCTGCGCCAGACCGCCTTCCAGAACCCGGACTCGTACTTCAGGAAGTACACCCAGGTGTCCGAGGACGAGGCCCTCGCCTACGCCCGCACCCTCTGGCGCACCATCAACAAGCCCAACCTGGTCGAGAACATCGCCCCCACCCGCGGCCGCGCCACCCTGGTCGTCCGCAAGGGCCCGGATCACAAGGTGCAGCGGCTGAGCCTGCGCAAACTGTGACGGCTACCCTGCCCCCATGCTGCACCTGCGCCTGATCACACCGCCGGAGAAGACCGACGACGTGGTCCGCCTGATCGAGAACACCGTGGGCACCACCCACCTGGTGGTGCTGCCGGGCGCCGCCCGCAACCCGGCCGGTGACGTCGTCCTGTGCGACGTGGCCAGGGAGGCGGGCGACGAACTCCTCACCGGTCTGCAGCACTTGGACCTGGACAAGAGCGGCTCGATCGCCGTCGAGAACATCGACCTGTCGCTGTCCAGGCGCGCCGACAAGGCCGAGGCCGAGGCGCCGGGAGAGGGCGCCGACGCGGTCCTGTGGGAGCACCTGACGGACGCGACCCACGAGGAGTCGACCCTCTCCGTCACCTATGTCGCGTTCATCACCCTGGCGACGATGATCGCGGCCTGCGGCGTGGTGCTCGACAACGCGATCCTGATCGTCGGGGCCATGGCGGTGGGCCCCGAGTTCGGCCCGCTGGCCGGCATCTGCACCGCGGTGGTGCAGCGGTCCCCGCGTCTGGCCCTGCGCTCCCTGATCGCCCTGCTGGTGGGCTTCGCGGTGGCGATGGCGGTGACGGCGGGCTTCAGCCTCTTCATGGACGCCGTGGGCCTCTTCACCAAGGAGCAACTGGAGGCGGACCGACCGAACACGGGCTTCATCTACGCCCCCGACTGGTTCTCCTTCGTCGTGGCGGTCCTGGCCGGAGCCGCCGGCACCCTCTCCCTCACCTCGGCGAAGTCGGGTGCCCTGGTCGGCGTGGCCATCTCGGTGACCACGGTCCCGGCCGCCGCCAACGCGGCCGTGGCCCTGATCTACGCGGACACCAACCAGACCCTGCGCTCCTCGGAACAGCTTCTGCTGAACCTCCTGGGCATCATCCTGGCAGGCACATCGACGTTGCTGCTCCAGAAGTGGCTCTGGAGACGGCAACGCGCCAAGGGGCGCTAGGACAGCGCCCCTCAGCGGCGGGGGCTGTGCTCATGTGCGGCTCCGCCGCGTGGCCGCGAGGAACACGACGAACCCGCGGCCCACGACGCACAGAACCCCGAGCCCGAGCCCGGCCCTGCTCCTAACCCAGCGCGGACTTCACGGCGTCGGCCAACCGCCCGGCAACAGAACGAGCCTGGTCGATGTCGGCAGCCTCGACCATCACCCGCACCAACGGCTCGGTCCCCGACGGCCGAAGCAGAACCCGCCCGGTGGAGCCAAGCTCCTGCTCCGCCTCGCCGACGGCAGACGCCAGCTCGGCCGAGTCCCCGACACGGGCCTTGTCGACGTCGGGCACATTGATCAGCACCTGAGGCAGCCGCTCCATCACGGAGGCCAGCTCCCGCAGGGACCGCCCCGTCTCAGCGACGCGCGCCGCCAGCATGAGCCCCGTCAGGGTGCCGTCACCCGTGGTCGCGTGATCGAGGATGATCACGTGCCCGGACTGCTCACCGCCGAGCGCGTACCCGTGCTGCTTCATCTCCTCCAGCACATACCGGTCGCCGACGGCGGCCTGGACGAGCTGGATCCCCTCCCGCTCCATGGCCAGCTTGAAGCCGAGGTTGGACATGACGGTCGCGACCACGGTGTCCGAGCGCAGCACGCCCCGCTCCCGCATCGCCAGCGCGAGCACGGACAGAATCTGGTCGCCGTCGATCTCCTCGCCGGTGTGGTCCACGGCGAGACAGCGGTCCGCGTCACCGTCGTGCGCGATGCCGAAGTCGGCCCCGTGCTCGACGACGGCGGCCTTCAGCTTCTCCAGATGCGTGGAGCCGCAGCCGTCGTTGATGTTGAGCCCGTCCGGCGACGCACCGATGGTGACGATCTCCGCGCCGGCCCGCGTGAACGCCTCCGGCGAGACCCGGGCGGCAGCGCCGTGCGCCTCGTCGAGGACGATCTTCAGCCCGTCGAGCCGGTTCGGCAGGACGGCGATGAGGTGGGCGACGTACCGGTCGAACCCCTCGTCGTACGAGCGCACGCGTCCGACGGCCGCGCCGGTCGGCCGCTCCCACGGCTCACCGTGCCGGTGCTCGTCGTAGACCGTCTCGATCTTGTCCTCGAGCTCGTCGGCGAGCTTGTGGCCGCCGCGGGCGAAGAACTTGATGCCGTTGTCGGGCATGGCGTTGTGGCTGGCGGAGAGCATCACGCCGAGGTCGGCGCCGAGCGCGCCGGTCAGGTACGCGACGGCCGGGGTGGGCAGCACACCGACCTTCAGCACGTCCACGCCGGCGCTCGCCAGGCCCGCCACCACGGCCGCCTCCAGGAACTCCCCGGACGCGCGCGGGTCCCGTCCCACGACCGCCACCGGCCGGTGGCCCGCGAAGGTGCCCGCCTCGGCCAGCACATGCGCCGCCGCCACGGACAGACCGAGCGCCATCTCGGCCGTCAGATCCGCGTTGGCGACACCGCGCACGCCGTCCGTGCCGAAGAGTCGTCCCACTTGTCCTCCTGAGGAAGCGTCAGTTTCGAAAGCCGTGCGGCGCGTCGGTTGATCAGCGGCGGCTCCCGCATCCAGGCATTTGATGCCCTGAACATCCGATCACACAAGCCTTTGAGCACCTTGTGCCGTTATACGCCCACGACTGCGAGAAAACGAACGCCCCGACGGCACTGTGGCGTGCCGCCGGGGCGTTCGGAGTACGACGTTCGAGCGATCAGGCCCGCGACGTACGAGCAGGCAGCGAGGCTTAGCGCTTGCTGTACTGCGGAGCCTTGCGGGCCTTCTTCAGACCGGCCTTCTTCCGCTCGACCGCGCGGTCGTCGCGGCGGAGGAAGCCGGCCTTCTTCAGCGGACCGCGGTTGTTGTCGACGTCCGCCTCGTTCAGCGCGCGGGCGACACCGAGACGGAGCGCACCGGCCTGACCGGAGACACCGCCACCGGCGATGCGGGCGACGACGTCGTAACGGCCCTCGAGCTCGAGAACCTTGAACGGCTCGTTGACTTCCTGCTGGTGCACCTTGTTCGGGAAGTAGTCCTCGAGGGTGCGACCGTTGATCTTCCACTTGCCGGTGCCCGGGACGATCCGGACGCGGGCGATGGCGTTCTTGCGGCGGCCCAGGCCGGCGGCCGGCTGGGGCTCGCCGAAGCGGGAGGCCAGGGACTCCGAGGTGTACTCGCCCTCGACGGGGACCTCGGACTCGGTGGTGTAGCTGTCGATGTCAAGCTCTTCGAGCGGCTGCTCGGCAGTGGTCTCGGCCACGGTGATTCCTCAGATTCTCTTGGCTTGGTTTGGTCTGGCCGGTGTTACTGCGCGACCTGGGTGATCTCGAACGGCTGCGGCTGCTGCGCGCCGTGCGGGTGCTGGTCACCCTTGTAGACCTTCAGCTTCGAGAGCATCTGACGGCCCAGCGAGTTCTTCGGGAGCATGCCCTTGACGGCCTTCTCGATGGCCTTCTCCGGGTTCTTGTCGAGCAGCTCGTCGTAACGGACGGAGCGCAGACCACCCGGGTAGCCGGAGTGGCGGTACGCCATCTTCTGGGTCCGCTTGTTGCCGGACAGGTGCACCTTGTCGGCGTTGATGATGATGACGAAGTCACCGGTGTCGACGTGAGGGGCGTAGATCGGCTTGTGCTTGCCGCGCAGGATGGAGGCGGCAGTGCTGGCGAGACGGCCCAGGACAACGTCCTGAGCGTCGATGACGTGCCACTGGCGCGTCACATCGCCGGGCTTGGGGCTGTACGTACGCACGGTTCGTAGCCTTCGCTTCGAGTGAGTGGTCCTGACAAGGTCACCGAAGACGATCACGACAGCCCAGACCGCACTGCGGTGACGCAAACCGCGTGCTGGTCGCTGGTCATCGGCCCGGTGGACCGGTGTAAGGGCCCGTCCCGTGAGAATGAGCAAGCCAATACACAACGAAGATGCAGGATACCCGCGCCGCCGGGGCCGGGTCAAAACGGGTCCGCCCCGACCGCGGCGGAGGATGTCCGCAGCTGAGGTGGCCCGCGCCACACGGACCGCCCGCACGGACGGACGCCGCCGCACGCCCCCACCACCGCGGCCAGGGAGAACGCCGCACCAAGCACCCGGAGATGCGATGTTTGCCCGCACTCATCCCTGGAACGCGAGGGGCTCCGGCGTTGGCCGAGACGGAACAGCACAGCGCTTGCCACGTCTAAGATGCGGCCCATGAGCTATGGGCAGGGGGGACCTCAGTCCCAGTGGGATCCGTGGAAACCGAACTCCCAGCAGCCGTGGAGCAGCGGCGCCACGGACCAGACGCCGGACTGGGCCGCGCTGGCCGAGGCGTCCGAGACGCGTAACAAACGCCGTCGGCTGCTGTTCATAGGCGGGGGCGCGCTCGCGACGATCGGGATCGGCGCCGCCGTCGCCATGGCCGTGGTGTCGGCGGACGGCGACGACAAGACGAACCGTCCGACCTCCTCGCTGCCCGCGTCCGCCGACCTGCCCAGCGCGTCCTCCACCCCCTCCTTCGCCCCGACCAGCGCCCCGCCGCCGCTGGACCCGAAGGAGTTCGTCTCCAGCAAGAACAAGGACACCGCGCCCAACGGCCCGGACCTGCTCTTCCCGGGCACACAGCTGACGATGGAGTCGGCCGTCTACAAGAAGGCCGCGAAGGCCGACACCACGAACTGCTCCACCGGCGTCCAGGGCAGCCTGCCCAAGGTCCTGACCGCCAACGACTGCACCCGCCTGATGCGCGTCACGTACACCAGGGACGGCATCGCGGTGACGGTCGGCGTGGCCGTCTTCGACACCGAGGCGCAGGCCCTCAAGGCCAAGGAGCAGGCCGACAAGAACAGCTTCGTGAAGGCCCTCGCCGGCAACGGCGTCAAGGCCTTCTGCAACGGCGCCGTCTGCCGCTCGACGACCAACTCCTACGGCCGCTACGCCTACTTCACCATCGCCGGCTTCACCAACGGCAAGGACGTGACCACGAAGGACACGCAGGTCTTCACCACCGGTGACGACCTCGCCGAGTTCGCGTTCACGCAGATCCGCCGCCGCGGCGAGACTCAGGCGTCGGCCGCGGCGAGCCAGTGATCCCGGAGGCCGTCCGGCGTCAGCAGCACCCGGCCGCACCGGGCAGCGTCCGCTTGTTCCGCGCCTCCTTGTTGCGGGCGGCCAGCAGCTCGTCGGCCGGGTAGCCGACCTCCTCCAGCGTCAGCCCGTGCGGCCGTACGACGTGCACCGCCGAGTCCCGTACGCCCGCGGCGAGCACCTTCCCCGGCCAGTCCGGGGGGCGGTGCCCGTCCCCCACGAACAGCAGCGCCCCGATGAGCGAGCGCACCATGTTGTGGCAGAAGGCGTCGGCCCGCACGGTGGCGGTGATGATGCCGTCGGCGCCCTTCTCCAGGCTCAGCTGCTGCAGCGTGCGAATGGTGGTCGCCCCCTCCCGCCGCTTGCAGTAGGCGGCGAAGTCGTGCTCGCCGAGCAGCCGCCGGGCCGCCTCGTTCATGGCGTCGACGTCGAGGGGCCAGTCGTGCCAGAGGACGTGGTTGCGCAGCAGCGGATCGACCCCGCCGGGGTTGTCGGTGACCCGGTACGCGTACCGCCGCCAGACCGCCGAGAACCGCGCGTTGAAGCCGCTGGGCGCCTCCCTGAGCGCCCAGACCCGCACGTCCCTGGGCAGCCGCCCGGCGAGGCGCTTCAGCAGCTTCTCGTGGTGCTCACGCCAGACCGTCTCCGGCAGATCGACATGGGCGACCTGCCCCCGCGCGTGCACCCCGGCGTCCGTCCGCCCGGCCACGGTCAGCTCGTACGTCTCCCTGGACCGGGTGACGGTCCGCAGGGCGTCCTCGATCTCCCCCTGCACGGTCCGCCGTCCCCCGGCCTGCTTGGCCCACCCGGAGAACTCGGTCCCGTCGTAGGAAAGATCCAGCCGCACCCGCACGAACCCGGGCTGTACTTCGTCACTCACCCCTGGATCCTCTCAGCACTGTCCGCTACGAAAACGTGGAACGGGCCCGCCCCGAAGGGCGGACCCGTTCACTGCGAGGCAGAGCCTCAGGCGTCCTTGGACTCCTCGGCGGGAGCCTCGTCGGCCTTGGCGTCCTCGACCGGGGTCTCCTCGGCCTTGGTCTCCTCGACCTTGGCCTCCTCGGCCTCCTTGACCGCACGCTTCGTCGCGGCCTCGGCCTCACCGGTCGCCTGCTGCGCCACCGTCAGCGCCTCGACCAGCTCGATGACGGCCATGGGCGCGTTGTCGCCACGGCGGTTACCGATCTTGGTGATGCGGGTGTAGCCACCCGGACGGTTCTCGTAGCGCGGGCCGATCTCGGTGAAGAGCGTGTGGACGACGCTCTTGTCCGTGATGACCTGGAGCACCTGACGGCGGTTGTGAAGGTCGCCCTTCTTCGCCTTGGTCACCAGACGCTCGGCGTACGGCCGCAGACGGCGGGCCTTCGCCTCGGTGGTGGTGATACGACCGTGCTCGAAGAGCGCCTTCGCGAGGTTCGCGAGGAGCAGCTTCTCGTGCGCGGCACTGCCGCCCAGACGGGCACCCTTGGTGGGCTTCGGCATTGTTCTTCTCCTGTGTGTCTGCCCCGGCCGTGTCAGGTACCGGGGTCAGTATCCGAGCGGGCGGTTGCCCGTCGGAGATCCGGGAGCAGCCCCGAAGGGGCGCTCCCGGAAGGCGCGGGGCTGTATCGGTATGCGGCTCCGCCGCGTGGGCGCGACCAGCCGCAACCGGCCCGCAGACGCAGTACGGCCTCCCCGCGGAGCGCTCAGTACTGCTCGGTCTCCACGAAGCCGGCGTCCGCGTCGTCGTCCGCGCCGAAGGCGTCCGCCGCGGCGGTCGGGTCGAATCCGGGCGGGCTGTCCTTCAGGGCCAGGCCCATGCCGGCCAGCTTCGCCTTGACCTCGTCGATGGACTTCGCACCGAAGTTACGGATGTCCAGGAGGTCGGCCTCGGAGCGAGCGACGAGCTCACCCACGGAGTGGATGCCCTCACGCTTGAGGCAGTTGTACGACCGAACGGTGAGCTCGAGCTCCTCGATCGGCAGCGCCAGGTCGGCGGCAAGGGCGGCGTCCGTGGGGGACGGGCCCATGTCGATGCCCTCGGCGTCGATGTTGAGCTCGCGGGCGAGACCGAACAGCTCGACCAGGGTCTTGCCGGCGGAGGCCATGGCGTCACGCGGACGCATCGCCTGCTTGGTCTCGACGTCGACGATCAGCTTGTCGAAGTCGGTGCGCTGCTCGACACGCGTGGCCTCGACCTTGTACGTGACCTTGAGAACCGGCGAGTAGATCGAGTCGACCGGGATACGGCCGATCTCCTGACCCACCTGCTTGTTCTGCACGGCGGAGACGTAACCGCGACCGCGCTCGACGGTCAGCTCCATCTCCAGCTTGCCCTTGCCGTTGAGCGTGGCGAGGACGAGGTCGGGGTTGTGCACCTCGACACCGGCCGGGGGCGCGATGTCGGCGGCGGTGACCAGACCCGGGCCCTGCTTGCGCAGGTACATCACGACCGGCTCGTCGTGCTCCGAGGAGACGACCAGCTGCTTGATGTTGAGGATCAGGTCGGTGACGTCCTCCTTGACGCCCGGCACGGTGGTGAACTCGTGCAGGACACCGTCGATGCGGATGCTGGTGACAGCCGCACCGGGGATGGAGGACAGCAGGGTCCGGCGCAGGGAGTTGCCGAGGGTGTAACCGAAGCCCGGCTCCAGCGGCTCGATCACGAACCGGGAGCGGAACTCGTCGACGACCTCTTCGGTCAACGAGGGACGCTGAGCGATCAGCATGTGGTGATCAGATCCTTCATTCGTGGACGCCCGCTATTTGACGTCCGACGGAAACCGCACCCTGAGAGGTACGGGTACTGCAAGGGTACGGGCGGCACGACCCGAAAGAGCCGTACCGCCCGACTGCTATCAGTGGGGGGCAACCCCCACACCCCCGGCCGAAAAGCCCGGAGCCACAGCAAGTCCTTCAAGCGCTGGCGTCAGACGCGACGACGCTTCGGCGGACGGCAGCCGTACTGCGACATGTGGGGGATAACCCCCACACCCCCAGCCGGAAGCCGAGCCGTCGTGAGCCGGTGCGTCAGACGCGACGACGCTTCGGCGGACGGCAGCCGTTGTGCGGGGTCGGGGTGACGTCCTGGATGGAGCCGACCTCGAGGCCCGTGGCCTGCAGGGAACGGATCGCGGTCTCACGACCGGCGCCCGGGCCCTTGACGAAGACGTCGACCTTGCGCATGCCGTGCTCCTGGGCGCGGCGGGCAGCCGACTCGGCGGCCATCTGCGCGGCGAACGGCGTGGACTTGCGGGAACCCTTGAAGCCGACGTGGCCGGCGGAGGCCCACGAGATCACGTTGCCGGCCGGGTCCGTGATGGACACGATCGTGTTGTTGAACGTGCTCTTGATGTGCGCCTGGCCGTGCGCGACGTTCTTCTTTTCCTTGCGGCGCACCTTCTTGGCAGCGCCCTGACGTCCCTTGGGGGGCATCTACTAACTCCTACGGGGAGGTGGTCGGTCCTACAGCGAAGACCGCTGGACGGCGAGTCCGCTGCGGACTACTTCTTGCCCGGCTTCTTCTTGCCGGCGATGGCGCGACGCGGGCCCTTGCGGGTGCGGGCGTTGGTGCTGGTGCGCTGACCGCGGACGGGCAGACCGCGACGGTGACGCAGACCCTGGTAGCAGCCGATCTCGACCTTGCGGCGGATGTCGGCCTGGATCTCGCGACGGAGGTCACCCTCGGTCTTGATGTTGTTGTCGACGTACTCGCGGATGGCGACCAGCTGCTCTTCGGTCAGGTCGCGAACGCGGGTGTTCGGGTCGACGCCGGTCGCAGCCAGCGTCTCCTGCGAGAGGGTCCGGCCGATGCCGAACACGTAGGTGAGGGCGACCTCCACGCGCTTGTCGCGCGGGATGTCAACACCGGAAACGCGTGCCATTCAATGGCTCCTGGTGATCTTCGGAGGTCTTCCACAGAACCGGTTCCCAGCCGCCGTACCAGGTACGAACTGGGTCCCCGGCCTCCGAACCGGGGGTGTCAGGCAAGAAGAAACCCCGCCTGGGTCCTGCGTATGAACATATTCAGCTCGCGTCGCGCGAAGTCTCTGCGATATCGATGCAGAGGGTTGTGATCTCTGTGCGATCAGCCCTGGCGCTGCTTGTGGCGCGGGTTCTCGCAAATGATCATGACCCGGCCGTGACGGCGGATCACCCTGCACTTGTCGCAGATCTTCTTGACGCTCGGCTTGACCTTCATGGGATGTGAGGTTCTCCGGGTCAGTTGCCGGCAACCCCGTGCACAGGGAGGGCACGGGGCATGGGCAAGATCTACTTGTAGCGGTAAACGATCCGGCCACGCGTCAGGTCGTACGGAGACAGCTCCACCACGACCCGGTCGTCAGGGAGGATGCGGATGTAGTGCATACGCATCTTGCCGCTGATGTGTGCCAGGACCTGGTGGCCGTTCTGGAGCTCGACCTTGAACATGGCGTTCGGCAGAGACTCGACGACAGTGCCCTCGATCTCGATGGCACCTTGCTTCTTGGCCACGCTTCGCCCTTCGAATCGACTACCTTGATCGACTCCCGGGCTTTCCCGCTGGGGTAATCAGCGAGCGCATGCAGACATGCGGGTGCACAAGAGCCGACGAGTCAGTCTACGTCAGCGCACCCAGAAACACGAATCGGGAAAGCCTGCCCCATCGGGGAGATCATTAAGCAAAGGCGCCCGCCGAGTTCCGTGGTCGTGCGAGTGCGGGCCGCCGACGGCCGGTCGCGCAGTTCCTCGCACCCCTGACCGGCGTCGCCCTCCCCACCCGACCAGCCGAGGCACAGCTGCGCCGGCCTCCGACCGGCGGCGGTGGCGCAGGCCGTCAGCCCAGCGGGTCCGGTGCCGCCTCGATCCCGTGCTCCGCCAGCTTCGCCTTGCCCCCGTCGGGCGCCGTCAGCACCAGCGGGCCCTCTTCGGTCAGCGCGACCGAGTGCTCCCAGTGCGAGGACCAGGTGCCGTCCGTCGTGATGACGGTCCAGTCGTCCTCCAGGACCTCCGTCTTGGGGGTGCCCAGGGACACCATCGGCTCGATGGCCAGGCAGAAGCCGGGGACCAGCCGCGGGCCCTTGCCGCGGCGGCGGTCGACGTAGTTCAGCAGGTGGGGGTCCATGTGCATCTCGGTGCCGATGCCGTGGCCGCCGTAGTCCTCGACGATGCCGTAGCGGCCGCCGCCGGGCTTCGGCTGGCGGCGGATGTACGTCTCGATGGCACGGGAGACGTCGACGAGCCGGTTGCCCTGCTTCATGGCCGCGATGCCGGCCCACATCGACTCCTCGGTCACCCGGGAGAGCTCGATCAGCTCCGGGGCGTGACCGGAGCCGACGAAGGCGGTGTAGGCGGCGTCGCCGTGCCAGCCGTCGACGATCGCGCCGCAGTCGATGGAGATGATGTCCCCGTCCTTGAGGACGACCTCCTCGGAGGGGATGCCGTGGACCACCACGTCGTTCACGGAGGTGCAGATCGTCGCGGGGAAGCCGCCGTAGCCGAGGAAGTTCGACTTCGCGCCGTGCTCCGCCAGGACCTTGCGGGCGACCTCGTCCAGGTCCTTCGTCGTCGCCCCCGGCACCGCCGCTTCCCGCGTCGCCGCGTGGATGGCGGCGACGACAAGCCCCGCCGCACGCATCTTCGCGATCTGCTCGGGGGTCTTGATCTGCACCATGATGGGTTGCGCCTCCTGGCCACTGGTATCGCGGCGCTCCAGGATACGCGTACGTACAGACGTACGCCGAAACGGCCAGGCGCCGCCGCCGTTCCAGCACGGCACCATGGCGTACCGCCGTCGTCGATGGTCTTCTCGACGACGAAGGCGCTCGGCCGGGACTGGGCCAAGGAGATCGAAATCGCCCGCCGTCCGGACCTCTCCACCCGCTACGCCCAGGCGGAGAGCAATCTGGAGCATGAAGACCCGGACGTCGCGC
>NZ_JBNCAQ010000008.1:56245-85158 GCF_049808595.1 Streptomyces aurantiaciflavus | reverse complement strand
GCCCGGGGGTGGTGGTGGTTTTTCTCCCCGGGGCGGGGGGGGGGCGGGGCCCCCCGGGCCGCGCGCCTTCATGACCTGCTCACCGCATCACACCACTGATGCGCGTTGCTACTTACCGTCCTCGCCGCGCTGCAGCGCCTCCATGGCGCGAGCCGTGACCTCTTCCACCTTGCCGAGCGCCGAGATGGTGACCACCAGGCCCTGCGCCTTGTAGTAGTCGATGATCGGCTCGGTCTGCGTGTGGTAGACCTCGAGGCGCTTGCGGACGGTCTCCTCGGAGTCGTCGTCCCGCTGGTACAGCTCGCCACCGCAGACGTCGCAGACGCTCTCCGTCTTCGGAGGGCTGTAGGTGACGTGGAAGACGTGGCTGGAGTCCTTGCGGCAGATCCGCCGCCCGGCGATCCGCTTGACGACCTCTTCCTCGGGAACCTCGAGGTCCAGCACCGCGTCCAGCTTCATGCTCTCGGACTGCAGCATCTCGTCGAGCGCCTCGGCCTGGGACACGTTGCGCGGGAAGCCGTCCAGGAGAAAGCCGCCCTCGGCGTCCGGCCTCTCCATGCGGTCCTTGGCCATACCGATGGTGACCTCGTCCGGCACCAGGTTGCCCGCGTCCATGTAGGACTTCGCGAGTTTCCCGAGCTCCGTCTGCTGGCTGATGTTGGCCCGGAACAGGTCGCCCGTGGAGATGTGCGGGATCGACAGGTTCTTGGCCAGGAACGCGGCCTGCGTTCCCTTACCCGCACCCGGCGGCCCGACGAGGACGATTCGCATCAGCGGAGGAACCCTTCGTAATTGCGCTGCTGGAGCTGGCTCTCGATCTGCTTCACCGTCTCGAGACCCACACCCACGATGATCAGGATGCTGGTCCCACCGAATGGGAAGTTCTGGTTTGCATTGAAACCAACCAACGCCATCGTCGGGACGAGAGCGATCAGACCCAAATACAGCGAACCCGGCCAGGTGATCCGGTTGAGCACGTACGACAGGTACTCAGCGGTCGGTCGGCCAGCCCGGATGCCCGGGATGAAGCCACCATACTTCTTCATGTTGTCGGCCACTTCCTCGGGGTTGAACGAGATGGCGACGTAGAAGAAGGCGAAGAAGACGATCAGCAGGAAGTACATGCTGATGTAGATCGGGTGGTCACCCCTGGTCAGGTTGGCCTCGATCCAGGTCTTCCAGCTGGAGTTGCCGCTGGAGAACTGGGCCACGAGAGCCGGGATGTAGAGCAGCGACGAGGCGAAGATGACCGGGATCACACCGGCCTGGTTCACCTTGAGCGGGATGTACGTCGACGTACCGCCGTAGGACCGGCGGCCGATCATGCGCTTCGCGTACTGCACGGGGATCCGGCGCTGGGCCTGCTCGACGAAGACCACCAGGGCGACCATCACCAGGCCGACCAGCACGACGGTGCCGAACTCGATCCAGCCGTCCGCCAGCGTGCCCTGCTTCTTGATGGCCCACAGCGCGGAGGGGAAGGTCGCGGCGATCGAGATGAACATCAGGATCGACATGCCGTTGCCGATGCCGCGGTCGGTGATGAGCTCACCGAGCCACATGACCATGGCCGTGCCGGCGGTCATGCAGATGACCATCACGATCGTGGTGAAGATCGCGCGGTCCGGGACGATGCTCGAGGCCACCGTGCAGCCGGAGAACAGGGCGCCGCTGCGGGCGGTGGCCACCAGGCCGGTGCCCTGCAGGATGGCGAGGGCCACCGTGAGGTAACGCGTGTACTGCGTGATCTTCGCGGTGCCGGCCTGGCCCTCCTTCTTCAGGGCCTCCAGGCGCGGGATGACCACGGTCAGGAGCTGGAGGATGATGCTCGCCGTGATGTACGGCATGATCCCCAGCGCGAAGATGGTGATCTGCAGCAGCGCGCCGCCGCTGAACATGTTCACCAGACCGAAGATTCCCTGGGTGCCGGACGCTTCGTCCACACAGCGCTGAACGGACGTGTAGTCGACGCCGGGGATCGGGATGTGCGTGCCGACCCGGTAGACCACGATGATCCCGAGCGTGAAGAGCAGCTTCTTGCGCAGGTCGGGCGTCTTGAACGCCCGGGCGAACGCGGTGAGCACGGTGCCTCCTGCGACCCCCGCGCATCTGCGTCAAGGGTGACGGTCTTGAAGGTCCAATAAGAACAACGACATGAGTAACGGCGGACTGCCGCTCAAGGTGCCCCGTTGGGAGAACCTTGTGAAAAGTGGGCAGTGCTGGTCACCTTACCTGCGACACAGCCGCCCTAGGAACGACCAACCGGGGATACCCCATTTGTGGAGTATCCCCGGTCGGGATCGCTCAGGTCATCGAGACGCCTGCGGTGTTCAGACGAGCTCGGTGACGGTACCGCCGGCGGCGGTGATCTTCTCCTTGGCGGAGCCGGAGACGGCGTCGACCGTCACCTGCAGCGCCACGGAGATCTCGCCCTGGCCGAGGACCTTGACGAGGCTGTTCTTGCGCACGGCACCCTTGGCCACGAGGGACTCGACCGTGACCTCGCCACCCTCGGGGTAGAGCGCGGCCAGCTTGTCGAGGTTCACGACCTGGTACTCGGTCTTGAACGGGTTCTTGAAGCCCTTCAGCTTCGGGAGGCGCATGTGCAGCGGCATCTGGCCACCCTCGAAGCGCTCCGGAACCTGGTAGCGGGCCTTCGTGCCCTTGGTACCACGACCGGCCGTCTTACCCTTCGACGCCTCACCACGACCGACACGGGTCTTGGCGGTCTTGGCGCCCGGGGCGGGACGGAGGTTGTGGATCTTGAGCGGGTTGTTCTCCGCCATGATCAGTCGACCTCCTCGACCGTCACGAGGTGGCGGACGGTGTGCACCATGCCGCGGAACTCGGGGCGGTCCTCCTTGACGACCACGTCACCCAGGCGCTTGAGGCCCAGGGAACGAAGGGTGTCGCGGTGGTTCTGCTTGCTGCCGATGTAGGACTTCGTCTGCGTGATCTTGAGCTGCGCCATGATTACGCACCCACCCCGGCACGCGCACGCAGCAGAGCCGCGGGGGCGACGTCCTCGAGCGGCAGACCACGGCGGGCCGCGATCTCCTCGGGACGCTGCAGGCCCTTCAGGGCCTCCACGGTCGCGTGCACGATGTTGATGGCGTTGTCGGAGCCGAGCGACTTCGACAGCACGTCGTGGATACCGGCGCACTCGAGCACGGCACGCACCGGACCACCGGCGATAACACCGGTACCCGGGGACGCGGGCTTGAGCAGCACGACGCCGGCAGCCTTCTCACCCTGGATGGGGTGCGGGATGGTGCCCTGGATGCGGGGGACCTTGAAGAAGTGCTTCTTGGCCTCCTCAACGCCCTTGGCGATGGCGGCCGGCACCTCCTTGGCCTTGCCGTAACCGACACCCACGGTGCCGTCACCGTCGCCCACCACGACCAGCGCGGTGAAGCTGAAGCGACGACCACCCTTCACAACCTTGGCGACGCGGTTGATCGCGACGACGCGCTCAACGTACGCGGTCTTCTCGGCGGCAGCAGCGCCGCCGTCACGGCCCTTCCGGTCCCGCCGCTCGCCGCCACCGGCACCGCCACCGCGGCGCTGGGGTCCAGCCATTGGATTACCTCTCTCTTTCCGCTAGCTACAAGCGGCTCAGAACTTGAGCCCGGCTTCGCGGGCGGCGTCCGCCAAGGCGGCGATGCGCCCGGCGTACTGGTTGCCACCACGGTCGAACACGACAGCCTCGACACCGGCGGCCTTGGCACGCTCGGCGACCAGGGCGCCGACCTGCTTGGCCTGCGCGGACTTGTCGCCCTCGCCACCGCGGATCGAGGTGTCCAGGGTGGACGCCGACGCAAGGGTGTGACCCTTGAGGTCGTCGATCACCTGGGCCACGATGTGGCGGTTCGAGCGGGTCACGACCAGACGCGGACGCTCCGCCGTACCGTTGATCCGCTTGCGGATCCGGATGTGGCGGCGCTTGATCGCGGCGCGCTTGTAGGCGTCGCCCTTGAGGATCTTCTGTCCGTATGCCATGGCTTACTTACCCGCCTTTCCGACCTTGCGGCGGATGACTTCGCCCTCGTACTTGACGCCCTTGGCCTTGTACGGGTCGGGCTTGCGCAGCTTGCGGATGTTGGCCGCAACCTCGCCGACCTTCTGCTTGTCGATGCCCTCGACCTGGAAGCGGGTCGGGGTCTCCACCTTGAAGGTGATGCCCTCGGGGGCCTCGACCAGGATCGGGTGGCTGTAACCGAGCGCGAACTCGAGGTTCGAGCCCTTGGCGGTCACGCGGTAACCGACACCGCTGATCTCGAGCTTCTTCACGTAACCCTGGGTCACGCCGGTGATCATGTTCGCCACCAGCGTGCGGGAGAGGCCGTGCAGGGCCTTGCTCTGACGCTCGTCGTTGGGGCGGGTCACCTGCAGGGTGCCGTCCTCGCCCTTGGCGATGTCGATCGGAGCAGCAACGGTGTGGGTCAGCGTCCCCTTCGGGCCCTTGACCTCGACCGTGCGGCCGTCGATGGTGACGTCCACGCCGGCGGGAACCGCGATGGGGAGCTTGCCGATGCGCGACATAGCTGTTTCCTCCGTTCCCTTCTGCTACCAGACGTAGGCGAGGACTTCCCCACCCACGCCCTTCTTGCCGGCCTGCTTGTCGGTGAGGAGCCCGTGCGACGTGGAGATGATCGCCACGCCGAGGCCGCCGAGCACCTTCGGCAGGTTGGTGGACTTCGCGTACACCCGGAGACCGGGCTTGGAGATCCGCTTGATGCCCGCGATGGAGCGCTCACGGTTCGGGCCGAACTTCAGCTCGAGGACGAGGTTCTTGCCGACCTCGGCGTCCTCGACGCGCCAGCCCGTGATGAAGCCCTCCTGCTGGAGGATCTCCGCGATGTGCGACTTGATCTTGGAGTGCGGCATCGACACCGAGTCGTGGTACGCCGAGTTCGCGTTCCGCAGACGCGTCAGCATGTCTGCGATCGGATCAGTCATGGTCATGAATTGGCCTGTGGCCTCTCTCGCCGGGGTTTCCTGGTGCGCCATCCCTCTCCCCGATCCGAGACGGGACGGGTGCGGCGCGGTGGACCTACGGCGTAGTAAGCAATCATTGACGGACAGCTGTCCGCGTGACGTACGGGCGTGACAGGCGCCCAACCCCACAAGCCTAAGGCATGCGGGGGTGGGCCCCTGTCCACCCAGATGCTTACCGAGAGCTTCAGGAATCCCTAAAAAGCGGGGACTACCAGGAGCTCTTGGTCACGCCCGGCAGCTCGCCACGGTGAGCCATCTCACGAAGGCACACGCGGCAGAGGCCGAACTTGCGGTACACGGAGTGCGGACGGCCGCAGCGCTGGCAGCGGGTGTACGCGCGCACACCGAACTTGGGCTTGCGAGCAGCCTTAGCGATCAGAGCCTTCTTCGCCATCTCGCTCACGCCTCCTTGAACGGGAAGCCGAGGTGACGAAGGAGCGCGCGGCCCTCAGCGTCGTTGGTCGCCGTGGTGACCACGGTGATGTCCATACCCCGGACGCGGTCGATCTTGTCCTGGTCGATCTCGTGGAACATGACCTGCTCCGTGAGACCGAAGGTGTAGTTGCCACGGCCGTCGAACTGCTTGGGGGACAGACCGCGGAAGTCGCGGATGCGCGGCAGCGCGAGCGACAGGGTGCGGTCCAGGAACTCCCACATGCGGTCGCCACGGAGCGTGACGTGGGCACCGATCGGCTGGCCCTCACGCAGCTTGAACTGCGCGATGGACTTGCGGGCCTTGGTGACGGCCGGCTTCTGACCGGTGATCGTGGTGAGGTCGCGGATGGCGCCCTCGATCAGCTTGGAGTCGCGGGCGGCGTCGCCCACACCCATGTTGACCACGATCTTGACGAGGCCGGGGATCTGCATGACGTTCTCGTACTTGAACTCGTCACGCAGCTTGCCCGCGATCTCCTCGCGGTACTTCTGCTTCAGACGCGGGGTCGTGGTGGTAGCCATCAGATGTCCTCACCCGTCCGCTTGGCAACGCGGATCTTGTTGCCCTCGTCGTCGAAGCGGTAACCGACACGCGTGACGACCTTCTTGCCGTCCTTCTCCACGACCAGCTGAACGTTGGACACGTGGATCGGGGCCTCGGTGGTCACGATGCCGCCGGCCTGGGAGCCCTTGGCGGTCGGGCCGGCCTTCGTGTGCTTCTTGACCCGGTTGACACCCTCGACCAGGACGCGGTCCTCGCGGGGGAAGGCCGCGATGACCTTGCCCTGCTTGCCCTTGTCCTTACCGGTGATGACCTGGACCAGGTCGCCCTTCTTGATCTTCATGCTTACAGCACCTCCGGCGCGAGCGAGATGATCTTCATGAACTTCTTCTCGCGCAGCTCACGGCCGACCGGGCCGAAGATGCGGGTGCCGCGAGGGTCGCCGTCGTTCTTCAGAATGACGGCGGCGTTCTCGTCGAAGCGGATGTACGAGCCGTCCGGACGGCGGCGCTCCTTGACGGTGCGAACGATGACCGCCTTGACGACGTCACCCTTCTTCACGTTGCCACCGGGGATCGCGTCCTTGACGGTGGCGACGATGACGTCACCGATGCCCGCGTAGCGGCGACCGGAGCCACCGAGCACACGGATGCAAAGGATCTCCTTCGCACCAGTGTTGTCGGCGACACGCAGTCGCGACTCCTGCTGGATCACGTCTATCTCCTGATCGTCTGCCGGTTCCCTCCGGGGTTGAGCCGGAGAGCCTGGCGGAACTGTCCTGCGAGTAGCTCCCGCAGGAATTACTTAAGCCTCTTGCAGCGAAGACCCACGCGGGGCCGTGCACGCCCCGGGCCCGAGGGCCCGGGGCCGGCAAGCTCCGCCGGGGGCTTTCGCCCCGCCGACCCGGGGGTCTGGGGGCGTGAGCCCCCAGTGGGGCCGGGGGCGGAGCCCCGGCGGGGGCAGTGGGGGCGGAGCCCCCGCTTGATTACTTCGCCTTCTCGAGGATCTCGACGACGCGCCAGCGCTTCGTCGCGGACAGCGGCCGGGTCTCCATCAGGAGGACGCGGTCGCCGACACCCGCGGCGTTCTGCTCGTCGTGTGCCTTGAGCTTGTTCGTACGGCGGATGACCTTGCCGTACAGCGCGTGCTTGACGCGGTCCTCGACGGCGACGACGACGGTCTTGTCCATCTTGTCGCTGACGACGAGACCCTCACGGGTCTTGCGGAAGCCGCGCGCCTCTGCGTTCTCAGTCACGTTGTTCTCGCTCATCAGGCGTTCTCCACCGTTTCGATGCCCAGCTCACGCTCGCGCATCAGGGTGTAGATCCGCGCGATGTCCTTGCGGACCGCCTTCAGACGGCCGTGGTTCTCAAGCTGACCCGTCGCCGCCTGGAAGCGGAGGTTGAACAGCTCTTCCTTGGCCTCGCGGAGCTTCGCCAGAAGCTCCTCGTTGCCCAGCTCGCGCAGCTCGGACGCCTTGGTACCGGCCGACATCACGCTTCACCTGCCTCGCGCTTGACGATCCGGCACTTCATCGGCAGCTTGTGGGCCGCACGGGTCAGCGCCTCACGGGCGATCTTCTCGTTGGGGTACGACAGCTCGAACATCACGCGTCCGGGCTTGACGTTGGCGATCCACCACTCCGGAGAACCCTTACCGGAACCCATGCGGGTCTCGGCGGGCTTCTTGGTGAGCGGACGGTCCGGGTAGATGTTGATCCAGACCTTGCCACCACGCTTGATGTGACGCGTCATGGCGATACGAGCGGCCTCGATCTGACGGTTCGTCACGTACGCCGGGGTGAGCGCCTGGATGCCGTACTCGCCGAACGCAACCGTCGTGCCACCCTTGGCAGCGCCGGTGCGCTTGGGGTGGTGCTGCTTGCGGTGCTTGACCCTACGGGGGATCAGCATGTCGGTCAGGCCTCCGTTCCGGTGCTCTCAGCCGGAGCGGCGGCACCGGCCTCGGCCTGGGGGGCCTCGGCGGCGGGAGCCTGCTGCTGCGGCTTGCGACCGCGCCGCTCGCCACCACGGCCACCACGGGCCGGGCGGTCGGCGCCACCGCGGGCCGGGCGGTTACCCGCACGGGCGGCAGCGTTCTCGGCGCGGACCTCGGCGATGTTCTTGACGTCGCCCTTGTAGATCCAGACCTTCACACCGATGCGGCCGAAGGTCGTCTTGGCCTCGAAGAAGCCGTAGTCCACGTTCGCGCGGAGCGTGTGCAGGGGCACGCGGCCCTCGCGGTAGAACTCCGAGCGGGACATCTCGGCGCCGCCGAGGCGGCCACCGCACTGGATCTTGATGCCCTTGGCGCCGGCCTTCATGGCGGACTGCATGCTCTTGCGCATGGCCCGACGGAAGGAGACGCGGGAGGAGAGCTGCTCGGCGACGGCCTGGGCCACGAGCTGAGCGTCCGTCTCGGGGTTCTTGACCTCGAGGATGTTCAGCTGGACCTGCTTGCCCGTGAGCTTCTCGAGGTCGCCGCGGATGCGGTCGGCCTCGGCGCCACGGCGGCCGATGACGATGCCCGGACGCGCGGTGTGGATGTCCACGCGGACGCGGTCACGGGTGCGCTCGATCTCGACCTTGGAGATGCCGGCGCGCTCCATGCCGGACGTCATCATCCGACGGATGGCGACGTCTTCCTTGACGTAGTCCTTGTACAGCTTGTCGGCGTACCAACGCGACTTGAAGTCGGTCGTGACACCGAGCCGGAACCCATGCGGGTTAACCTTCTGGCCCATTACCGGGTTCCTTCCTTGCTGCTGACGACCACGGTGATGTGGCTGGTCCGCTTGCGGATCCGGTAGGCACGGCCCTGGGCACGCGGCCGGAACCGCTTCAGGGTCGGGCCCTCGTCGACGTACGCCTCGGAGATGTAGAGGCTGTCGGCGTCGGTGTGGTCGTAGTTGTGCGCGGCGTTGGCGATGGCGCTGTCGAGCACCTTGCCGACCGGCACGGAGGCTGCCTGCGGAGCGAATCGCAGAACAGCCTGGGCCTCCGTGGCGTCCATGCCACGGATGAGGTCCACCACACGGCGGGCCTTCATGGGCGTGACGCGGATGTACCGCGCCTGGGCCCTGGCTTCCATGGTTGTCCCTTCAGAGTTACTTACGTGTCTGAATGCGATCCGCTACTAGCGGCGCTTCGACTTCCGGTCTTCCTTGACGTGACCCCGGAAGGTGCGCGTCGGCGAGAACTCGCCGAGCTTGTGACCGACCATCGACTCGGTGACGAACACCGGGATGTGGGTCTTGCCGTTGTGCACCGCGAGCGTGTGGCCGAGCATGGCCGGCACGATCATGGAGCGACGGGACCAGGTCTTGATGACGTTCTTGGTGCCGGCTTCGTTCTGGGCGTCCACCTTCTTGATCAGGTGGTCGTCGACGAAGGGCCCCTTCTTGAGACTGCGCGGCATCTAAACCCGCTCCTAGCGCTTCTTGTTCGTCTTGCGGCGGCGGACGATGTACTTGTTCGACGCCTTCTTGGGCGAACGAGTACGACCTTCCTTCTGACCCCACGGGGAGACCGGGTGGCGACCACCGGAGGTCTTGCCCTCACCACCACCGTGCGGGTGGTCGACCGGGTTCATCGCGACACCACGGACAGTCGGGCGAACGCCCAGCCAGCGCTTACGGCCGGCCTTGCCCCAGTTGATGTTGCTCTGCTCGGCGTTGCCGACCTCGCCGACGGTGGCGCGGCAGCGCTGGTCGACCAGGCGGATCTCACCGGAGGGCATGCGGAGGTGGGCCATCGAGCCCTCCTTCGCGAGCAGCTGCACGGAGGCACCGGCGGAGCGGGCGAACTTGGCACCGCCACCGGGACGGAGCTCGATCGCGTGGATCGTGGTACCGACCGGGATGTTGCGGAGGGCCAGGTTGTTGCCCGGCTTGATGTCGGCCCCGGGACCGTTCTCGACACGGTCGCCCTGCGACAGGCCGCGCGGCGCGATGATGTAGCGCTTCTCGCCGTCGGCGTAGTGCAGCAGCGCGATGCGCGCGGTGCGGTTGGGGTCGTACTCGATGTGCGCGACCTTCGCCGGCACGCCGTCCTTGTCGTGACGACGGAAGTCGATCACGCGGTAGGCGCGCTTGTGGCCACCACCCTGGTGGCGGACGGTCACACGACCGGAGTTGTTACGGCCACCCTTGCTGTGCAGGGGGCGGACCAACGACTTCTCCGGCGTGGACCGCGTGACCTCGACGAAGTCGGCGACGCTGGAACCACGACGGCCCGGCGTAGTCGGCTTGTACTTGCGGATTCCCATTTCTCAGTCCTCGTCCGATATCGGACGATCCGGACCGCCCTCAGGCGGTCGGACCGCCGAAGATGTCGATACGGTCGCCCTCGGCGAGGGTCACGATCGCGCGCTTGGTCGCCGCGCGCTGGCCGAAGCCGGTGCGGGTCCGCTTGCGCTTGCCCTGGCGGTTGATCGTGTTGACCCCGGTGACCTTGACCGAGAAGACCGCCTGGACGGCCTGCTTGATCTGGGTCTTGTTGGCGTTCGGGTCGACGATGAACGTGTACTTGTTCTCGTCGAGGAGCGCGTAGCTCTTCTCCGACACGACCGGCTTCAGCAGGACGTCACGGGGGTCCGTGTACGCCTTGCTGGGCGCGGTGACGACGGTGTTCTTGCCCTCGGCGGCGTGGCGGCGCGCCTTGGCGACGCGCGCGGCCTTGGCGGCCTTCGCGGCCTTGGAGGCAATGCTCGGGTGACGCGTAGCCATCAGGCCTCGCTCCCTTCGGTGTCGTTGGCCTTCGGGCCGGCGACGAAGGACTCGAGAGCGGCCTGGGTGAAGACCACGTCGTCCGAGACGATCACGTCGTACGTGTTCAGCTGGCCCGGCTCCAGGATGTGGACCTGGGGCAGGTTGCGGGCGGACAGCCACGCGGCCTCGTCGGCACGCTCGACGACCAGGAGCAGGTTCTTGCGCTCCGAGATCTTGCCGAACAGCGTCTTGGCGGCCTTCGTGGACGGAGTGTCGCCCTCGATCACGCCGGTGACGACGTGGATGCGGTTGTGGCGGGCCCGGTCGGTGAGGGCGTGACGCAGGGCGGCAGCCTTCATCTTCTTCGGGGTCCGCTGCGAGTAGTCGCGCGGCTGCGGGCCGTGGACGACGCCACCGCCGGCGAACTGCGGCGCGCGGGTCGAACCCTGGCGGGCGCGGCCGGTGCCCTTCTGGCGGTACGGCTTCTTGCCGCCACCACGGACTTCACCGCGGGTCTTGGTCTTGTGCGTGCCCTGGCGGGCCGCGGCGTTCTGCGCGACGACGACCTGGTGGATCAGCGGGATGCTGACCTTCTCCACGCCGAAGATCTCCGCGGGGAGTTCGACGCTACCGGTCTTCTCGCCGGCAGGCGAAAGGATGTCAACAGTGCTCATCGGTTACCTCAGGCCCCCTTGGCCGCGGTGCGGACCAGGACGAGGCCGCCGTTCGGACCGGGAACCGCGCCCTTGATGAGCAGCAGACCCTTCTCCGCGTCAACGGCGTGGACGGTCAGGTTCTGGGTGGTGACCCGCTCGTTGCCCATGCGACCCGCCATGCGGAGGCCCTTGAACACGCGGCCCGGGGTGGCGCAGCCACCGATGGAACCGGGCGAGCGGTGCTTGCGCTGGGTACCGTGACCGGCACCGAGGCCACCGAAGTTGTGGCGCTTCATGACACCGGCGAAGCCCTTGCCCTTGCTCTTGCCGGTCACGTCGACCTTCACGCCGGCCTCGAACACCTCAGCGGTGATCTCCTGGCCCAGCGTGTACTCGGAGGCGTCCGCGGTGCGGATCTCGACGAGGTGGCGACGGGGGGTGACGTCGGCCTTGGCGAAGTGGCCCTTGAGGGGCTTGTTCACCTTGCGCGGGTCGATCTCGCCGAAGGCGATCTGGACGGACTCGTAGCCGTCGACGTCGTTCGTGCGGACCTGGGTCACGACATTCGGGCCGGCCTTGACGACGGTGACCGGAACAACGCGGTTGTTCTCGTCCCACACCTGCGTCATGCCGAGCTTCTCGCCCAGGATGCCCTTGATCTGCTTAGCCATTCTCAGATCACCGGCCTCAGAGCTTGATCTCGATGTCGACACCGGCCGGGAGGTCGAGTCGCATCAGAGAGTCAACGGTCTTGGGCGTCGGGTCGAGGATGTCGATCAGGCGCTTGTGCGTGCGCATCTCGAAGTGCTCGCGCGAGTCCTTGTACTTGTGCGGCGACTTGATGACGCAGTACACGTTCTTCTCAGTGGGCAGCGGCACCGGGCCCGCGACCGACGCACCAGTGCGGGTCACCGTCTCGACGATCTTCTTCGCCGAGGAGTCGATGACCTCGTGGTCGTAGGCCTTGAGCCGGATGCGGATCTTCTGTCCCGCCATGGCTACTCAGTAGTCCTGTCTCTTCTAACGCTCTGGAACCTGGTGTTCCCTACCCGATCCTCCGACCCACGCGGTCGGGCGTGTCGCGCTTCCACTGACACAGATGTCCCTTGTTCGAACATCCCTGCGGAATGCACACGGCCCTACCGGAACCGCAAGTCGAGGGCGGAAGGCCCACCGGGTGCCTGGTCGGTGCCGCGCCGACACTTCCCGGAAGATTCCCGTACGTCCGCCCCAGCGCTGCCGTGTGGCAGTTAGGGCGACGAGTACTGTGGGACTCGCTTCCGGTCCTCCCGGCGGGAGGCGCGCAGCATCAACACTCGACCGAGCAACTCGGACAGTCTGCCATATGGGGCAGGGCCCACGCCAATCGAGCCGGAGAGAATACCCCGGGCGTGACGCAGGTCAAACCGCGTGCGCCGGCTCAGGCACACCGTTGCCCGGCGAAGCCCTGCGGTTTCACTTCCCGCACCCCATGACACGATGGTTCGCGATCTCGGACAGGACACCTTTTTGTCGTCCGAGTCGTCCGGGGGCCGGACTCACCGCCGCTCGGCCCATGACTCCATCGTCTCCTCCAGCGTCCAGATGCGGACCTCCGCCTGGGCTCGAGACGCGTACAGATCCCGCTCGGCGACGATGCTCAGATCACCGGTGCCCAGCTGCTGGCACACAGCGTGCTCGGCCAGATCCATGCCTGTGCTGCCGCCGTCGCACAGCGAGGTGAGGAAGGTCCCGTCCCAAGTGCGCTCGTGCAGCACCCAGGGAGCTTCGCCGTCGGCGGTCTTGCGCAGCAGGTTCATGAAGGCCACGGCACGCTTGCGACGGGCGTCACCGTCCTTGATCTGGAAGACGTGGTTGCCGGTCTCGACCACGGTGGCGGTCGGCAGCACGAAGCGGACCTTCGCCTTCAGCCTGGCGTCCATCTCCGCCAGAACAGCCGCACGATGTGCGTTCATATGAGGCACGTCGAGGATCTCCACGAAGACCGACGTGTCCAGAAAGTCGACGACGGGCAGTCGCAGCCCAGGGCGACGCTGACTGCTCACGGACTCACAGACTCCTCAGGAAATCCTCGACACTGGTCACGCCCGACTCCCGGGGACGCACGGCGTCCGGCAGACGATTCTTGGTGACCGCGTCGCCCAGGTCACCAGCTGCCAGGAGGTCCACGTACCCGGGCAGCTCCGTGAGGCGGGTCAGGACACTCTCCCCCGACCGTGGGTCCCTGCTGCACACGACGACACCGGAATGATCCTGCGCCGAGAGGGAGTTCAGCAGAGCCGGACTGTGAGTCGTGAACAACACCTCGACGCGCCGGTTCTGTGCCTCTTCCCGCATCAGAGTCAGCACCCGAGCGGCCTGGGTGGGATAGAGACCGTTCTCGATCTCCTCGACCACGAGGAGGCGGGCGGGCTTCAGAAGATCAGCCGCGCATGACGGCGCGGGAACATCGACGAGTGCCGTTCCGAACGCCAGGAACCGGAGCATGCCGTCACTGAGCAGCCGTGCCGGCATCTCGTGCACAGTGCCGTGAAACCCGGCCTCGTGCAGAACGAGTTGCACATCACCGAGCGAGGTCCGGACCACATCCAGTTCCGTCACGGGATACTCCGGCATCCCCGCGACCAACTCCTTGATCCGGCTGAACGCCCGCCGGTCCTTGCCGCGCAGTTCCGCCAGCACCGCGCTCAGGTTGTCGGCGCTTCGGCGCAGCTCGACATCGCGCTCGCTGACATAGCGACGCATGAGGTGGGGGACCGGGTCCAGGAGGAAGATCTCCCGAATCGCGGCGAGGACCCGTTCAGCGGCCTCGTTGACCAGGTGACCGGCGTTCGTCGCCCCCGGCACCCAGGCCTTCACATGATCAAGGGCCAGTCGATCCGCCCAGATCACCCCCGCGCGTTCGA
Source organism: Streptomyces aurantiaciflavus (assembly GCF_049808595.1). Taxonomy (NCBI): domain Bacteria; kingdom Bacillati; phylum Actinomycetota; class Actinomycetes; order Kitasatosporales; family Streptomycetaceae; genus Streptomyces; species Streptomyces aurantiaciflavus. The sequence goes on along the minus strand of NZ_JBNCAQ010000008.1, from coordinate 70,953 downwards.
GCTCACGTCTGCCGTTGAAGTACCGAAGAAGCCTGAAGCCTGGTTCACCGTCCGCAGGGGTGACCGTGAGCAGTTCGCGTCCGGCGCCCAGGCGCCTACCGCCGTAGCGGACTCCTTCGACCGCGACAAGTCGTTCCGCGCTGATGCGGACCTCAGGACGAACATCGATGTCCAGATCGAAGTCGTAAACGGCGTCGCCCGCCCTCACCCTGCATCCGATGGAGAACGAGTCGCTCCCCAGCGGAGGGCACCCTTCGGCACCACCTCTGATCGGCTCCTCGCCTCCGGTCCGCGGGCCGTCCAGGGCGTCCCTCACCGGCTCGCCCAGCACCAACCGAGACAGCACGGTCAGAGCGTCCAGCGCATTGGACTTGCCACTGCCGTTGCGCCCGATCAACACGGTGAGGTCCTGTAGGGGGAGGCGCTGATCGGTGAAGCTCTTGAAAGAGGTCAGACGCACCTCCTCCAGACGGGGAGTCTCCACCGGTCACCTCTCTCACTCGCTCCGAACCGGCACTGCTCTGCCCCCAGCTAAGCAGCAGGCCTCACAAGCCGTCCAACCCCCGAAAACGACCAGGCCCGCGAGACGGCGGGCGACGTCCTGGGCCGCCTGGCAGACGCCAACCCGTTTGGACGACCTCGTGGACCACAGCCCGTACTCGTTCCTGGTCTCCCTGAACAACCCCGTCCCGGTGTCCGGCCCGCTGTCCTCGGGACTGCCGTCCGACGCCGAGATGGCAGCGACGATCCGGTCGTCGACCACGCGCCGCCCGGAGGACACCCCGCCGGCCCGGGTCTTCACACCACAAGATGACGTGCCCCTCGCCCGCGAGGCGAAGGGCACCGGTCGCGCACGGCGGTGGGCCTGTTCCCCGTCAGCGCACGTCGACGTAGTCGGCCGTGCTGGTCGCGGCGCCGGTCGTCGTGTCGCCGGAGTAGACCCAGCGGAACGAGCCGTCCGTGGAGGCGGTGACCGTGGTCCTGAGGGCGCCGGTACTGCTGGAGGTGGCCTTCTTGACCGTCTTGAAGGAGGCGGCGCCCCTCGCGCGGAACTGGAGGCTCACGCTACGGCCGCTGTAGGCGCCGTACTTCTTGGTGCTCCAGTTCGCCCGGGTCAGGCTGCCCGTGACGGTGATCGTCCTGCCCTTGGTGACCGGCTCCGGTGAGGCGTTGGCGGTGACCTTCGCCGCCCTCCTGAGCTGGACGGTCTGCGGCCGCGTCTCGTACTCCTGGGCCTTGAGGCCGCCGTCGGCCTTGAACAGGCGCAGCGCCACGGCGACCTTCCACGTGGTGGCATCGCTGTTGGAGTCGACGTGCTCCTGGCTCGGGAGCGGGTCGATGTAGAGGCTGCCCGCGCACCGCGCCTTCTGGGAGCTGAGCTCGTAGCAGGTGTACACGCCGGGTCCGATGAAGTTCTCCCCGGTGTCGGCCGCCGTCTTCGGGTTGCCGCGGTAGATGAAGGGATACGCGTCGTAGCGGAACGGGTCAGCGGTGCTGTACCCGGAGGGCAGGGTGATGGTGAACGTGAGGGACGGCTCCACCTCCTTCGACGTGCCGACCACGATCGGCTTGCCCTTGTTGATGACGATGTCCGACACGGTGACACCGGTGTCCGCCGCCTGGGCCGCCGGCGCACTGAGCACCGAGACGCCCAGCGCGCCCGCTAGCGTGGCCGCCGCGACGAATCGTCTGCCTGTTCTCATTCACACCTCTCCGTGGGGTGCAGACACAAAGAGCGGCAGAGTATCCGATGGCGTGATCATGTCGCCCGGCAAGATCCGTACGGCGGCGTCGGGCGCGCCCCGCGTCCCGGGGGCTCACCACCGGAACAGCACCCCGCGCCAGGTCCATCCCGCGCCGAGGACCGCGTTCAGCAGGGGGTTCCTCATGTCGCGGGAGTCGAAGCGGAACGTCTCGACCTTGCGCCGGCGCCCATCGGGGCCCTTCTCGTACGTCCACCGCCTGGACACCGAGACGGCCGGCCCCCTGCCGTACTGCCTTCCGGTGCCCTCGGACGCGGGCGCCCAGCGCTCCTCCAGGACCCGGACCTCCCGCTCCCCCGGCACGAACCGCATCCGCGTCCTGAGCGTCGTCCTCAGCTCGGGCACCCGCCACTCGGCCACCAGGTCGGCCTTCTCCCCGGGCAGCGCCTCCCGCACCCGGAACGGCACACCCGCGCGCCCGAGCCCGAGCAGCACGGCCCGAAGCTCCGGTGTGGGGACGGGCGTGACACCCCTGTCCGGGTATCGGGTGCCGGTGAACTTGTCCCTCAGACGGCCCCACATCGATTCTCTCCCCCCGTACTCCTGCACGACCCTCGCCATGATCGCCGCTGCCGTCGCTTACTTCACCCCCATGACGCGCACGGTCCCCGGGACAGCCGTGAGGAGGCCCGCCCGAACGGCATGAGTACGGGCCGCGATGCCCGGGGACGGCCGCCGCTGAGGAAGTCGGGCTCCGGCCGACGACGGAACGGACCCGGCCCGGCGATGACTTCCCGAGCACGCGAAGGGGCCCGTACGACCGAAGTCGTACGGGCCCCTTCAGGCCTCTTCAGGTCAACTGACCCGGGTCAGGCCGAACGTCGAGCAAGGAGAACTTACTTGACGATCTTGGTGACCTGGCCGGCGCCCACGGTGCGACCACCCTCGCGGATGGCGAACTTCAGGCCCTCTTCCATGGCGACGGGCTGGATGAGCTCCACCTTCATCTCGGTGTTGTCACCCGGCATGACCATCTCGGTGCCCTCGGGGAGGTGCACGACGCCGGTCACGTCCGTCGTACGGAAGTAGAACTGCGGACGGTAGTTGTTGAAGAACGGCGTGTGGCGGCCACCCTCGTCCTTGGACAGGATGTAGGCCTGCGCCTCGAACTCGGTGTGCGGGGTGACCGAGCCCGGCTTGATGATGACCTGGCCGCGCTCGACGTCCTCGCGCTTGATGCCACGGAGCAGCAGACCGACGTTCTCACCGGCCTGGCCCTCGTCGAGCAGCTTGCGGAACATCTCGATACCGGTGACCGTGGTGGTGGTCTTCTCGGTCTTGATGCCGATGATGTCGACGGTCTCGTTGACCTTGAGGACACCACGCTCGATACGGCCGGTGACGACCGTACCGCGACCGGTGATCGTGAAGACGTCCTCGATCGGCATCAGGAACGGCTTGTCGACGTCACGCTCGGGCTCCGGGATGGAGGTGTCGACGGCGTTCATCAGCTCGAGGACCGACTCGGTCCACTTCGCGTCGCCCTCGAGGGCCTTCAGCGCGGAGACGCGGACGACCGGCAGGTCGTCGCCCGGGAACTCGTACTCGGAGAGGAGCTCACGGACCTCGAGCTCGACGAGCTCCATGATCTCCTCGTCGTCCACCATGTCGGCCTTGTTCAGGGCGACGACGATGTACGGCACGCCGACCTGGCGGGCCAGGAGCACGTGCTCCTTGGTCTGCGGCATCGGGCCGTCGGTCGCGGCGACCACCAGGATCGCGCCGTCCATCTGGGCGGCACCGGTGATCATGTTCTTGATGTAGTCCGCGTGACCCGGGCAGTCGACGTGGGCGTAGTGACGCGCCTCGGTCTGGTACTCGACGTGCGCGATGGAGATGGTGATACCGCGCTGACGCTCTTCGGGCGCCTTGTCGATGTTGTCGAACGGGGTGGCCTCGTTCAGGTCCGGGTACGCGTCGTGCAGCACCTTGGTAATGGCGGCCGTGAGGGTCGTCTTACCGTGGTCGATGTGACCGATGGTGCCGATGTTGACGTGCGGCTTAGTCCGCTCGAACTTCGCCTTCGCCACTGGGGTCCTCCTGTGGAGTGGTTCTGTACGCCTTACTTCATCGGCGCCAGGTGATCTTTGCTGTTCAAAACCCGGGCCCCGGGGCAAACATCCGTGATTGCGGGTGTTTGCCCCTCAAGGCTCCGGAGTCAAGCCTACGGCGTACGGACGGGGTCCGTTACTCGCCCTTGGCCTTCGCGATGATCTCCTCGGCGACGTTCCGCGGAACCTCGGCGTAGGAGTCGAACTGCATCGAGTAGCTTGCGCGACCCGACGTCTTGCTGCGGAGGTCGCCGACGTAGCCGAACATCTCCGACAGGGGCACGAGGCCCTTCACGACGCGGGCACCCGCCCGCTCCTCCATGGCCTGGATCTGGCCACGGCGGGAGTTGATGTCGCCGATGACCTCGCCCATGTAGTCCTCGGGCGTGGTGACCTCGACGGCCATCATCGGCTCGAGCAGCACGGGGCTGGCCTTGCGCGCGGCCTCCTTGAAGGCCTGCGAACCGGCGATCTTGAACGCGAGCTCGGAGGAGTCGACCTCGTGGTAGGCACCGTCGAGCAGCGTCACGCGGACACCGGTCATCTCGTAACCGGCGAGGATGCCGAACTGCATGGCCTCCTGCGCACCGGCGTCGACCGAGGGGATGTACTCCTTCGGCACGCGGCCACCGGTGACCTTGTTGACGAACTCGTAGGACGTGTCGCCACCCTCGATGGGCTCGATCGCGATGATCACGCGAGCGAACTGGCCGGTACCACCCGTCTGCTTCTTGTGGGTGAACTCGACCTTCTCGACGGCCTTGCGGATCGTCTCACGGTACGCGACCTGCGGCTTGCCGACGTTGGCCTCGACCTTGAACTCACGGCGCATACGGTCGACCAGCACCTCGAGGTGCAGCTCGCCCATACCACCGATGATGGTCTGGCCGGTCTCCTCGTCCGAGTGGACCTGGAAGGACGGGTCCTCCTCGGCCAGGCGCTGGATCGCGATGCCCAGCTTCTCCTGGTCGCCCTTCGACTTGGGCTCGATGGCGACCTGGATGACCGGGGCCGGGAAGTCCATGGACTCCAGGATCACCGGGTTCTTCTCGTCAGCCAGCGTCTCACCGGTGGTGGTCTGCTTCAGGCCCATGACGGCGACGATGTCGCCGGCGCCCACCGACTCGATCTCCTCACGCTTGTTGGCGTGCATGCGGTAGATCTTGCCGATGCGCTCCTTGCGGCCCTTGACCGAGTTGAGCACGGCGGAGCCGGACTCGAGGCGGCCGGAGTAGACGCGCACGAAGGTGAGCTTGCCGAGGTGCGGGTCGCTCATGATCTTGAACGCCAGCGCCGACAGCGGCTCGTCGTCGGACGGCTTGCGCCGGACGACCGTCTCCGGGTCCTTGACGTCGTGGCCCTCGATGGCCTCGATGTCGACCGGCGACGGCAGGTAGCGCACGACCGCGTCGAGCAGGGGCTGAACGCCCTTGTTCTTGAACGCGGTGCCGCAGAACACGGGGGTGACGGTGGTGCCGCCGCCCTTGCCGGACGCGATGGTGATCCGACGGATCGCCGCGTAGAGCTGCTCCTCGGAGGGCTCGGTGCCCTCGAGGTACAGCTCCATGAGCTCCTCGTCGTTCTCCGCGACGGCCTCGAGCAGCTTGCCGCGCCACTCCTCGGCGGCCTCGGCGTGGGTGTCCGGGATGTCGACGGTGTCGTACATCTCGCCCTTGGTCGCCTCGGCGGACCAGACGAGGGCCTTCATCTTCACGAGGTCGATGACGCCCTTGAAGTCCGCCTCCGCGCCGATCGGCAGCTGCATGACGAGCGGCTGCGCACCCAGGCGGTCGACGATCATGTCGACACAGCGGTGGAACTCGGCACCGGTCCGGTCGAGCTTGTTGACGAAGCAGATACGCGGAACGCCGTAGCGGTCCGCCTGACGCCACACCGTCTCGGACTGGGGCTCGACGCCGGCGACGCCGTCGAACACCGTCACGGCACCGTCGAGCACGCGCAGGGAACGCTCCACCTCGACGGTGAAGTCGACGTGGCCCGGCGTGTCGATGATGTTGATGGTGTGGTCGACGTCTTCCAGCGCCCAGTGGCAGGTGGTGGCAGCAGAGGTGATCGTGATGCCACGCTCCTGCTCCTGCTCCATCCAGTCCATGGTGGCAGCGCCGTCGTGGACCTCACCGATCTTGTACGAAACGCCGGTGTAGAACAGGATCCGCTCGGTGGTGGTCGTCTTGCCCGCGTCGATGTGGGCCATGATGCCGATGTTGCGCACCTTGGCCAGGTCAAGCGAAGTGGTAGCCATAAGGCTTCAGTCTTCTCTCGGTCTCGATGTGGACTGCGACTACCAGCGGTAGTGCGCGAAGGCCTTGTTGGACTCGGCCATCTTGTGCGTGTCCTCGCGCTTCTTCACAGCGGCGCCGAGGCCGTTGGACGCGTCGAGGAGCTCGTTCAGCAGACGCTCGGTCATGGTCTTCTCGCGACGGGCGCGGGAGTAGCCGACGAGCCAGCGCAGCGCCAGGGTGTTGGCACGGCCGGGCTTGACCTCGACCGGGACCTGGTAGGTGGCGCCACCGACACGGCGGGACTTGACCTCGATGGTCGGCTTGATGTTCTCGAGAGCGCGCTTGAGCGTGATGACCGGGTCGTTGCCGGTCTTGTCGCGCAGGCCCTCCATGGCGCCGTAGACGATGCGCTCGGCAGTCGAGCGCTTGCCGTTCAGCAGCACCTTGTTGATCAGGGAGGTCACCAGAGGAGAACCGTAGACCGGGTCGATGATGACCGGGCGCTTCGGGGCGGGGCCCTTACGAGGCATTCTTACTTCTCCTTCTTGGCGCCGTAACGGCTGCGGGCCTGCTTGCGGTTCTTGACACCCTGGGTGTCGAGGGAGCCGCGGATGATCTTGTAGCGAACACCCGGCAGGTCCTTCACACGGCCGCCGCGCACGAGCACGATGGAGTGCTCCTGCAGGTTGTGTCCCTCACCCGGAATGTAAGCGGTGACCTCGATCCCGCTGGTCAGACGCACACGCGCGACCTTACGCAGGGCCGAGTTCGGCTTCTTCGGGGTGGTCGTGAACACACGCGTGCAGACGCCGCGACGCTGAGGGGAACCCTCGAGTGCGGGCGTCTTGTTCTTCTCGACCTTGTCCTGCCGGCCCTTGCGGACCAGCTGCTGGATCGTAGGCACTACTTCTCCGGTTTCTGTGTGCCGATGGGTACAGCTAACCTGGAACTTCGCCGACCCACGCGGTCGGGTGTGTCGAATCCCGCGGACCTCCGCCGCCAGGCAGAAAGAAGCGCAGATTACGGTGGCCGCTCTTTGCCCCGGTGCGGTTACAGGCACGCACGAGGGCCAGGGCACACCCCAGGCACAAGGTCTGAGCGTACCCAGCGCACTGACTCCGGTCAAAACAAAAGCAACGCCACCGGCACGCCGACCGGAGCGAGACGTGTGACCTGCGTTTATGTGAAGGTACGGGCTTCTGCCACTGCGGCCGGGTACCCGTAACCGGAACGCTCACCGCGTTCGGGAGTGCCTGTTTTCCCCGGGGCGGGCATGTGTTATGGGGCTCGTTACCCGCGCAGAGAGCTTTCATGCGTCGCCGGGCTGTCCGCCGAGTCCGCCGGCCTGTCCGCCGGAGCCTCCGGGCGCGGCGGCACCGCCGTGTCGTGCCCCACGAAGTACGTCGGGCGGTTCTGTACGGCCGTGTAGATACGGCCGACGTACTCGCCGAGCAGGCCCACGCAGATCAGCTGGACCGCGCCGATGAACAGGACGCCGGTGAAGAGGGAGGTCCAGCCCGGGACGGTGTGGTCGAAGGCGTGGGCGCTGAGGGTGTAGACCATCAGGGCCAGGCAGACCAGGAACGAGAAGCCCCCGAGCCAGGTGGCGATCCGCAGCGGGGCCGCGGAGAAGCCGGTGACGCTGTCGACCGCGAGCCGGATCATCCGGCCCAGGGGGTACTTGCTCTGGCCCGCCGGGCGCGGGGCGCGTTCGTAGGTGACCTGGCCGCTGGGGAAGCCGAGCCAGGGCACGAGGAGGCGGTAGACGCGCTGCTGGTCGGGGAGGGACTTCAGGGCGTCGACGGCGGCCCGGCTGAGCAGCCGGAAGTCGCCGGCCTGGGCGGGGACCGAGGGCCCGGCCAGACGGCGCACCAGGCGGTAGTAGAGGCCGGCCGTCCACCGCTTGAACCCCGTGTCGCTGGCCCGGTCGGCCCGGATGCCGTAGACGATGTCGAGGTCCTCGCGTCGGGCCAGCTCGAGCATGTCGGGGATCTTCTCGGGCGGGTCCTGGAGGTCGGCGTCGAGGCTCACGACGTAGGCGCCGAGCGCCCGGTCCAGGCCCGCGGTGAGGGCGGCCTGGTGGCCGGAGTTGCGGCGCAGGCCGATCACCCGCAGTTGCGGCCAGCCCAGCTGGAAGGCGGCGAGGAGTTCGGCGGTACGGTCGGTACTGCCGTCGTCGACGGCGACCACCTCGTAGGGGACGCCCAGACCCGCGAGGACCGGGCGCAACCTGCTGACCAGCGCGGGAAGGACCTCCTCCTCGTTGTACATCGGTATGACGACCGACAAGACGGTCGGTGGACTCGTTGTTTCCATGACCTCAGCCACCCGCCCCTCCCCCAACCGCTGGCGCGAATGTGCGACTCTGTTGCGATCTTATGACTGACACTTCACGATCATCCGGGCAGTGGTGCCGCCCCGGGGACCCGGTGATCGGGGCCGAGGGGGGTCCACACTCATGAGCACGGCTTCCAGTGACGCGGCGACGGATCCCGCCGTGCCCGACGAGCAGGAGGAGCGGTCCCCGAGGAGCCGCCGCCTGACCCTGCCGGCCGGTGTACGACCGTACCTTGCCCCGCTGATCCTGTACGGCGTCACGAAGCTCGTCGGACTCACCGTCTTCGCGTTCCTGCTGGAGGCCGCCGGGGACTTCCGCAAGAAGGAGCCGCGGTTCGGCGGGGGCGCGCACTGGTGGGACGTCCTGGCCACCTGGGACGGCTGGTGGTACCTGCAGGTCGCCGAGAAGGGGTACGACCCGCGCCCGCTGGAGCGGCTCGACTCCACGGGCCTGTTCACGGTCAAGCAGAACTCCGTCGCCTTCTTCCCGCTGTACCCGGGTCTGATCCGGGGCGTCTCCGAGATCACCGGGCTCGGCCTGTTCGGGTCGGGGATCCTCGTCTCGGTGATCGCGTCCTTCTTCGCGGCCGCCGGCATCTACGCCGTGATCTCGCTGCTGGCGGGCGCCCGGGCGGGCACGATAGCGGCCGGGCTGTGGGCCGTGGCGCCCGGTGCGGGCGTCGAGTGGGCGGTGTACTCGGAGTCCCTGTTCGTGGCGATCGCGGCCTGGTGCTGCTACTGCGTGATGAAGCGCCGCTGGGTGGCGGCCGGGCTGCTCGCCTTCGTGGCCGGACTGAACCGGCCGACCTCCGCGGCGCTCATAGGCGCGGTCGGGCTGGCCGCGATCGTGACGCTGGCGCGGCGGGAGAGCCGACGCGAGCACGGTGTGGCGGGGCCGGTGTACGCGATGTTCGCCGCGCCGCTCGGCCTGCTCACCTACATCGCGTGGGTCGGCCTGAGCATGGGCGATCTGACGGCGTACTTCACGCTCCAGCGGGAGGGGTGGGCGCACTACTTCGACTTCGGCGCCTACACCCTCGACGTGCTGGGCAACACGGCCATCGGGCACAACAACTACCTGTTCGCCTTCTCCGTGCCCGATCTGCTCGCCGTGCAGCTGGTGCTGGCGCTGCCCTTCCTGGTCGCGCTGATGCTGCGCAAGAAGCCGCCGCTGGTGCTGGTCGCGTACACGCTGGCGAGCATCGTCACCGTGCTGGGCACCCAGCAGATGTTCGGCAACACCCCCCGCTACCTGCTGCCCTGCTTCCCGCTGCTGCTGGCGCCGGCGGCGGCGATGGGCCGGCTGAAGCTGCCCAGCCTGGTGGTGTTCTTCTCGACGGCGGCGGTGGCGTCGGGATGGTACGCGCACTACGTGATGTTCGAGCTGGGCATCCCGTAGGCCCCGTGGGGCGCGGAGGGCGGCAGGGGTCAGGGCCCGCCGGACGACGCGCTCGTCGCAAGAATCATGAACGTCAGGAACAGCGCCCAGCCCGCCACGGACAGCCAGCCCAGGATCAGACCGGCCAGGGCGAAGCCGTCACCGCCCTGGCCGGTGCGGCGGATCTCGGCGCGCGCCGTGTGCCCCAGGATCACCGCGGGGATGCCGGTGAGTCCCGCCGTCATCGTGGTGAGGACACCGCAGACCATCGCGCCGACCGCCTTGCCGTTCGTGGGCGGCGGCGGGGCGGGCAGGAACGTGCGCGGCACCGCGGGGTACGGCTGGGCCGGCGGGACGGAGGGCTGTACGGCGACGGGGCCCTGCGGCAGGTCGGCGACGAGCAGGGACAGCTCGCCGACCGTACGGGCCTCGTACGCCCGGGCGACGCGCCGGTCGAACTCGGCCTGCTGAAGGCGGCCCTCGGCGAAACCCGCTCTGAGCACGTCCACGGCGCGCTCGCGATCGGCGTGGGACGCGAGCATCGACGGACTGCTCTGCGCCTGCCACGGCTGCCATGGCGACGGATACGACACGGACACCTCCCCCGGACGGCTTGAATGCCTCCATCATTCCCCTACGCTCCGGATCCCGCGATGGTTCCCCCGCCCGAACCGCCGATTCCGTCGCCGTGTGTCGCGGGTGACTTCTCGCCTGCGCGCCGCCGGGCCCGGTCATCGTGTCCGGCGTCGGTTCGTCCCGCGGGCCGCGCGTTCGGCCGCGAAGACGTCCTCCAGGCGGAAGAGCTGGGCCCGGCCCGCCTTGCCGGCGGGTTTCAGGTGGCCCAGCTGGACCCACTTGCGGATGGTCGCGGGGGCGACGCCGACCTCCTGGGCGGCCAGGGGGCCGGGGATGAGGGTGGGGCGGTCGGGGCCGTTCGTTCCGCTCACGCGCGCTGCCACTCCCCCTCGTCCCAGGTGTGCCGGTAGGCGGGGTCGTCGTGGCAGCCGCAGTCCGGCTCCGGGCAGCGGCAGGCCGGGTTGACGCAGAGGACGGCGCCGCGGTCGGGAAAGGCCCGCAACGACACCGAGTCGCACCAGGGGCAGCGCCCGGACACCCGTACGACCGTCTCGGTGTCCCCCAGCGCACGGGCGCAGCGGCGCGCCATCCGCCGGGTCTCGTCGCGCACGTGCGCGGCCAGGACGGGGTCGGCGGCGATGGCGTCGAGGAGGGAGGCGATCCGCCGGAGCCGCTCGGGCACGGGGGCGCGGCGCGCACGGGGCAGGCGGAGGCGCTCGCGTACGGCCTCCTCCAGTTCGACGACGCCGTCGGAGATGTCCCGGAGGGCGTCGGAGACGTGCAGGCGGAGCGGGGCCGCGCTGTGCCCGGGGGCGACGAGTCCGTGCCGCTGCTGGAGCAGCAGCGCCTCCTCCCGCTCGGCACGCAGCCGCGCGGCGAGGTCGGCGGGCGGCGGGGTCGGCGCGGAGCGGTGGGCGGGGGTGGTACGGCCCGGGACCAGCTCGGCGGCGAGTTCGGGGAGCTGCTGGAGGAGTTGGGTGATCCAGAGCGCGGTCTGGGTGGTGGGGTGGCCGTCGGGCGGGGTGAGGCGGGCGTCGGTGGGGTGTGGGGCTGTGGGATGTGCGGCTGTGGGGTGTGGGGCCGTCGAGTGTGGGGCCGGGGGGTGGTCTTCCGCCGGGTGGCTCCGGGCAGGGTGAGCGTCCGCGGGGTGGACTCCGGCGGGGCGGGCGGCGGCCTCGGCCGGTCGGTTCGCGGACTGGCGAGATGCTGCCGGTCGGCTCTGGGACGAGTCGGGTGCTGCCGGTCGGTTCAGGGACGAGCCGGTTGCTGCCGGTCGGTTCAGGGACGAGCCGGTTGCCGCCGGTCGGCTGACGGGCAGTCGGCCTGCTGCCGGTCGGTTCACGGGTCGAGGGCCTGCGGCCGCTCGGGCCTGTGCCACGCCGGCCTCCGCCGACTGGTTCCCGGCCGCTCGCCCCTCGGTGACTCGGCGCTCGGCCGTCTGCCGCTCCGACAGCGGGCCTTCAGCCGCTCGGTCCTCCGTCAGTCGGTCCTCGGTCACGCAACCCTCCACCGGTCGGCCCTTGTTCGGTCGGTTCTCAGCCAAGGAGGCCTCCCCGGAGGGTCGATGCGGAGGTCGGTACGGACGGAGTCCCGGCCGCGGGCGCCAGGTGGGTCGGTACGGCGACCGGGCGACCGGAGCGCCACAGGCGGCCTCCACAGACTCCGTCGAACCAGTTCTCCGCCGGCGCCACCGCCTCCTCGCAGGCGCTGCGCACCGCACAGCGGGCGCAGGCGCGCAGGGCGGGGGCGGCCTCCTTGGCCTTCTTGGAGAAGACGACCCGTGGGGGCAGCCCGGCGCAGGCGGCCGCGGTCTGCCAGGCATCCCGGTCGGCACGGCGGGACGGGGACGGACGTAGGCGGGCCGGCGGGCACGAGTCGGCCACGGGCATGGAACCTCCTGGAACGGTTCGGGAACGAGGTCATGTGAAACGAACGCCCTCCAGAGTACAGATTGCGTGCGCGCTCGCAATGTATTTCGGTCACGATCCATCACGCACGCCCCTGCGCCGGTCACCCCACCAGACCTCCGCATATCCCGCCGACTTTCCTCGATGCTTGCACGAGAGCACGTAATTCCGCGCGCGCAAGCAAGCTAAACTCGGCCCCACCCCCGAAGGAAGCGAGCAGACATGACCAGCCAGGATCTGGACGCGTTCGCCGCGTGGGTCGAAGACCTGATGCGCGACCGCGGCTACGACATCGACAGTCCACGCGGCGGCGGAAAGTCGCGGATCGCGGACGAGGCGGGCGTGCACCGCGCGGCCGTCACCCGTCTGCTGCAGCGGCAGAGCATGCCCGACCTCGAGACCACGCGCCGCCTCGCGCGCGTGCTCGGCGTTCCGGTGCGCGACATGCTCATCCGCTCGGGCCGGCTCACCGCCGAGGAACTCGCCGACCCGCAGGACTGCTTGGCCGCGCCCCCGCTCGGCACGGAGTCCGGCCGCCGCCCCACCCTGGAGGAGGTCGCCGACCTGCTCGGCGTGCCCGCCGACCGGCGGGAGATGTTCGTCAGAGTGGTGGAGCAGTTCCTGCCGAACGACGACGAGACGGCGGTGCGGCAGCGGCGCGAGGAGCGGCGGATCTTGGCGGAGGCCACTGCGGCGACATCCCCCGGCGCCGGCTGATCCCCTTCAGCCGGCCCCGCCGACGCCGGCCGCCGACTACGGGCACCCGTGGGCCGACGGGTGCACCCGAGCCGCGGACACGGTCTCCGCCTCTCCGCGGCACGCTCTTCACCTGACCCGCAGCTCCCACAGCTCCCACAGTCGCCGTCGAACCCAACAGCCCCCACAGCCCCCGACCGTCACCGTTGGACCCGTCCCACCTCCTGGCTCCCACCTCGCACTCCCACCCCTCCAGCGCCCTCCGCCGCGATTGCCCCGCCGATTTAGTTGCGTGCGCGCACGCTCGTCTGTCACAGTTGGTGCAGCGGCGGAGCTGTGCCCGCGGCCCCCGAGCGGGCCGCACCCGCCGCCGTACGCCGGGCCGAGGCGCCGCGCGCCTCCCCCGACCGCCCCCGCGCGGCGCCCGCCCGGCGGCCTTCCCCTTCTTCCCGGCGAGGTGACCCGGCAGATGACCACACCCACCCCACCGAGCGCCTTCCCGGACGTCGAGGCCCTGGTCGTCGACATCCTGGAGGCCGACTCGGCCCTCTCCACGGCGCTCGTCACCGTCGAGCCGCCGTCGGACTTCAACGGCACGACCGCGGCCGTGCTCGTCAACCGGCGCGGCGGCGCCTGGATCGGCGAACTCCACGTCGACCAGCCGCTGATCGAGCTGGAGGTGTACGGCCCGACCAAGCAGGCCGCGCACGTCCTGGCCAACTCCGCCCGCCGCGCCCTGATGGCCGCGGCCGGCAACCGCTACGGCACCAACCTCATCACCGAGGTGGAGGAGCAGGACGGCCCGCGCTGGCTGCCCGACTACCTCTACAACGCGGCCAACCGCTACGTGACCGTGCTCAAGGTGTTCATCGACGTCTACTGACGACGTCCTCGGACGTCTCCTGACGTCCCCGCGCGGCCCGGACCACCCGTGCGCCGCGCCCCACAGACCGAAGGCCCTGCCTGTCGCATCCGGCGATCCGGCGGGGCCTTCGCCGTACCCGGAACGGCCGGGGACGGCACCCCGCACCACCCACACCCCTAGGCGAGGAGACCCACCCATGGCAGGCACCAACACCTCCGAGATCCGCATCGCCGGAGTCGGCCGGCTCTATGTCGCCGCCGCCGACACCGACATCCCGACGACCTTCTCCAGCGACACCGCCACCGACTGGGCCGGCTGGAAGAACCTCGGCTTCACCTCCGGTGAGGGCGTCACCTTCAGCAAGAAGGACAAGCTGGAGCCGGTCGACGTGTGGCAGGCGGTCAGCCCGGTGCACTTCGTGTACTCGGACCGCGACCTCACGCTGAAGTTCACGCTGCTGCAGTTCAACGAGGACACGCTGCCGTTCTTCATGGGCGGCGGCGCGGTCGAGGCCGTCACCGGCTCGACGGGCGTCTACAAGTACGAGATCGCCGACCGCCCGTACGCCGACGTGCGCGCCCTCGGTCTGGAGTTCACCGACGTCCGCGCCGGCGACGGCGCCGGCGTGACCTACCGCTTCGGCATCCCGCGCGGCCAGGTCACGGCGGCGGACGACATCAAGCTGGCCCGCAAGTCCCCGGCCCAGCTCGGGATCACCTACACCGCGATGGCCTCCGCCGACGGTTCGCCGCTGGCCGGCTTCGTGATGAAGGACGCCGCGTACGCCGCGTCCTGACCCCCCGGGGGGGGGGGGGGGGGGGGGGGGGGGGCCCCCCCCCCCCCCCCCCCCCCCCCCCCCCCCCCCCCCCCCCCCCCCCCCCCCGCCCCCCCC
>NZ_JBNCAQ010000008.1:0-56235 GCF_049808595.1 Streptomyces aurantiaciflavus | reverse complement strand
CGGGTTTGGTTATGATGGGGGCGGGGCCCGCGGGGGGGGGCCCCCGGGGGGGGGGGGGCGCGGCGGGCCCCCCCCCACCCCGGATCCCGCACCTCTGTCCCCACCAGGCTTCACGGACCCCAAGGAGCACCCATCACCATGGCCCGTTTCGACGTCAACGCCGCCCGCGCCCAGCGCCTGGAAGCCCTCGGCCGCACCTGGTCGTTCGAGCTCGACGGCGAGAGCTTCACCCTGCCCACGGAGCTGACCCGCGCCACCGCCAAGGCGCTGCGCAAGCTCGACGACAACGACGTGGACGGGCTGCTCGGGCTGCTCATGGGCGAGCAGCAGTTCGCCCGCTTCGAGCGGCACGAGGTCACCATGCAGGACATCGCCGCCATCCTGGAGGCCTACGGCAAGGAGACCGGGCTCGGCCTGGGGGAAGGCTGAGCCTCGTCGGGTTCGTCGACGAACACGCCGAGGCCCTCGAAGCGGACCTGCTCCGCTACTACGGCATCGACCTGCTCGACTGGCACCGCGACCGCCTCTCCGCGCGGCGGCTCGCGGTGCTCATCAAGCATCTGCCGCGCGACAGCGCCCTCAACCGGGACCTGCACGGCGAGGCCGCCGAGTGGTCGGTGACGGACCATCTGCTGGCCGCCGCCGTGGACCATCTCGCGGCGGCGAACT
The DNA here is from genome assembly GCF_049808595.1 of Streptomyces aurantiaciflavus. Classification (NCBI taxonomy): domain Bacteria; kingdom Bacillati; phylum Actinomycetota; class Actinomycetes; order Kitasatosporales; family Streptomycetaceae; genus Streptomyces; species Streptomyces aurantiaciflavus. The sequence continues at coordinate 55,566 of NZ_JBNCAQ010000008.1, read as the reverse complement.
GGATGTTCGCGTGCGTCAACTCGGACGAGGGCGACCAGCCGGATCCCCCGGTGCCGGTGCCGCGTCCGGGGGACGGGCCGGAGGAGATGGACGAGGACGGGCCCTGGGACAGCGGGACCGGCGGCGCAGACGCCGACCGCGGCACAGGGCCGGGCACCGGTACGGCCACCGGGCCCGCGACCGACGCGGCCCGGCGAGGAGCCCAGGCCGACGACCGGGCGCCGTCCGCTGCCCAACTGGCCCGGTTCTTCGCCTGATCCGGGGCCCGGCGCGAGCGGAGAGGGGGAAGTCGTCCGAGGGCTCGCCAGGGCCCCCGCGGGGGCGCGATCAGGCGTGCCGTGTCCCGTCCACCACGGACCGCTGGACATACGCAAGCCGGATGCCCTCTGCAGCCCGGCCTCCCTCCTCCTCTCCGCGCCCCCGCGCGTCCACAAACCCGGCACAACATTTCCGTGCACCCTGCATCGCCGCAGGTCTCGTACCGCGCCACCACGGAGAGTCCTCGGCAAACACGGAACGACACCACGGGATTACTCGTACACTAGTTCGAACTGGCGCTTCGAACACCTCAGGAGCGCCATCTGCATCACAGACCAGCGGACAGACCGGAAAGCAGGCCCGACATGGCGACTGGCACGAGCAACTCCCCGAAGCAGCCGATCGACACCTACACCCGCCTCGCGCACCTCCTGCACACCAACGCCCCCGACGGCGAGGCCCTGCTCGACCGGGTGTACGAAGAACTGCTCGCCCGGGAGTCCCGCGCCTACGCGGCGGGCTGGTCGGACGCCCTGACGGAGGCCCGGCGGGCGCGGCGGGGCACTCGCCCTTGACGGAAACCCGCCCCGCTCAGAGCGAATAAAGCCACACGCAGAGCCCCAGGAACGCCAAACCGGCGGCCGCGTTCAGCACGACAAGCATGGGTCTCGGCGAGCCGCCGCCGTCATATCGGCCGGAATGCCACAGCGCGAAGGAAGCGAAGAAGAAAAGTCCCGCAATCGCCATGGCCCCGGTCCCCATGAAGAAGTACCAGAGTCTCACGTTTCCCCCATTCAGCCGGGCAGTCGCGGCAAAAGAATACCGGAGGCACCTAATTCGAACAAGGGTGGAATCATCCTGCCACACCGCCAGATTCTGCCTGTTTCGGAATTTTTAGGCGCACCTCGGAGGCGCTCGACTACCGAGAAGGAGCCGATCCATGGGACAGCACACCACGGATGAGGTCTACGACAAGGTGACGGACGTCGAGCAGAAGCTCGACAACCATTCCAAGTCGGCTGTGACAACCACACATTTCGACACGAAGATCAAAGAACTCAAGGAAGCGTTCGAGAAGGGCGCACAGAAGAAGGAGGAAGAAGAAGCCAAGAAATGGCAGGAAATCGCCAAGGAAACATCCCCCATCAAGGAATTCTTGGCCATCACCAAGGGCGCGGACCTCCCTGCCAAAATCATCCTCGGCGCCACCGCAGTTGTCGCCGCCGTCGCCCTCATCGCCGGCCTCGTGGCGAAGTTCAAGGAAATAACCCTCGCCTTCACGGGCCGCACGCGGACGTTGGGCGCTTTCGGCAAGGTGAGGCCGGACGAGAAGCGCAAGCCCCGGTACTTCGGCCGAGCCGAGAGCGGCAAGTGGGGAATGCAACCGGGGGAAGATCCGGGCGCCCAGCAGCCCAACCTCCCCTCCGTGGACCAGATCAACGCCGTCAAGCAGGCGATGGGCCACCTCAACGCCGAGATCGACACCTACCGCGGCAAGGTCCGCGGCCTCGCCACCCCCCGCGCCATGAAGCAGATGGCCTCGGCGGCCAAGAAGCTGGAGAGCGCGGCGCAGAAGCACCAGGCCATCGACACACTCGCCGGCTCGATCAATGGCCTCAACAGGGAATTGCGCGAACTGGCCGGAACCGCGGGCTGACCACACGCCGAGGAGACAACACATGAGCGTCGTCAGTTCACTGAAGAAGGCGTCCGGTGCCCTGCAGGACTTCAGGCAGAAGGCCTCCGGGGCGGGCACGGCCGCGAAAGAGCTCGGCAGTTCCGGTCAGAGGGGCGCCACCCAGCTCAAGGCCATCAGGACGGCCGCCCAGGGCGCCGAGAAGGAACTCAAGGACCTCAAGACCGCATCCGGCCAGGCCGAGAAGTCCCTCTCGAAGGCCGGGAAAGCGGGTTCCACCGCCGGGAAGAACCTCGGCAAGTACGAGTCCGGGGCGAGCAAGGCGGCCAAGGGCCAGGACAAGATGAACAAGTCGATGAAGGGCAACTTCTTCGGCATGCTCATGGACCTGCTCATGCCGCTGATCGAGAAGGTCGTCGAGATGGCGACCAAGTCGAAGACCATGCAGAAGGTCCTGCAGACCGCCTTCGGCGTCATCAAGTCCGTGATCAGCACCGTCATGAAGGCCATCGGGCCGATCATGAAGAACGCGGCCAAGCTGATCAAGTCGGTCTGGAACGGCATCAAGACGGCGATCTCGAAGGTCGTCAAGGCCGTCGCCACCGTCATCAGGACCTACGTCAACATCTGGAAGAAGACCATCAGCACCGCGCTGAAGGCGATCAGGACGGTCGTCTCCAGCGTCTGGAAGGGCATCAAGGCCGTCATCTCGCCCGTCGTGAACTGGGTCAGGTCGGCGATCCCGAACGCCTTCCGAGCCGTGAAGGACAAGCTGTCCAGCATCTGGGGCGGGCTGAAGGGCATCGCGGGACGGGCCTTCGACGGCATCCAGAGCGCGGTGAAGGGCCCCATCAACGGGGTCATCGGCATCATCAACCGCGCGATCGGCGCCCTCAACGGCATCAAGGTGTCGATCCCGGGCTGGGTGCCCGGCGTCGGCGGCAAGTCCTTCGGCGTCAGCCTGCCGAAGATCCCCATGCTGGCCGCCGGCGGTGTCGTCATGCCCCGCTCCGGCGGCGTACCGGCGATCCTCGCCGAGGCCGGTGAGGCGGAGGCCGTCCTGCCGTTGAGCAAGCTGGACCGGCTACTCAGGCGGGCCGCCGCCCAGGGCCTGCCGTACGCCGGGGCCGCCGGCGCGGGTGGCGGCGCGCTGCACATCGAGCACTACCACGCGGCCGAGACCAGCAGCCCGCAGCGGACCGCCGACGCCCTGATGTTCCTGGCGAAGGCGCGCGGATGAGTACCCCGGCAGTACCGGCCGACCCGCTGGGCGGGTTCGCGCCGACCGTGAGCTCCTTCCGGTCCCGGGTGGAGGAGAGCCGCAGCGCGCTGCGCGCCCTCACCCAGCGCATCAAGAACGCCGGCACCGGCGCCGACCGCGTCGGTGCCGCCGCCGGCCAGGCCGCCGGCGCGGTACGCGGAACGAAGGCGCACGCCGAGGCCGCCGCCCGCTCCGTCACCAGGACCGGACAGACCGCCGCCACCGCCGCGCCCCGGATCAGGAACGCCGGCGGGAAGGGCGCCACGAAGGCCCTCGGAAAACTCAAGTCCGCCCTCGGCGGTGTCCTCGCCGTCGTCGGCGCGCTGATCGAGGCATCCGGCGTCCTCGGCAACCTCCTGGGCACCTTCGGCACCGTCATGACCATCGCCTCCGGCGTCATGCTCGTCATCAACGCCCTCACCCGCGCCAACCCCATCGGCTTCGTCACCGGCCTGCTCCTCCCCGTCGCCGGGTGGCTGCTCGACCTCGCGCTCAACTCCGAGACCGGGCAACGGCTGATGGAACAGCTCGCCACCCTCGTACTGAAGTACGTCGAGGGCTACCTGACCGTCATGACCCCGCTGCTCAAGGGCATCGCGAGCGCGGTGAACACGTACGTCACCGGCTACCTGACCCTCATCACCACCGCGCTCACCGCCATCGGCGCCCTGGTGGGCACCGGCTTCGCCGTCCTCAAGGCGCTGACCACCGGGGACACCCGGGCACTCAGCGGCAGGGTGTCGTCGATCTGGCGGGGGTTCAAGGACGCCGTGAAGCCGGCCCTCACCTGGATCAGCAAGGACATCCCCCGGATGTTCACCCGGATCAAGGAGGCCACCTCCCGCACCCTCGGCGCGATGGGGAAGTTCGTGACGACCGGCGCCCAGACCGTCGCCGGCGTGGTCAAGGGCCCGATCCAGGGGCTCATCGCCTTCGCCAACTGGGTCATCGACAAGCTCAACAGCCTCAGCTTCAGCATCCTCGGCAAGAAGTTCGGCGTGCATCTGGACAAGATCCCGATGCTCGCCGAGGGCGGCATCGCCGTCCCCGGCGCCTCCCGCCGGGCGGGCCGGGTGCTGCCGCTGACCGACCTGGAACGCCGGCGCGCGCTCGTCCTCGATCGGCGGGCGGCCGCGGCCCGCCGATACCGCCACCACATCGAGGAGTTCCACGAGAGCCGGGGCGCCGGTGCCCACGGCACCGCAGAGGACCTGCTCTTCCTGGCATCCGCCCATGCCTGCCCATGACAGTGAGGTGACGGCCCCATGGCCGAGACGACAACCGCATACACCGAGGACCTTCCCCCCGGCTCACTCATCACCCGCGACGGGCAGATGCAGTGGGCCGGACTGCTGCTGGGCCCCGGCACCCCGTACGAGATCGACCGCGGGGGCCTGACCGGCTGGGAGGACCTGCCGGAGTACGACTCCTCCGACGCCGACCACCCGACCGCGCACGGCGCCTGGCCCGGTGCCCGCTACGCCAAGCCCCGCAAGGTCGGCGCCACGGTGTGGACCCTGCCCGGGCAGGAGGGCGCCGCGACCGCGCTGGCCGCGACCCGCGCCCTGCGCCAGGCCCTGCTGCTCGGCGACGCGGAGCGCTGGCTGGCCGTACGGCTGCACGGCGAGACCCTGGCCGTGCGGGCCCGGGTCAGCCAGCGCGTGCTGGCCGCCGACCGGACGTACACCACACAGGGCGTCTCCCGGGCGTCCGTGCAGTGGTACGCCACCGACCCGCGCCGCTACTCGATCACCGAGCAGACCGCCGTCACCGGCCCCCCGCAGCCGGAGAGCGGCCTGACCTGGCCGCTGACCTGGCCGCTGTACTGGGGCCAGACGGCCTCCACCGGAGACGTGAACGCCGACAACGCCGGATCCGCGCCCACCCACCCGGTGATCACCTTCACCGGGCCGTGCACCGACCCGACGGTGACCGACCGCGCCTCCACCCGCCGGCTGAGCTACCGGATCACGCTCACCGCCGGCGACGAGCTCGTCGTCGACACCGCCGCCGGCACGGTCACCCTCAACGGCACCGCCTCCCGCCGCAACACCGCCGCCGCGGACAGCAGCCCCGAGGAACTGTTCGCCTTCGAACCGGGCCGTGCCCAACTCGCGTTCCGGCCGCAGGCGCACGCCACGGGCGCCCGTATGACGGTCCGCTGGCGCGACGCCGAGTGGTGAACGTGCCCGCCGGCCGACCCAACCCCCGAGGAGAAAACCAGTGAACCTGCGCAGCTCATGGGTGGCCGAGACCGGCCAGACCCGCGAGGACACCCGCCTGACCCAGATCGGCGCGACCACCCCGGCCAACCCTCTTCAGGTCCGCTCCGGCATCCTGCCCGGCTCCTACGACGGGCAGTACCGCCTCTCCGGCTTCTGGACGGAGGGCCACGCGGGCACCATGAACGCCACCGTCCACGAGGGCCGCGCCGTCATCCAGGCCGGCAGCGGCCAGGGCGCCTACCCCGTCACCCTCGCCGAGCCGTTCCCCCTCACCTTCGCCGACGGCCAGGCCCAGGACCGCTACGACATGGTCGTCCTGCGGATCTACGACGACCTGTACGACGAGTCCGGCCAGACCAAGGCCGCTGTCGAGATCGTCCAGGGCGAGGCGGACGCCAACCCGGTCGAACCCGCGCTGCCGGGCATCGCGCTGCCGATCTACCGGATCCGCGTCCGGGCCGGGGTCAGCTCCGGCAACGGCGGCATCAACTGGAACAACGACACCCTGGACCTGCGTACGCCCACCGTCGCGATCGGCGGCATCCTGCCGGTCGTCGGCGACACCGGCAACGGCGCCTATCCGGGCCAGTACCGGGACTCCGGCGGCGCCCTCCAGCGCTGGGACGGCTCCGCCTGGGTGTCGTACCCGAGCGCGCTCGGCGGCATCGCGCCGTCCGGAACGCTCACCACGGCCACCTACACCGGGCAGTACCGGGACTCCGGCGGGGTCCTCCAGCGCTGGAACGGCTCCGCCTGGGTGTCGTACCAGCCGGAGCCCAGGTGGACGGACTACACACCCAAGTGGGGCGCCGAGAACGGCGCCCAGCCGGTCATCGGCAACGGCACACTGGCCGGCTCGTACGTGAAGACGGGCACGCTCGTGCACATCCGGATCTACCTCAAGATGGGTTCGACGACCAATCTGTCGGCGCAGGACGGCAACGGCAACTGGACCTTCTCGCTGCCGACCGCACCGCACGGATCGGCCTGGAAGCTGGACGGGCGCGTGCTGAACGTGCTCGGCTTCGACAGCTCCGAGAGCCTGATGTACCCGGGCACCGGGCTGCTCGCCACGACCAACGGCGGCATCGTCCGCTCGCTGCGCGACAGCCTCAAGCTCGCCGCCGACATCTGGGACAAGAACTTCCCGTTCGCCTGGTCCGCCGGGGACGTGCTGTCGATCTACGGCACCTACGAGTCGGCCGCTCCCTGATCCGCTCCCCCCGGTCGCGCGTCTTCGGCCCGACCGCCGACACCAGCACCCGAACCGACCCCCGCAGACAAGGAGTCGACCATGCCCGTACGTTCCGGATGGCTGTCCCCCGACGGCCAGTCCCGTGAGGACACCCGGCTCGTCTCGCTCGGCGCCCTCACCCCTACCTCGCCCGTCGCCACCCGCTCCGGCATCCTGCCGGGCTCCTCCGACGGCCTGACCCGCCTCGCCGGCTTCACCATGACCGGCACCGACGACACCATGACCGCCACGGTCAGCCCCGGCCGGGCCGTCGTCCAGGGCACCGACGCCCAGGGCGCCTACCCGGTCGCCCTGACCGAGCCGATGACCCTGACCTTCGACGACGGCGACCCCCAGTACACGCGCATCGACCTGGTCGTGCTGCGGGTCTACGACACCGTCCAGGACGGCCTCGGCCGCAGCGAGGCCGTCGTCGAGATCGTCAAGGGCGAGGCGAAGGCCGTCCCGGTCGTGCCCGCCACGCCCGCCCTCGCCCTCCCCCTGTACTCGGTGTCCATACCGGCCGGGGCGAGCGCCGGGTCCGGCGACATGGTCTGGAACTCCGCGCTGTCGGGCCGCCGTACCACCACGGTCGCCGTCGGCGGCATCCTGCCCGTCACGTCCGACACCGCGGGCGGCTCCTACCCCGGCCAGTACCGCGACAACAACGGTGTGCTGCAGCGCTGGACCGGCAGCGCCTGGGCCGAGCCCGCGGTCGTCGTGGACACGGCCACCACCGGCGCCACCGCCGGAACCGGCTGGTCGGTGACCTCGTTCAACGCCCGCCGCACCCGCGGGGTGTGCTCCTTCAACATCCAGCTCACCCGCACCGGCGCCAACCTCACCGCGAGCGCCGCCGGTACCGCCAACCCGGGCCAGCTCACCGACGAGCTGATCTGCACCCTGCCCTCCGGCTGGCGGCCGGCCACCGAGATGTTCGCGGTCGCCGGCGACGGCAACGGCAGCGGCGCCGTCCGCATCGCCACCGACGGCGCCGTGTACCTGCTCAACTGGACGACCAGCGGGGTGATCCAGACCAACAACGTCGTGCGCGTCTCCAGCTGCTACGTCCTGTGACCGCCCGCCGCCGAGGAGCTGACCGCGCATGACCACGAACACCCCGTACCGCGCGATCTTCTGCGATCTGCGCACCGACCGCACCATCGACATCCTGCCGCTGCGCGATGTCACCGTCGACGACTACATCGGCAGGGCCGGCTCGCTCTCCGGCACCGTCCCCGTGCCCGACGCGGCGATGGCGGCCCGGGTCCGCCGCATCGAGGAGGGCCGCACCTCGGTCTACCTCCAGCGCGGCAACGACCTGTGGTGGGGCGGCATCGTCTGGACGTCCACCCTGCAGAGCGACGACCGCGGCGTGATGACCCTCGGCATCCAGGCGGCCACCTTCGAGTCCTACGCCGGACGCCGCCGGATCCGCGAGAACCTGACCTTCTCGGGCCAGGACCAGCTGGAGGTGGCACGCAGGCTGTGGCAGCACCTGCAGACCGGGAAGTTCGACAACGAGCAGGGGCCCGTGGAGATCGGCGGCGACATCGGCGTCACCTACGGGACCGAGACCTCCTCCCAGAACCGGACCGTCTCCTACCGCGACGGCGACGAAACGGTCTACCTGGAGGCGATCGACGCGCTCGCCGCCGTCGACAACGGCTTCGAGCACCACATCGCCGTCTACCGCGACCCCGGCACCGGGGCGCGGGTGCGCCGGCTGCGCCTGGGCAGCCCGAAGATCCTGATCGACACCACCGACCTGCTGCTGGACCGGCCGGGCACGATCCTCTCGTACTCCTTCCCCCGCGACGCCACCCGCGGCGGCACCACCGCCCGCACGCGCGGCGCGTCCGTCAACAACAACCAGGCCGCCGAGTCCTACCCGCAGTGCTCCGACATCCAGGTCGCGACGGAGCTGATCGAGAAGGCCGGCTACCCGCGCATCGACCTGTCCTCCGACCACACCGAGGTCACCAGCAAGGCCACCCTGGACTCCCTGGCCAAGGCCGAGCTGGCCTCGGCCACCGGGACCGTGGTGATCCCCGAGATCAGCGTCCGCCTCGACGACCTGGTGCCGCCCGCGCTGCTCGGCCGGACCGTCCGGCTGCGCATCACCGACGAGTGGTGGACCGAGGGCCTGGACGCCCGCTACCGGATCGTCGGCGTCAAGGTCAGCCCGGCCCAGCGCGGCCGCCCGGACACCGCCGAGCTCTACCTGGAGGAGATCTGATGCCGCAGCTCCCCGAAGACATCATCGACCGGCTGACCCAGATGGAACGCCGGATCCAGCAGCTGTCCACCGCCGTCAACGGCCTGCCCGCCCTCAACAAGGGGTCCGGCGAGGGCGGCTACCTCTCCGTACGGGCGCCCAGGAAGGCCACCGGCGAAGAGGGCGCCGAGGTGTTCCGGGTCGGCAAGTGGGACCGGGACGAGTTCGGCCTCGCGATCCGCCGCCAGACCGGCACCTTCGCCCTGAGCCTGTACAACGGCAACGGCACCGCCACCGCGCTGCAGCCGCTGCGGATCTACGACTCCGCCGGCCGCGAGATCATCTCCGACGACATCGCCAACGGCGGCCTGGCCCGGCCCTGGCTGGCGATGCTGCCCCCGCAGGACACCGGGCAGGCCCGCTGGCCGCAGACCTCGTCGACCTCCTGGACCACGATCGCGGTGTCGCACAACCCCGTCTGGCAGCCGAAGATGCGGCTCTGGCTCAACACCAGGGTCAGCTCCGGCGCCACCGGCCAGGTCCGGGTGCTCGTCAACGGCAGCCAGTGGGGCCCCACGGTCACCGCCCCCACCGACTTCGACCACACCGACGTGATCACGGCCGACTTCGCCTCCGCCTACACCACCCTGCTCAAGGTCGAGATCCAGGCCATCGTCACCAGCACCTCCGGCACCGTCCACGCGACCCCGATCCTCATGCACGGCCGGCAGAGCTGACCTTCCGCCCCGCCCCCTCCTCCCCACCCCGACACCCCGAGCCGCCGGCCGGGGTTCTTCTCATGCCGCAAACCCACCCCGGGAGGTACCGCCCATGGCCAACCCCCTCTCCGCCACCGCCCTCGTGTCCGCTCTGCGGGCCGAGGGCGTCGCCGTCGTCGAGCACGCCGGCTGGCGCACCAACAACCGCAACCACAAGGGAAGCTGGGGCCCGGTCAACGGCGTGGTCGTCCACCACACCGTCACCACCGGCACCAGCTCCACGGTGAGCATGTGCTTCCACGGCCGCTCCGACCTGCCCGGCCCGCTCTGCCACGGCGTGATCGCCAAGGACGGCACGGTCCACCTCGTCGGCAACGGCCGCGCCAACCACGCCGGCACCGGCGACCCCGACGTGCTGGCCGCCGTCGCCGCCGAGCGCTCCCCCCTGCCCGCTCCCCGCCGGCGCACCACCGACGGCAACGCCCACTTCTACGGCTTCGAGTGCGTCAACCTCGGCGACGGCAAGGACCCGTGGCCCGAGGTCCAGCTGGAGGCCATCGTGCGCGCCTCGGCCGCCCTGTGCCGGGCCCACGGCTGGAGCGCCCGCTCCGTCATCGGCCACAAGGAATGGACCAGCGCCAAGATCGACCCGCGCGGCTTCGCCATGGCCGACCTGCGCGCCCGGATCGCCGCCCGGCTCGACGAGAAGCCCACGGGCTCCGGCTCCACCACTCCGCGGTACCAGCCGTTCCCCGGCGCCGCGTGGTTCAGGAGGCAGCCGCGCTCCCCGATCGTCACGGCGATGGGCAGACGCCTGGTCGCCGTCGGCTGCTCCGCGTACACCGAGGGGCCGGGCCCGCAGTGGACCGAGGCGGACCGGAGGTCGTACGCCCAGTGGCAGCGCAGGCTCGGCTACACCGGCGCCGCCGCCGACGGCTGGCCGGGCGCCAAGTCCTGGGCGGCCCTCCAGGTCCCGTACAGCTCCTGATCGTCCGAGAACACGAGGTACCCCATGTCAGTGGCCATGAAGCGGTCTCTCCGCACCGTCCTGCAAACCGCCGTCGGCCTGTGCGTCCTGCTGCCGACGGTCGTCGACACCGTGGGCGTCCCCGAGACCCTCCCCTGGGTCGCCGGGGCCCTGGCCACGGCCGGTGCCGTGACCCGCGTCATGGCCCTGCCGGCCGTACAGGCCCTGCTGCCCTCCTGGCTGCGCACGGACACCCCGCACAGCGAAGGGAGCGGCGCGTGAACGAATCCCTCTCCGATCCGGCCGTCGTCGCCGTCGAACTGGAGCGGCTGCGCGGCACCGTCGAGGCCGGCTTCGCCCGCGCCGACGGACAGCTCGCGCTGCTGGTCCAGCGCAGCGACCAGACCGACAAGCAGCTCGCCGACCACGAACAGCGCCTCGACGCGCTGGAACGCTCCCGCTGGCCCGTCGCCAGCATCGGCGCCCTGGCCGCCATGGCGACGGCGGCCGTCGCGCTCTGGGAACTGACCGGCCGCTGAACACGCCGAAGGGCGGCCACCCCGTACGCAACGGGGTGACCGCCCTTCAGTCCTTCAGACGTACGCCTTACTGGTTGTACGGACCGTAGTCGTAGTCCTCCAGCGGAACGGCCTGGCCGGAGCCGGTGCCGAACGGCGAGTAGTCGATGTCGTCGTAGCCGACGGCCGAGTACATCGCGGCCTTGGCCTCCTCGGTCGGCTCGACCCGGATGTTGCGGTAGCGGGACAGACCCGTACCGGCCGGGATGAGCTTACCGATGATGACGTTCTCCTTGAGGCCGATCAGGGAGTCGGACTTGGCGTTGATCGCCGCGTCCGTGAGGACCCTGGTCGTCTCCTGGAAGGACGCCGCCGACAGCCAGGACTCCGTGGCCAGCGAGGCCTTGGTGATACCCATGAGCTGCGGACGACCGGAGGCCGGGTGACCGCCCTCCTGGACCACACGACGGTTCTCGTGCTCGAACTTCGAGCGCTCGACCAGCTCACCGGGCAGCAGCTCGGCGTCGCCGGACTCGATGATCGTCACACGGCGCAGCATCTGCCGGATGATGATCTCGATGTGCTTGTCGTGGATCGACACACCCTGCGAGTTGTACACCTTCTGGACCTCGCCGACCAGGTGGACCTGGACGGCACGCTGACCCAGGATGCGCAGCACGTCGTGCGGGTTGGTGGCACCCACGGTGAGCTTCTGGCCCACCTCGACGTGCTCGCCCTCGCTGACCAGGAGTCGGGCGCGCTTCGAGATCGGGTAGGCCGTCTCGTCGCTGCCGTCGTCCGGCGTGATGACGATCTTCTTGGTCTTCTCGGTCTCCTCGATCCGCACGCGGCCGGAGGCCTCGGAGATCGGGGCGACACCCTTCGGGGTACGGGCCTCGAAGAGCTCGACGACACGCGGCAGACCCTGGGTGATGTCGTCACCGGCCACACCACCGGTGTGGAAGGTACGCATCGTCAGCTGGGTACCGGGCTCACCGATGGACTGGGCGGCGATGATGCCGACCGCCTCACCGATGTCGACCAGCTTGCCGGTGGCCAGCGAGCGGCCGTAGCACATGGCGCAGGTGCCGACGGCGGACTCGCAGGTCAGGACCGAGCGGGTCTTGACCGTCTCCACGCCGTGGCGGACCAGCTCGTCGATGAGCACGTCGCCGAGGTCGGTACCGGCCGGGGCCAGCACCTTGCCGTCGACCACGATGTCCTCGGCGAGGCAGCGCGCGTACACGGACGTCTCGACGTTGCCCGTCTTGCGCAGGACACCGTCCTCGCCGCGCTCGGCGATCGCCAGCTTGAGGCCGCGCTCGGTGCCGCAGTCCTCCTCGCGGATGATGACGTCCTGGGAGACGTCGACCAGACGACGGGTGAGGTAACCCGAGTCGGCGGTACGCAGAGCGGTGTCCGCCAGACCCTTACGCGCACCGTGCGTGGAGATGAAGTACTCCAGCACGGACAGACCCTCACGGAACGACGCCTTGATCGGACGCGGGATCGTCTCGTTCTTCGCGTTCGACACCAGACCACGCATACCGGCGATCTGACGCATCTGCATCATGTTGCCTCGTGCACCCGAGTTCACCATCATGAAGATCGGGTTGGTCTTCGGGAAGTTGTCGTTCATCGCCTCGGCGACCTCGTTGGTCGCCTTGGTCCAGATCGCGATGAGCTCCTGCGTGCGCTCGTCCTTGGTGATCAGACCGCGCTCGTACTGCTTCTGGACCTTCTCGTCCTGCGCCTCGTAACCGCGGACGATCTCCTTCTTCGCCTCGGGAACGACGACGTCGGAGATGGCGACGGTCACGCCGGAACGGGTGGCCCAGTAGAAGCCGGACGCCTTCAGGTTGTCGAGCGTCGCCGCCACGATGACCTTCGGGTAGCGCTCGGCGAGGTCGTTGACGATCTCGGAGAGCTGCTTCTTGCCGACCTCGTAGTCGACGAACGGGTAGTCCTCGGGCAGCAGCTCGTTGAAGAGCGCACGGCCCAGCGTGGTCTTCAGACGGAAGCTGTCACCCTGCTGCCACTCCGGCTCGCCCTCCTCCTGCGCCGGCGGAGTCCAGCCGCGCGGCGGGATGGTGCCGACCGGGAAGCGGATGTCGATCTTCGACTGGAGCGAGAGCTCGCCCGCGTCGAAGGCCATGATCGCCTCGGCGACGGAGGAGAAGGAGCGGTCCTCACCCTTGACGTCCCGCATCTCACCGTCGGTGGTGAGGAAGAACAGACCGAGGACCATGTCCTGGGTCGGCATCGTCACCGGACGGCCGTCGGCGGGCTTGAGGATGTTGTTCGAGGACAGCATCAGGATGCGGGCCTCGGCCTGCGCCTCCGCGGACAGCGGCAGGTGCACGGCCATCTGGTCACCGTCGAAGTCCGCGTTGAACGCGGTGCACACGAGCGGGTGGATCTGGATGGCCTTGCCCTCGACCAGCTGCGGCTCGAAGGCCTGGATGCCGAGACGGTGCAGCGTGGGCGCACGGTTCAGCAGCACCGGGTGCTCGGCGATGACCTCTTCGAGGACGTCGTACACCACGGTGCGGCCGCGCTCGACCATGCGCTTGGCCGACTTGATGTTCTGCGCGTGGTTCAGGTCGACCAGGCGCTTCATCACGAACGGCTTGAAGAGCTCCAGCGCCATCGCCTTGGGCAGACCGCACTGGTGCAGCTTCAGCTGCGGACCGACGACGATCACGGAACGCGCGGAGTAGTCCACACGCTTGCCGAGCAGGTTCTGACGGAATCGACCCTGCTTACCCTTCAGCATGTCGCTGAGGGACTTCAGCGGGCGGTTGCCGGGACCGGTCACCGGGCGACCACGACGACCGTTGTCGAAGAGGGCGTCAACAGCCTCCTGAAGCATGCGCTTCTCGTTGTTGACGATGATCTCGGGCGCGCCGAGGTCGAGGAGCCTCTTCAGACGGTTGTTGCGGTTGATCACACGGCGGTACAGGTCGTTCAGGTCGGAGGTCGCGAAGCGGCCACCGTCCAGCTGCACCATCGGACGCAGGTCCGGCGGGATGACCGGCACGCAGTCGAGCACCATGCCCTTGGGGCTGTTGCTGGTCTGCAGGAACGCGGAGACGACCTTCAGGCGCTTGAGCGCACGGGTCTTCTTCTGGCCCTTGCCGGTACGGATGATCTCGCGGAGGCGCTCGGCCTCCTCGTCCAGGTCGAAGGACTCCAGGCGCTTCTGCAGCGCCGCGGCACCCATCGAACCGTCGAAGTACGTGCCGAAGCGGTCACGCAGCTCGCGGTAGAGCAGCTCGTCGCCCTCGAGGTCCTGGACCTTGAGGTTCTTGAAGCGGGTCCACACCTCGTCGAGACGGTCGATCTCGCGCTGGGAGCGGTCGCGCAGCTGCTTCATCTCGCGCTCGGCGCCTTCGCGCACCTTGCGGCGCACATCGGCCTTGGCGCCCTCGGCCTCGAGCTCGGCCAGGTCGGTCTCGAGCTTCTTGGCGCGGGCCTCCAGGTCGGCGTCCCGGCGGTTCTCGATCTGCTGCCGCTCGACGGAGACGTGCGCCTCCAGGGAGGGCAGGTCGCGCGTACGGCGCTCCTCGTCGACGTACGTGATCATGTACGCCGCGAAGTAGATGACCTTCTCGAGGTCCTTGGGAGCCAGGTCGAGCAGGTAGCCCAGCCGGCTCGGGACACCCTTGAAGTACCAGATGTGCGTGACGGGAGCGGCCAGCTCGATGTGGCCCATCCGCTCACGGCGCACCTTGGCGCGGGTGACCTCGACGCCACAGCGCTCACAGATGATGCCCTTGAAGCGGACACGCTTGTACTTGCCGCAGTAGCACTCCCAGTCCCGGGTCGGACCGAAGATCTTCTCGCAGAAGAGTCCGTCCTTTTCGGGCTTGAGCGTGCGGTAGTTGATGGTCTCGGGCTTCTTGACCTCGCCGTGGCTCCACTGACGGATGTCGTCAGCGGTGGCCAGACCGATCCGGAGCTCGTCGAAGAAGTTGACGTCGAGCACTATGCGTCAATCCCTCTCAGGGTTGTAAGTCTTGGGGTCTGAAACGGGGGTCCCGGGGCCGGCGGACCTTGGTGGTTCAAGGTCCGCCGGACTCCCGTCAGACCTCTTCGACGCTGCTCGGCTCGCGCCGGGACAGGTCGATGCCGAGCTCCTCCGCAGCGCGGAAGACGTCCTCGTCGGTGTCACGCATCTCGATGGACATACCGTCGCTGGACAGCACCTCCACGTTCAGGCAAAGGGACTGCATCTCCTTGATGAGCACCTTGAAGGACTCGGGGATGCCGGGCTCGGGGATGTTCTCGCCCTTGACGATGGCCTCGTAGACCTTCACGCGGCCGGTGACGTCGTCGGACTTGATGGTCAGCAGCTCCTGGAGGGCGTACGCGGCGCCGTAGGCCTCGAGGGCCCACACCTCCATCTCACCGAACCGCTGGCCACCGAACTGGGCCTTACCACCCAGCGGCTGCTGGGTGATCATCGAGTACGGACCGGTCGAGCGGGCGTGCAGCTTGTCGTCGACCAGGTGGTGCAGCTTCAGGATGTACATGTAGCCGACCGAGATCGGGTCCGGGAACGGCTCACCGCTACGGCCGTCGAACAGCCGCGCCTTGCCGGACGGGAGCACCATGCGCTCGCCGTCGCGGTTCGGGATGGTGTGCTGCAGCAGACCCGCGAGCTCGTCCTCACGCGCACCGTCGAAGACCGGGGTGGCGACGTTGGTGCCGGGAGCGACACTGTCGGCGCCGATGGCCTGCAGACGCTGCGCCCACTCGTCGGCGAGACCAGAGACGTCCCAGCCGCGGCTGGCGAGCCAGCCGAGGTGGATCTCCAGGACCTGTCCCGGGTTCATTCGGGACGGCACACCGAGCGGGTTGAGGATGATGTCGACCGGGGTCCCGTCCTCGAGGAACGGCATGTCCTCGATGGGCAGGATCTTGGAGATGACACCCTTGTTGCCGTGCCGGCCGGCGAGCTTGTCACCGTCGGTGATCTTGCGCTTCTGCGCGACGTACACGCGCACCAGCTGGTTCACACCGGGGGGAAGCTCGTCGCCCTCCTCGCGGTCGAAGACGCGCACACCGATGACCTTGCCGGTCTCGCCGTGCGGCACCTTCAGCGAGGTGTCACGGACCTCACGGGCCTTCTCACCGAAGATCGCGCGCAGCAGGCGCTCCTCGGGCGTCAGCTCGGTCTCACCCTTGGGCGTGACCTTGCCGACCAGGATGTCACCGGCGATGACCTCGGCGCCGATGCGGATGATGCCGCGCTCGTCGAGGTCGGCGAGGACCTCCTCGGAGACGTTCGGGATGTCCCGGGTGATCTCCTCGGGGCCGAGCTTGGTGTCACGGGCGTCGACCTCGTGCTCCTCGATGTGGATCGAGGAGAGGACGTCGTCCTGCACGAGGCGCTGCGACAGGATGATCGCGTCCTCGTAGTTGTGACCCTCCCACGGCATGAACGCCACGAGCAGGTTCTTGCCGAGCGCCATCTCGCCGTTCTGGGTGGCCGGACCGTCGGCCAGGACCTGGCCCTCGATGATCCGGTCGCCCTCGTTGACGATGACCTTCTGGTTGACCGAGGTGCCCTGGTTGGAGCGGGCGAACTTGGCGAGGCGGTACGTGATGTACGTGCCGTCGTCGTTGGCCGTGGTGATGTAGTCCGCGGAGACCTCCTGGACCACACCGGCCTTCTCGGCCTTGACCACGTCGCCGGCGTCGACGGCGGAGCGGTACTCCATGCCGGTGCCGACGAGCGGGGACTCGGACTTGATGAGGGGCACGGCCTGACGCATCATGTTCGCGCCCATGAGGGCACGGTTGGCGTCGTCGTGCTCGAGGAACGGGATCATGGCGGTCGCGACCGACACCATCTGGCGCGGCGAGACGTCCATGTAGTCCACGTCGTCACCGGCGACGTAGTCGACCTCACCGCCACGGCGGCGGACCAGCACGCGGTTCTCGGCGAAGCGCAGGTCGTCGGTCAGGCCGGCGTTGGCCTGCGCGATGACGAAGCGGTCCTCCTCGTCGGCGGTCAGGTAGTCCACCTCGTCGGTGACCTGGCCGTCGACGACCTTGCGGTACGGGGTCTCCACGAAACCGAAGGCGTTGACGCGACCGTAGGAGGCGAGCGAGCCGATCAGACCGATGTTCGGGCCTTCAGGGGTCTCGATCGGGCACATACGGCCGTAGTGCGACGGGTGCACGTCACGGACCTCGAAGCCGGCCCGCTCACGGGAGAGACCACCCGGACCAAGAGCCGACAGACGGCGCTTGTGGGTGAGACCCGACAGCGGGTTGTTCTGGTCCATGAACTGCGACAGCTGGCTGGTGCCGAAGAACTCCTTGATGGAGGCGACGACCGGCCGGATGTTGATCAGTGTCTGCGGCGTGATCGCCTCGACGTCCTGGGTCGTCATGCGCTCACGGACGACGCGCTCCATACGAGCCAGACCCGTGCGGACCTGGTTCTGGATGAGCTCGCCGACGCTGCGCAGACGACGGTTGCCGAAGTGGTCGATGTCGTCGGTCTCGACGACGATCGTGTCGCCGCTGTCACCGGTCGTCTCGGTCTCGCCGGCGTGCAGCTTCACCAGGTACTTGATCGTCGAGATGATGTCCTCGACGGTCAGGATGCCCGCGTCCAGCGGAGCGTCCGCACCCAGCTTCTTGTTGACCTTGTAGCGGCCGACCTTCGCGAGGTCGTAGCGCTTCGGGTTGAAGTACAGGTTCTCCAGAAGCGTCTGCGCGGCCTCACGCGTGGGGGGCTCGCCCGGACGCAGCTTGCGGTAGATGTCGAGCAGCGCGTCGTCCTGGCCCTGGGTGTGGTCCTTCTCCAGGGTGGCGCGCATCGACTCGTACTCGCCGAACTCCTCGAGGATCTGCTCGGTCGTCCAGCCGAGCGCCTTGAGCAGAACGGTCACGGACTGCTTGCGCTTGCGGTCGATACGGACACCGACCATGTCGCGCTTGTCGATCTCCATCTCCAGCCAGGCACCCCGGGACGGGATGATCTTGGCGGAGAAGATGTCCTTGTCGGAGGTCTTGTCGATGGTGGAGTCGAAGTAGACACCGGGCGAACGGACCAGCTGCGACACCACGACACGCTCGGTGCCGTTGATGACGAACGTGCCCTTGTTCGTCATGAGCGGGAAGTCGCCCATGAAGACCGTCTGGGACTTGATCTCACCGGTCTCGTTGTTGGTGAACTCGGCCGTGACGAAGAGCGGCGCGGCGTACGTGAAGTCGCGCTCCTTGCACTCGTCGATCGAGTTCTTCGGCGGCTCGAAGCGGTGGTCCCGGAACGTCAGCGACATCGACCCGGAGAAGTCCTCGATCGGGGAGATCTCCTCGAAGATCTCCTCGAGGCCGGACTTGGTGGGGACGTCCTGACCGTTCTCCAGAGCCTCCTCGACCCGACTCTGCCAGGCGGTGTTGCCGAGCAGCCAGTCGAAGCTCTCGGTCTGCAGCGCGAGCAGGTTCGGAACCTCAAGAGGCTCCTTGATCTTTGCAAAGGAGATGCGCAGCGGGGCAGTGCTGGCGCCGTTGTTCGTATTCGCGGTCGAGGCGTTGCGCGAGGCGGCCAAGAGGGGGTCCTTCCGAGGGCTCGGACTCACTACGCGCGTACCGGCCCCTCTCCCACGGAAAGAGACAGAAAACCCAGGTCAGGGATCTTTCCATCATCGATGCTCGGGCGAGGGCATGCCCCTGGTGACGGGCAGGGGACAGCTAACAGGCAGCGCAAAGGGTCAGTGTAGCCACTTGGCACACTGATGTCCAGTGCGGGTTTTCGAGACCCTCGTTGTTCTCAACTCCTGCGACAAGGCACTGCCCTCAACGCACGGTGATACTGCCCTCTTCGTCGTCGATCCATGCCTCGGATTCGGATCCTTGTGACGACGCGTCCTGAGAATTGCGCGCTGCGTGCGGTTCGTCAAGGCCCCGTTGCCCGAACGGAGGTTCCCGAGACACGACGAAGATCACCATACCCCCCGCGAACGCGGGTTCAAGGCAACCCCGGCCGCACCCCGAGAACGCCGAAGAGCGACCACCCGGATGGATGATCGCTCTTCGGTGCGTGAGCGTTACAGCCCCACAGGAGCCGTTTCAGCCTTCGCTACGGTCGTGAGCCGACCGTGGGGTCTTACTTGACCTCGACGGAGGCGCCGGCGCCCTCGAGGGCTTCCTTCGCCTTGTCCGCGGCCTCCTTGTTGACCTTCTCCAGGACCGGCTTCGGGGCGCCGTCCACGAGGTCCTTGGCCTCCTTCAGACCCAGCGAGGTCAGCTCGCGCACGACCTTGATGACCTGGATCTTCTTGTCGCCGGCGCCGGTGAGGACGACGTCGAACTCGTCCTTCTCCTCCTCGACCGGGGCAGCGGCACCGGGGGCACCCGGGGCGGCGACGGCGACCGCGGCGGCGGCAGCGGTGACGTCGAACTTCTCCTCGAACGCCTTGACGAACTCGGAGAGCTGGATGAGGGTCATGTTCTCGAACTCGGCGAGGAGCTCGTCCTGGGTGAGAGCCACGATGGCTTTCCTTCCACTAATTCGGCTGGTGCCGGATGTACATGTATGGCGGGCGTACGTTCGGCCCGCTACGACCTCTGCCTCAGGCGCGGAGCCTCAGGCGGCGGTCATGATGCGAGCCGAGTTACTCGGCACCGCCCTGCTCGTCCTGCTTGGCGCGAAGCGCGTCCACGGTGCGGACGAGCTTCGACGGGAGCGCCTGGAAGACCTGAGCAGCCTGCGTCTGCTTGCCCTTCAGGGCGCCCGCCAGCTTGGCGAGCAGAACCTCGCGGGACTCGAGGTCCGCAAGCTTCTTGATCTCGTCGGCGGACAGCGCCTTGCCGTCAAGGACACCGCCCTTGATGACGAGGTTCGGGTTGTCCTTGGCGAAGTCACGAAGACCCTTCGCCGACTCCACCGGGTCACCGGTGACGAAGGCGACCGCCGTCGGACCGTTGAACAGGTCGTCGAGCGTCGTGATCCCGGCCTCGTTGGCCGCAATCTTGGTCAGCGTGTTCTTCACCACGGCGTACTGGGCGTTCTCACCGAGCGACCGGCGCAGCGTCTTCAGCTGCGCCACGGTGAGACCCCGGTACTCGGTCAGCACGGCGGCGTTCGAGCTGCGGAACTGCTCCGCGAGCTCGGCTACCGCGGCAGCCTTGTCGGGCCTTGCCATGAGCGTCGGCCTCCTTCCGGGTGATGACGACCGCTCGGAAGGGGCTGGGACAAACGAAACGCCCCGGCGCAGGCGCACGGGGCGTAGCTCGACCAAACGAATTCCGTGGGCGGATTCCGTCCGGGAGCACTTCCACTGTCACCTGCGCGGGTCGCCCGCATATCAGCGGATCCTTCGGCCACCGCACCCTCTCCCGAGCGCACGGCAACGACCAGCGGTCTTTGGCTTCGAAAGGAGAGTACGTGAACGGATCGCCGCCAAGCAAATCCGCCGGTACGGCGCCTGGGCCTGCCCGGCGGATCCCGCGCCGGACGCGGAGCCCGGCAGGCCCGTCCGCCGCGTCGGCGCCGGCTGCCGACGTCCGCGTCGACGCCCTCCTCCGCCTTGCGGCCGGGCTGCGGCCCGATCCGCCGAGCAGCGCTAACGCCGCGCCTTCTCCATCTCCTTGGCCATGTCGACCGTGTCCGAGGCGGGCGGCGCCTTCACGGTCACCGGCTTGCCGAGGTCGAGGAAGGTGGTGGTGACGTCGAGCTCGCCGTGCCGGCCGAAGCCTCGCATGCGCAGCCGCCGGGTGTGGTCGGCGTCGTCGATCCACACGTCCATGGTCAGTTCGTCGACACCGAGCTTCTCGTACTGGGCGAGGGCCTGCTCCTGGCGCTGGCGGACGCCCTTGTCCTCGTCCTTGTAGAAGGCACGGATGTCGTCGAGGGTGGCCGTGCCCTGGTAGTGGGTGGTGCGCGCCCCGTCGACGGTCTCGGTGCCGGTCTTCTTCAGGTCGTCGGCCGCGGCGAGGAAGGCGCCCTCCCGGGCCGGGTTCTGGCTGACCTTGTCGGCCATCGGGCCGGAGTCGACCTCGACGCCGCTCGGGGTCTCGGAGCGGCCGGGCGCGCCGAACTTGATCCAGTGCTTGCCGTCCTCGTTGGCCTCGTCGCTCCCCCAGTACACCGCCCCGCCGACCAGCCGGACCTCGCCCCTGCCCTTGTCGGGCCCGCTGAGCACGACCGACTTCAGGCTCATGACCGGCGGCTTCCTGGCCATGGCGCCCTCGGCCTCGATCCGGCCCTGTTCCGGCATCCGGCCGGTCATCCGGTAGCGCAGGGACGGGAGTTGCTCCGTCTTGGCCACGGCCTGCCCGACGGCGGTCGCGGCCGCCGAGTCGCCCCCGCTGTTCTCCGTACCGCCCACCGCGCCACAGCCCGCGACGAGCAGTGCGGACAGCGCGAGGACGCCGACGGAAGATCTCATGCGATTCCCCCCAGGAACACAAACGAGCACAGTGAACACATGGTCGATTCACAGCGCGGTGTGAAGGTATCCCACCGAGACGGGTGAGGTCCCGTGAATTCCTACGAGCCGCTGCCGCCGCCCTGCCGCCGGAGCAGCTCGGAGAAGTCCGCGGTGTCGTTCGCCGGCGGCGCCTCGACGGCGACGTCGGTGCCGTAGTCGCTGTAGTACGCGGTCTGGCTGTACTCGCCGGTCGTCGTCCGGCCCTGCTCGACCTTCTTGACCAGCAGGTTCCTCTCGTCGACCCATATGTCGACGGACTCGGTGGTGACGCCGGCCTGCTCCAGCTGCTTCCTGAGCCCGGAGTCGGTGACATCCTCCACGGTCACGGTCCCCGAGTAGTGCGTCGCGCGCCGTCCCTCCACGGTCTCCTCGCCGACCTCGTGCACGTCCTCGGAGTCCAGCAGCAGCTTCACCGACTGGTTCGGGGTGATGTTGCGCATCTGGTCGGCGAAGTTCGCGCCGGCGCCGAGGCCCTCGAGATCGTCGTACGCGTACCGGAGCCAGTGCTTGCCGCCGGTCTTCGCGGCGAAGGCCTCGCCCGTCCGCGCGTAGTAGGCGTCGGACAGGTAGCGGGCCTCCATGGAGGTGATGCCGAGGTCGCGCATCGTCCGGGCCGTCGTGCCGCCGGTGTACGTGATGGTGAGGGTGCCGGTGAGGCCGTCGCCCCAGCCGAGGGCGCCGGTGGCCTTCAGGGACAGTGCGGTGCCCATGACGGCGGTGGACCTCACCCTGGCCGACGCGGCCCGCCCGGTGGAGCGCTCGGCGGACCGCAGGGCGGTGAGGGAGACGGGGGTCGCCCGGCGCTCGTCGTCGTCCGGCTCCCCGGAGGAGGTGCAGGCGGCCGTCCCGGCCAGTACGACCGCGGCCACCACCGCCGACGAGAGTCCCCCACGGCCCGTCGTCCACTTCATCGATCCCCCTGTGCGTTCGCCGTGTCCGCACGCTAACCCAGGTCACGGCGCCCCCACATGGGAACGGGCCCCGCACCTGGGAAGGTGCGGGGCCCGTGACCGACTGTTCGGTGAGCCTGAGGGCTCAGACCGCGGCCGGGTCCTCCTCGACGAGGAGGTTGCGGGTGCGGTTCGGGTCGACCGGGATGCCGGGGCCCATGGTGGTGCTGACCGCGGCCTTCTTGATGTAGCGACCCTTGGCGGCGGACGGCTTCAGACGGAGGATCTCCTCCAGGGCCGCGCCGTAGTTCTCCACCAGCTTGCTGTCGTCGAACGACGTCTTGCCGATGATGAAGTGCAGGTTCGAGTGCTTGTCGACCCGGAACTCGATCTTGCCGCCCTTGATGTCGGTGACGGCCTTGGCCACGTCGGGGGTGACGGTGCCGGTCTTCGGGTTCGGCATCAGACCACGCGGACCGAGCACCCGGCCGAGGCGGCCGACCTTGCCCATGAGGTCCGGGGTGGCGACGACGGCGTCGAAGTCCAGACGGCCCTTCGCGACCTCGTCGATCAGTTCGTCGGAGCCGACGATGTCGGCGCCCGCGGCCTCCGCGGCCGCAGCACGGTCACCGGTCGCGAAGACCAGGACCCGGGCGGTCTTGCCGGTGCCGTGCGGCAGGTTCACGGTGCCACGGACCATCTGGTCGGCCTTGCGCGGGTCGACACCCAGACGGAAGGCGACCTCGACGGTGCCGTCGAACTTGGTCGTGGAGGTCTCCTTGGCGAGACGGACGGCCTCGAGCGGGGCGTACAGCTTCTCCCGGTCGACCTTGGCGTCCGCAGCGCGGAGAGCCTTGCTGCGCTTGCTCACAACTGCTCCTGTGTGTTCTGAAAGGAGTCGTGGTACGGGCCGAGCAGGCCCTGCCACGTGCGGCTGCCCTCACGGCAGCTGCATGGATCTACGAGGGTGCTACGGGGCTGGGGTCAGCCCTCGACCGTGACGCCCATGGAACGCGCGGTACCGGCGATGATCTTCGCGGCGGCGTCCAGGTCGTTGGCGTTGAGGTCGGGCAGCTTGGTCTGGGCGATCTCGCGGACCTGCGCCTCGGTGATCTTGGCGACCTTGGTCTTGTGCGGCTCGCCGGAGCCCTTCTCGATGCCCGCGGCCTTCAGGATCATCTTCGCGGCCGGCGGCGTCTTGGTGATGAAGGTGAAGGAACGGTCCTCGTAGACCGTGATCTCCACCGGGATCACCCAGCCACGCTGCGACTCGGTCGCGGCGTTGTAGGCCTTGCAGAACTCCATGATGTTGACGCCGTGCTGACCCAGCGCCGGGCCGACCGGCGGAGCCGGGTTGGCGGCGCCGGCCTGGATCTGGAGCTTGATGAGCCCCGTGACCTTCTTCTTCTTGGGAGGCATAGCTCTCCGGGTCCTTTCGGTTCGGGTCCTGCCCGCCCCCGGGGACCACCCGGATGCAGGCATACCGCACAACGATAACGGGTATGGATGCGCGGCTTGAAACCGAGCAGGTCAGACCGGCTACGAAGAGCCGACCTGACCTGTTCGGAAGCAGTACGTCCAGAAGGTGTCAGTTCTTCTGGATCTGGTCGAAGCTCAGCTCGACCGGGGTCTCACGACCGAAGATCTCCACCAGACCCTTGACCTTCTTGGAGTCGGCGTTGATCTCGTTGATGGTGGCCTGCAGCGTGGCGAACGGGCCGTCGGTGACGGTGACCGAGTCCCCGACCTCGAAGTCCAGCACCTGGACCTCGACCTTGCGCTGCGGAGCCGGCTTGCCCTCGGCCTCGGCGGCCTCACGCGCGGCCTTCTCCTCGGCCTCCGGGGCGAGCATCTTGACGATCTCGTCCAGGGTCAGCGGGTACGGGTCGTAGGCGTTGCCCACGAAGCCGGTGACGCCGGGGGTGTTGCGGACGACGCCCCAGGACTCGTTCGTCAGGTCCATGCGGACCAGGACGTAACCCGGGAGCTTGTTCTGCTTGATCGTCTTGCGGTCGCCGTTCTTGATCTGGACGACCTCCTCCTGCGGCACCTCGGCCTGGAAGATGTAGTCCTCGACGTTCAGCGAGACGGCGCGCTGCTCCAGGTTGGTCTTCACGCGGTTCTCGTAGCCGGCGTAGGTGTGGATGACGTACCACTCGCCGGGCAGGGTGCGCAGCTCCTCGCGCAGGGCGGCGACGGGGTCGACGGGCTCGGCCGGCTCTTCCTCGGCGACCGCCTCGTCCTCCTCGTCGGCCTCGTCCTCGACGTGGAGCGCGGCTTCCTCGGCGGGCTCGCCCACCTCGGCGTCGGCAGCCTCGAACTCGTCCAGGTCCTCGTCCGCGCCCTCGACGATGTCGAGCTCGTCGTCAGCCTCGTCCGGCTCGATGGCGTCGTTCAGGTTCTGGTCAGACACGGTGGCTGCTTCTTCCTGGATACATAGGGGTGGAACACGCGAAAGGGGCGCCGATCACCCGGCGCCCTTCGCTCCTGGCTCAGCCGAAGACGTACTTGGCGGCGTGGCTGAGTCCATAGTCAATCACGGTCACCAGGCCGATCATGATGACGACGAAGACGATCACCACGGTCGTGTAAGTCGTCAGCTGACCCCGCGTCGGCCAGACGACCTTGCGAAGCTCGGCGATGATCTGACGGTAGAAGAGCGCGAGCCGCTTCAGCGGGCCCTTCTTGGCGCGCTTGCCGCCCTTACGTGTCTTCTTCTTGGCCTCAGGGACCTCGTCCTGGGCATCAGGCGTGTCGATGGAGCCCACGGCATCCGCCATTCGTCCTCACCTGTTCCCGGGTCGTGGCCGTGCCGCGCCCGGTCTGAGCCGCACGGCGGTGCATTGCTGTACGTACATGCGCACACATCCTGGCGATGGTGTGTGTAGCAGGGCCGGAGGGACTTGAACCCCCAACCGCTGGTTTTGGAGACCAGTGCTCTACCAATTGAGCTACGACCCTTTGTGTGTCCCCCAACGTACCGCATCCACCCGGATGCTTGGTGTGCACCGGTTGGGGCGCGGCTGTCGAAGGCCAACGACGTAGGAGTGTACGTGGTCCTGAGCGCCTCGTCGAACGGAAACCGCCCTGTGGGGCGCCCGTGGCGGAAGATCGTCGGGAAAAGGACCGGAAGATCACCCGGGCCATCGCCCGGATCGCGGCCCGGATACGGACGGGTGTTCAGGGATTTGCCCGCGCATGTTCAGTCTGTGAAACCCGCGTGCCGGGCCGGTTTCCTGTCTGAAAACATGGGCTGCATGAGCGCTGCAACCCCTCCCACCGAGCGCCGGGTCTCCGCCCGAGTCGGCGCGATCTCCGAGTCCGCCACCCTCGCCGTGGACGCCAAGGCCAAGGCCCTGAAGGCCGCCGGGCGTCCGGTGATCGGCTTCGGCGCCGGAGAGCCCGACTTCCCGACCCCGGACTACATCGTCGAGGCCGCCGTCGCGGCCTGCAAGGACCCGAAGTACCACCGCTACACGCCGGCCGGCGGACTGCCCGAGCTGAAGGCCGCGATCGCCGCGAAGACGCTGCGCGACTCGGGCTACGAGGTCGACCCGTCGCAGATCCTGGTCACCAACGGCGGCAAGCAGGCGATCTACAACGCCTTCGCCGCGATCCTCGACCCGGGTGACGAGGTCATCGTCCCGGCGCCGTACTGGACGACGTACCCGGAGTCGATCCGCCTGGCCGGGGGTGTGCCGGTGGAGGTCGTCGCCGACGAGACGACCGGTTACCGGGTCTCGGTGGAGCAGCTGGAGGCGGCGCGCACGGAGAAGACCAAGGTCGTCCTCTTCGTGTCGCCGTCGAACCCGACCGGCGCGGTCTACAGCGAGGCCGAGACCGAGGCGATCGGCCGCTGGGCCGTCGAGCACGGGCTGTGGGTGCTGACGGACGAGATCTACGAGCACCTGGTCTACGGCGACGCGGCCTCCGTGTCGCTGCCCGCGCTCCTGCCCGAGCTGCGTGACAAGTGCGTCGTGGTCAACGGTGTCGCCAAGACGTACGCCATGACCGGCTGGCGGGTGGGCTGGATCATCGGCCCGAAGGATGTCGTGAAGGCGGCGACGAACCTGCAGTCGCACGCGACGTCGAACGTCTCGAACGTGGCCCAGGTGGCCGCCCTCGCCGCCGTCTCCGGCGACCTGGAAGCCGTCGCGAAGATGCGCGAGGCCTTCGACCGGCGCCGCAGGACCATCGTACGGATGCTCAACGAGATCGACGGCGTCCTCTGCCCGGAGCCCGAGGGCGCGTTCTACGCGTACCCGTCGGTCAAGGCCCTGCTCGGCAAGGAGATCCGCGGCAAGCGTCCGCAGGACACCGTCGAGCTGGCCGCGCTCATCCTGGAGGAGGCCGAGGTCGCGGTGGTCCCGGGCGAGGCCTTCGGCACGCCGGGCTATCTGCGGCTGTCGTACGCGCTGGGTGACGAGGATCTCGTCGAGGGTGTGAGCCGTATCCAGAAGCTGCTGGCGGAGGCCAGGGACTGATCTTCGGCACAGGGGAGCACCCGGGAAGTTCCCGGGTGCTCCCCTGTCGTTTGTGCGAGCAAGACCACGTTCGGGGAATCCGCTACCCGGACGGCACCGGCGTACGGCAGGATCCTGGGATGGAGCATGTACGTGATGTCTCTGAGCTGCCGAAGGCCCATCTGCACCTGCACTTCACGGGGTCGATGCGGCCGGGCACCGTGCTGGAACTGGCCGACAAGCACGGAGTGCGTCTGCCCGAGGCGCTGACCGACGCGCTGACCAGCGGGGAGCCGCCGAGACTGCGGGCCACGGACGAGCGGGGCTGGTTCCGCTTCCAGCGGCTGTACGACGCGGCCCGCTCGTGCCTCAGGGAGCCGGAGGACATACAGCGTCTGGTGCGGGAGGCCGCCGAGGAGGACCTGCGGGACGGCTCCGGGTGGCTGGAGATCCAGGTCGACCCGACGTCGTACGCGCCGCGGCTGGGCGGGCTGATTCCGGCGCTGGAGGTCATCCTCGACGCGGTGGAGACGACCTCGCGGGAGACCGGGCTCGGGATGCGGGTGCTGGTGGCGGCGAACCGGATGAAGCATCCGCTGGACGCCCGGACGCTGGCCCGGCTGGCGGTGCGGTACGCGGACCGGGGCGTGGTCGGGTTCGGGCTCTCCAACGACGAGCGGCGGGGCATGGCGCGGGACTTCGACCGGGCGTTCGCCATCGCACGGGACGGTGGGCTGCTGTCGGCGCCGCACGGGGGCGAGCTGACCGGGCCGGCCTCGGTCCGGGACTGTCTGGACGACCTGCACGCCTCACGGATCGGGCACGGGGTGCGGGCGGCGGAGGACCCACGGCTGCTGAAGCGGCTGGCCGACCGGGGCGTGACCTGCGAGGTGTGCCCCGCCTCGAACGTGGCCCTGGGCGTGTACGAGAAGCCCGAGGACGTGCCGCTGCGGACCCTGTTCGACGCGGGTGTCCCGATGGCCCTGGGCGCCGACGACCCCCTCCTCTTCGGCTCGCGCCTTGCGGCCCAGTACGAGCTGGCCCGCCACCATCACGCCTTCACGGACGAGGAGTTGGCGGAGCTGGCCCGGCAGTCGATCCGGGGCTCGGCGGCCCCTGAGGACGTGAAGGCGAAGCTGTCGGCGGGGGTCGACGACTGGTTGGCGTGAGCGTGCCGGGGCGGTGACCGCTCACCGCCCCCGCCAGGCGCTCAGCCGGCGTCGGCCGTCGGTCCCACCTCCGGCAACTGCGGGGAGCGGGCCGACCGGCGCATGACGCCCTCCGCGACGGGGGCCTACACCCGCACGCCGACGGTCACCGGCTCGTTGACCAGTGTGATCCCGAAGGCTTCCCGGACCCCGGTCACGACCTCGCGGGCCAGCGCCAGCAGGTCCTCGGTCGTGGCCTCGCCGCGGTTGGTGAGGGCGAGGGTGTGCTTGGTGGAGATGCGGGCGGGCCCGCTGCCGTAGCCCTTGGTGAAGCCGGCTTTGTCGATCAGCCAGGCCGCGGAGGTCTTGGTGTGTCCCTCCCCCGCGGGGTAGGCGGGCGGCTCGACGCCCTCGCCCAGCCGCTCCTTCACGCGCGCGTGGAACACGGCGAAGTCGGCGTCGGTGAGGATCGGGTTGGTGAAGAAGGACCCGGCGGACCAGGTGTCGTGGTCCTCGGGGTCGAGCACCATGCCCTTGCCGGCCCGCAGCTTCAGCACGGCCTCCCGCGCCTCGGCGAGCGGCACCCGGTCCCCTGGCTCGACGCCCAGCGCCCGTGCGGTCTCGGCGTACTTGATCGGCGCCGACAGCCCGCCGGCGTCCTCCAGCTCGAACCGCACGCGCAGGACGACGTACCGCTCGGGGGCGGACTTGAAGCGGCTGTGGCGGTAGGAGAACGCGCACTCCTCGTTGCCGACCGCGACCGTCTCGCCCGTCCGCCGGTCGTACGCGATCACCTCGGTGATCGTGGAGGAGACCTCCTGGCCGTACGCTCCCACGTTCTGGATCGGGGTCGCGCCCGCCGAGCCGGGGATGCCGGCCAGGCACTCGATCCCGGCGAGCCCGGCCTCGACGGTGCGGGCGACGGCGTCGGTCCACACCTCGCCGGCGGCCAGCTCCAGCCGCGTACCGACGAGCTCGACGCCGCGCGTGGCGATGCGCAGGGCGGTGCCGGCGAAGCCCTTGTCGCCGATGACCAGGTTGGAGCCGCCGCCGATGACGAGCAGCGGCGTCCCGGTGGCGTCGGCCTCGCGGACGACGTCGATCACCTCGGCGTCGGTCGTCGCGGTCACCAGCCGGGTCGCGGGGCCACCGAGGCGGAAGGTGGTCAGCGGGGCGAGAGGGGCGTCGTGGAGTACCTGCACGCGCCCAAGCCTACGAGACCCCACCGACAGCCCCCGGCATGTGTAAGGGGCGCCCCGCAATGGAGAACGCCCCTTACCTCGCCGCACGCGCGCGTGTCAGGCCAGCCGTACGACCGCCCGTGACATCCCCAGCACCTTCTGGCCCGCGCTGGTGACTGTGAGGTCGACCCGCACGGTGTTGTCGTCGAGCTTGGCCGCGACCTTGCCGCTGACCTCGATCAGGGCGCCCTGGTCGTCGTTGGGGACGACGACGGGCTTGGTGAAGCGGACGCCGTAGTCGACGACCGCGCCCGGGTCGCCGGTCCAGTCGGTGACGACGCGGATGGCCTCGGCCATGGTGAACATGCCGTGCGCGATGACGTCCGGCAGGCCCACCTCCTTGGCGAACTTCTCGTTCCAGTGGATCGGGTTGAAGTCCCCGGACGCGCCCGCGTACTGCACGAGGGTGGCACGGGTCACAGGGAACGACTGCGCCGGCAGTTCGGTACCGACCTCGACGTCGTCGTAAGCGATCTTCGCCGTCATGTCAGCTCTCCTCCGCCGCGCGGGCCACGAGCTTGGTCCAGGCGGTCACGACGTGCTCGCCGGCCTCGTCGTGGACCTCGCCGCGGATGTCCAGGATGTCGTTGCCGGCCAGGGACTTGATGCCCTCTATGGTCGAGGTCACCGTGAGCCGGTCACCGGCGCGCACGGGGCGCTTGTAGGCGAACTTCTGGTCGCCGTGCACCACCCGGCTGTAGTCCAGGCCCAGCTGTGGGTCCTGGACGACCTGTCCCGCGGCCTTGAAGGTGATGGAGAACACGAAGGTCGGCGGGGCGATCACATCGGGGTGCCCGAGCGCCTTGGCGGCCTCCGGGTCGGTGTACGCCGGGTTGGCGTCCCCCACGGCCTCCGCGAACTCGCGGATCTTCTCCCGTCCGACCTCGTAGGGATCGGTGGGCGGGTAGGTCCGCCCCACGAAGGACTGGTCGAGCGCCATGGGCTCGGCACCTCCTGGTTGCTCTACTGACCTGGTTGCTCTACTGACCGGTACCGGTCGCTCAACGACGCGAGGCCGCCCCCGATCACTCGGGGACGGCCTCGCGTACGAGCCTGATTTATCGCGTCTCGCGGTGCGCGGTGTGCGCGTTGCAACGCGGGCAGTGCTTCTTCATCTCAAGACGGTCCGGGTTGTTGCGCCGGTTCTTCTTGGTGATGTAGTTCCGCTCCTTGCACTCCACGCAGGCCAGCGTGATCTTCGGGCGGACGTCGGTGGCAGCCACGTGAGTGCTCCTTGACGAACGGATGGGACGATTTAACGCAAGAAAGAGTAGCCGATCGAAGGACCGACCCCGCAATCGGCTACTGCCAGTAGCGGTGACCGGACTTGAACCGGTGACACAGCGATTATGAGCCGCTTGCTCTACCGACTGAGCTACACCGCTGTGATGCGATCGGGTCCCGCCTCGCGGCGGGAACCTCTCACACCAGAGCCCCAATACGGAATCGAACCGTAGACCTTCTCCTTACCATGGAGACGCTCTGCCGACTGAGCTATTGGGGCGAGCGATGAAGACATTACACGGTCCGCCGCCGTTCACCCAAATCCGATTCAGGTACCCCGCCGCAGGCCGTTTCCCCGAGGTCCCCGCAGGCCCATGGCCCTCTCGAGGCCGCCGGACCACACCGGTACGACTATTGCGCTCCTCCCGGCCGACGCCTGACGGCCGCCCTAGGCTCGACTCACTCTCCGTGATCTTGCGTCCCCCCGCGCAGTTCCCGAGCTCTGGAGCGCGATGCCCGAAAGCCAGTCGCAGCCGCCCCCGCCGTCGCCCCTGCCCGGCCCGTCGGACCCGGCCGCCCTCCTGCTCTGCGGCGCGCGCCTCACGGACGGCCGGACCGTGGACGTACGGCTGGGCCGCGGGCGCATCGAGGCGGTCGGCACGGCCGGCAGCCTGGCGGCCGGCGCGGCCCGCGGCATCCGCGTGGACCTCCGCGGCTACCTCCTCCTCCCCGCCCCGGCCGAGCCCCACGCGCACGTCGACACCGCCCTGTCCGCCGACGCCGACGGTCCCGTCTCGTACGTGCCCGAGGACGTCCAGCGCCGCGCCACGGAGGCCGCGCTGCTGCAACTCGGCCATGGTGCGACCGCGCTGCGCGCCCATGTCCGCGTGGGCGACGTGCAGGGCCTGGGCGCGCTGGCCGCCGTCCTGGAGTCCCGGCGTGCGCTGCGCGGGCTGGCCGAGCTGACGACGGTGGCGATGCCCCGGGTGCTGACCGGGGTGGCCGGCGCGGACGGGGTGGCGATGCTGCGCGAGGCGGTGACGATGGGCGCCTCCGTCGTGGGCGGCTGCCCGGACCTGGACCCCGATCCGACGGGCTACGTGGAGACCGTCCTGCGGGTCGCGTCGGACCACGGCTGCCCCGTCGACCTGCACACGGACGCCACCGACCCGGCGCGCCTGGCCCGCCTCGCCGCGATGGCCGGCGGCCTGCGCCCGGGTGTCACCCTCGGCCCCTGCTCCGCCCTCGCCCACCTCCCCGCCGAGGCCGCCACCCGCACCGCCGACCAGCTCGCCGCCGCCGGCGTGACGGTGGTGTGCCTCCCCCAGGGCGGCTGCGGCGTCGCGGAACGCCGCGGCACCGCCCCCGTACGGCTGCTGCGCGCGGCCGGCGTCCGCGTCGCCGCCGGCAGCGGCGCCCTGCGGGACGTCTCCAACCCCGTCGGCCGCGGTGATCCCCTGGAGGCCGCCTATCTCCTCGCCTCCCGCCACGGCCTGCGCCCCGAGGACGCCTACGACACCGTGAGCGCCTCCGCCCGGGCGGCCCTCGGACTCCCCGAGGTCCGTGTGGAGGCGGGCTTCCCCGCCGACCTCCTGGCAGTGCGCGGCGACCGTCTCCCGTCCGCCCTCTCCCTGGCCTACAGCCGCATCGTGATCCACCAGGGCCGGCTGGTGGCCCGCACGAGCGCGGTGCGGGAGTACTGCGACTCGGCTGCGGCAGCGGAGCTGGGGCTGCCACGGCAGGGGCGGGGGGAGTTGCCGTAGGGACGTGCTCCCGCCCGTGCCCGTCCGTCGCGGGCAGGAGCCGATGGCTCGGGCCGGGCGGCACTCGGCCCGTTCGGCGTTCGTCGTTCGGGCGTTCGGGCGTTCGGGCGTTGAGGCGTTCGGGCGTTGAGGCGTTCGGGTGAAGCGGCGGTCGGGAGGGTACGGGCGTACGGTCGGAAGCATGCGCATTGTCATCGCTGGGGGTCATGGTCAGATCGCGCTGCGGCTGGAGCGGCTGCTCGCCGCGCGCGGGGAAGAGGTCGCGGGGATCATCCGAAGGCCCGAACAGACCGACGACCTGCGGGCCGTCGGCGCCGAACCGGTCGTGCTGGACCTGGAGTCGGCATCGGTCGAGGAGGTCGCGGAGCGGCTGAGGGGCGCGGACGCGGCGGTGTTCGCGGCGGGCGCTGGTCCGGGGAGCGGGACGGCCCGCAAAGAGACCGTCGACAAGGGCGCGGCGGTGCTGTTCGCGGACGCGGCGGTCCGGGCGGGCGTACGCCGCTTCGTGGTCGTGTCGTCCTTCGGCGCGGACCCCGGCCACCAGGGCGACGAGGTCTTCGACGTCTACCTGCGCGCCAAGGGCGAGGCGGACGCGTACGTCCAGGGCCTGGACACCCTCGACTGGACGATCCTGCGCCCGGGTTCACTGACGGACGAGGAGGGCAAGGGTCTGGTCCGTCTGGAGGCCCACACGGGCCGCGGCTCGGTCCCGCGCGACGACGTGGCCACCGTGCTGGCGGAGTTGCTGGACACCCCGGCGACGGCCGGTCTGACCCTGGAACTGATCAGCGGGTCGACACCGGTGTCGGTGGCGGTGAAGTCGGTGGCCGGGAACTGAGCGTCCCGGGGGCCCGTTGTCAGAACAGGGGCAGTTGCCCGGGCATGTCGGGCACGACGTAGCCGTCCAACGACGGCTGCACCGCACCCAGTTGTGCCGTCCGGCGCGAGCCGGGGCAGGAGATGAGCCGCCCGTTCTCCCGTGCCCCCGTCGGGTCGTGCCGGGCGAACCGACCGGCGACGACGGCGATCTCGCGACGGCACTCGGGGCAGGTGCTGCGGCGGCTGGACATGG
Source organism: Streptomyces aurantiaciflavus (assembly GCF_049808595.1). Lineage (NCBI taxonomy): Bacteria > Bacillati > Actinomycetota > Actinomycetes > Kitasatosporales > Streptomycetaceae > Streptomyces > Streptomyces aurantiaciflavus. The sequence continues at coordinate 22,275 of NZ_JBNCAQ010000008.1, read as the reverse complement.
AGTCAGTGTGCCCCAGTGCGCCACATGGCTACCCCGGCGCGGCGCACGCCCCGCTCGCCGCGCGGAAGTACGCCCCTCTCCCTAGCATCCGTACATGTGGCACATACCTTCGAGGAACTCGTGGAGAAGCAGCGCGCGGCCGACGAGGCACACGCGAGGGTCCTGCACCTGCGGGACACCTACGGCGCGCCCACGGCGGCCCCTTGGTCGGAAACCCAGACCGACACCTACGAAACCGCATGGCGCGCCTGGCGCGACCTCGCCCGGGACGTGCAGGCCGCAGTGACCGAGTACGCCAAGGACGAGGGCAAACCCCGCACGGACGTCGAGGCGGAAGTGAAGAGGACTGCGAAGACACCGCAGGAGACCCCGTCCGGGGAGGAGTGATCCAGGTCACCCACACCAGCCCTCGCCACGAGAAACGCAACGAGAAACCCCCTCCGCTCTGCGTTTCCGCAGTTCGGAGGGGGTCTCTCAGCGTGGCGGCGCCAGGATTCGAACCTGGGAAGGCTGAGCCGGCAGATTTACAGTCTGCTCCCTTTGGCCGCTCGGGCACACCGCCGGGTTTGCTGCCGATCGAACCGCTTTTCGGCGGTGCTCCCTGGCAACGACGTAAACGATACCCGATGGGGAGGGGTGCTTCGCCACCTGGATTCCTGGGCGCCGGTACGGAGCCGGGTGGCTAGGCTTGTCCGGATGCGGCCCGAGCCCACGCCGGGCTCGGCGGCAGCCCATAGGACGCCGACACGCACCCGACACGCACCCGATACAAGGAGCCACAGGACATGGCCGACTCCAGTTTCGACATCGTCTCGAAGGTCGAGCGGCAGGAGGTCGACAACGCCCTCAACCAGGCCGCCAAGGAGATTTCGCAGCGCTACGACTTCAAGGGCGTCGGCGCCTCGATCTCGTGGTCCGGTGAAAAGATCCTGATGGAGGCGAACTCCGAGGACCGGGTGAAGGCTGTCCTCGACGTCTTCCAGTCGAAGCTGATCAAGCGCGGGATCTCGCTGAAGGCACTGGACGCGGGCGAGCCCCAGCTCTCCGGCAAGGAGTACAAGCTCTTCGCGGAGATCAAGGAAGGCATCTCCCAGGAGAACGCGAAGAAGGTCGCCAAGCTCATCCGCGACGAGGGCCCCAAGGGCGTGAAGGCCCAGGTGCAGGGCGACGAACTGCGCGTCAGCTCCAAGAGCCGCGACGACCTGCAGGCCGTCATCGCTCTGCTGAAGGGTCAGGACTTCGACTTCGCGCTGCAGTTCGTGAACTACCGGTAGGCATCCGGTACCGGTCGCCCTCGTGCTACCGGTGACGAGGAAGGGTGGGCGCCCCTGCGGCGCCCACCCTTCTCGCCCGCTGGCTGCGGGTCAGGGGCGCGCTCAGTCGCGCGAATGGCCGAACAGGATGCGGTAGACGATCAGGAGCACGAGCGATCCGCCGATCGCCGCGGCCCACGTTGCGCCGTCGTAGAAGTCCTTGGTGATGGGGTGGTCCAGCCAGCGGGCCGATATCCAGCCGCCGATGAACGCGCCCGCGATGCCGATGAAGGTCGTGCCGATGAAGCCGCCCGGGTCGCGGCCCGGCAGCAGGACCTTGGCGATGACTCCGGCCAACAGCCCCAGAATGATCCAGCTGATGATGCTCATGCCCTGAACCTGCCCTTCCGTGCTGTGCGCGCGCTGTCCCGGCACTGTGATGTTGCTCCGGACAGGCTGTGCGTAGTGCGTCGTGCGCCGTTCTCGTGGCGGCCGTTCTCGTCGTGCGTCGTGCTTGTGCGCGCGTTCGTGCCGTGTTGATTCGTACCGTGTTGAGGGGGACGACGCCCTGGCGACACCCTGCGGTTCCCCCCGCCAGTAGGGTGCGGCTCATGACACAGCCCGCATCGGCCGCCGAGCTACGGCGCACCCTGGGCGTCGGAGACGCCGTGGTCATCGGGCTCGGCTCGATGATCGGCGCGGGCATCTTCGCCGCCCTCGCTCCCGCCGCGCACGCCGCGGGCTCCGGGCTGCTGCTCGGCCTCGGACTCGCCGCGCTCGTCGCCTACTGCAACGCCACGTCGTCGGCCCGCCTGGCCGCCGTCTACCCGGCCTCGGGCGGCACCTACGTGTACGGCCGCGAGCGGCTCGGCCCCTTCTGGGGGTACCTCGCGGGTTGGTCGTTCGTGGTCGGCAAGACGGCCTCCTGTGCGGCGATGGCGCTGACGGTCGGGGCGTACGTCTGGCCGGCGCAGGCGCACGCGGTGGCGGTCGCGGCCGTGGTGGTGCTGACCGCGGTGAACTATGGCGGCATCCAGAAGTCGGCCTGGCTGACGCGGGTGATCGTGGCGGTGGTGCTGGCGGTTCTCGCTTCCGTGGTCGTGGTGTGCCTGGGCTCCGGGGAGTCCGACGCCGGGCGACTGGACATCGGGGCCTCCGGAGGCTTCGGCGGGGTCCTCCAGGCCGCCGGCCTGCTGTTCTTCGCGTTCGCCGGGTACGCGCGCATCGCGACCCTCGGCGAGGAGGTGCGGGATCCGGCGCGCACCATTCCCCGCGCGATTCCGCTGGCGCTGGGCATCGCGCTGGTCGTCTACACGTGTGTGGCGGTGGCTGTCCTTTCCGTGCTGGGGTCGGGGGATCTCGGGCGCGCGGGCGCGCCGCTGGCGGACGCGGTGCGGGCGGCGGGCGTGCCGGGGCTGGTGCCGGTGGTCCGGGTCGGGGCCGCCGTGGCCGCGCTGGGTTCGCTGCTCGCCCTGATCCTGGGCGTCTCGCGTACGACGCTGGCCATGGCGCGGGACCGCCATCTGCCCGGCGCGCTGTCCGCCGTGCATCCGCGCTTCCAGGTTCCGCACCGGGCCGAACTGGCCGTGGGCGCGGTGGTCGCGGCCCTGGCCGCCACGGTGGACGTGCGGGGCGCGATCGGCTTCTCCTCCTTCGGCGTGCTGGCGTACTACGCGGTGGCCAACGCGTCGGCCTGGACCCTGGATCCGGCTCCCCTGAAGCGGGCGCTGCCCGCGGTGGGGCTTCTGGGGTGCGTGGTGCTGGCGTTCGCGCTGCCGGGGATCTCGGTGGTCGTCGGGGCGGCTGTGCTGGCGGTGGGTGTGGTCGCGTACGGGGTGCGGGCGAGGGTGGCTGCGGGGCGGCGGTAGGCCGGGCCGCGCTACGAGGTCGGTGCCTGCGCCCGCCGGGGTATGCCGGGGGCGGGCCACGGTCGGGCGCCGGTCGTGTCTTCGCCTGCTCGTTCTCGGTCATGCGTTCATGATGCAGGCCGCCACTGACAGCCGGGCCGGCCTGTGGACAACCGGCCGACTGTGGACAAGCAGCCTCTGTGGACGACGAGTGCCGCGGGGTGGGGTGCGCGAGTCGGCGAGACGGAAAGGGACGACGTGCGTGGTCAGCGCGCGGTGAACGGCTGGTCCGTGGGCACGATCTCGCGGCCCAGTGGGAGCAGGGAGACCGGGATCAGCTTGAAGTTGGCGATGCCGAACGGGATGCCGATGATCGTGAGGCAGAGGGCGATACCGGTGGCGATATGGGCCAGGGCCAGCCACCAGCCGGCAAGGATCAGCCAGAGGACGTTGCCGAGGCAGGAGGGCGCGCCCGCGTCGCGGCGCTCGACCGTCGTGTAGCCGAAGGGCCAGAGGGCGTAGACGCCGATACGGAACGCCGCGACGCCGAACGGAATGCCGATGATCGTGACGCACAGCAGCAGGCCCGCCAGCACGTAGCCGAGGAACAGCCAGAAGCCGCTCAGGACGAGCCAAATGACGTTCAGGATGGTCTTCACTGGTGGTGACCTGCCATCTTCTCGAGACGGGCGATGCGCTCCGCCATCGGCGGGTGCGTCGAGAACATCTTGGACAGTCCCTGGCCCGGGCGGAACGGGTTCGCGATCATCATGTGGCTCGCGGTCTCGATGCGGGGCTCGGGGGGCAGCGGAAGCTGTTTGGTGCCGTGTTCGAGCTTGCGCAGGGCGCTCGCGAGGGCGAGCGGGTCGCCGGTGAGCTGGGCGCCGGAGGCGTCGGCCTCGTACTCCCGGGAGCGGCTGATGGCCAGTTGGATGAGACTGGCGGCGAGCGGGCCGAGGAACATGATCAGGAGCATGCCGAGGATGCCGGGGCCGTCGTCGTCGTTGGAGCGGCCGACCGGGATCAGCCAGGCGAAGTTGACCAGGAACATGATCACGGAGGCGAGGGCGCCGGCGACCGAGGAGATGAGGATGTCGCGGTTGTAGACGTGGCTCAGCTCGTGGCCGATGACGCCGCGCAGTTCGCGCTCGTCGAGGAGGCGGAGGATGCCGTCCGTGCAGCACACGGCGGCGTTGCGCGGGTTGCGGCCGGTGGCGAAGGCGTTGGGCGCGTCGGTCGGGGAGATGTAAAGGCGGGGCATGGGCTGGCGGGCCTGGGTTGAGAGCTCGCGGACCATGCGGTAGAGGGCCGGGGCCTCGAACTCGCTCACCGGGCGGGCGCGCATGGCACGCAGCGCCAGCTTGTCGCTGTTCCAGTACGCGTACGCGTTGGTGCCGAGCGCGATCAGGACCGCGACGACGAGACCGGTGCGACCGAAGAAGCTGCCGATGACGATGATGAGTGCGGACAGTCCCCCGAGGAGTACTGCGGTCCTGAGCCCGTTGTGCCGGCGGTGCACGGTACGCCCTCCAAGTCGTGCGGCAGGGGAACCCTTTGCTGGTTGATCTTGCCTCTGATCTGCGGCGCCACTGGTGTCGTGGTGTCACGTCCAGTGGAACCTCCCGTTTTGGTCAACGCCAGGCGAGGACGACGAGTTCCCTTGTGAGCGCGGCGGCGTGCGTGCGCCGTCCGGGTGACGGATCAGAAGAGGGTGGTGTCGGCGAAGCGCAGGACCAGCTGGGGTGCTCCGGAGAGGGCGACGCCGAGGACCGCGGTGAGGGTGAGCGCCGCGGTGAGGGGAGCCGGGACGCGGTGCTGGACGGGTTCGCCCTCGGGAGCGCGGAACAGCAGGGCAGTCCACTGGAGGTAGTAGTACAGGGCGATCACCACGTTGACGGCCATGACGACCGCGAGCCAGCCCAGACCCGCGTCGACGGCGGCGGAGAAGACGGTCACCTTGGCGAACAAACCGATGATGCCCGGCGGCAGTCCGGCGAGGCAGAGCAGGAAGAAGGCCAGGAGCAGGGCTGCCAGGGGGTTCTTCGCGTACAGGCCGCGGTAGTCCGTGATGCGGTTGTGGGTCTTGGTCCGTCCGACCAGGGCCGCCACCGCGAAGGCGCCCAGGTTCACGGCGCCGTACATGAGGGCGTAGGCGACGGTGGAGCCGATCGCGTGGTCGGCGTCGTCGGAGTACGCGGCCGCGGCGATCGGGACGAGGAGGTAGCCGGCCTGGCCGACGGAGGACCAGGCGAGCAGGCGGACGGCGCTGTACGCGCGTGTGGCCTGCTGGCGGAGGGCGCCGACGTTGCCGACGGTCATGGTGAGGGCGGCCAGCGCCGCCAGGGACGGTCCCCAGACGTCGGCGTACGAGGGGAAGCCGATGACCGTGACGAGGATGAGGCCGGAGAAGCCGACGGCCTTGCCGACGACCGACAGGTAGGCGGCGACCGGGAGCGGGGCTCCGACGTAGGTGTCGGGGACCCAGAAGTGGAAGGGGACGGCGGCCGTCTTGAAGGCGAAGCCGATCAGGGTGAGGACCACGCCCGTCTGGGCGAGGGTGTGCAGCTGACCGTCGACGTCCTGGATGCGGTCGGCCACCTGGGTGAGGTACAGGGTGCCGGTCGTGGCGTAGACGAAGCTGACGCCCAGAAGGCTGACGGCGGTGGCGGTGACGGACGACAGGAAGAACTTCAGGGCCGCCTCGGAGGACTGGCGGTTGCCGTGGCGGATGCCGACGAGGGCGAAGGCGGGCAGGGAGGCGACCTCCAGGGCGACGATCAGGGTGGCGAGGTCGCGGGAGGCGGGCAGGAGGGCGGCGCCGGCGGCGGAGGACAGCAGCAGGAACCAGAACTCCCCATCGGGGAGTCGTTTGCGGGCGTCCTTCAGGGCCGTGACCGACAGGAGAGCGGCCAGCAGTGCTCCGCCGAGGACCAGGAACTGGATGACCAGAGTGAAGCGGTCGGCCGTGTAGCTGCACACGGATGTGCCGCCGGTCAGGCAGAAGGTGGAGCGGTCGCCGTCCAGGAGGGGCAGCAGGAGGGCCGTGGAGGCGGCCAGACCGGCGACGGAGAGCCAGCCGAGGAGCGGCTTCCTGCCGTCGGACACGAACAGGTCGGTGACGAGGACGGCGAGGCCGACGACGGCCGCGAGAGTGGGCGGGGCGATCGCGAGCCAGTCGACGGACTGGACCACCGACTCGGCCAGGGGCTGGGCCAGGGAGCTCATCGGGTGCCTCCTGCGAGGAGCTGCTGCACGGCCGGGTCGGTCAGGCCGAGGAGGGCCTTGGGCCAGAGGCCGGCGACGACGGTGAGGACGACAAGCGGCGTCCAGGCCGCGAACTCGTACGTGCGGACGTCGGTGAGCCGCTGGGCGTCCTGCGGGGCGGCGCCCATGCAGACGCGGCGGACGACGACGAGCAGGTAGCCGGCGGTCAGGAGCGTGCCGAACGCGCCGATCGCGGTGAAGGTGAGGAAGGCGGGACGGCTGAGGTCGCCGGCCGGGTCGAAGGCGCCGAACAGGGCGAGCATCTCGCCCCAGAATCCGGCGAGGCCGGGCAGACCGAGCGAGGCCACCGCGGCGAAGGCGAGGAGGCCGCCGAGGCGGGGGGCCTTGCCGTAGAGGGCGGCGCCGGTCTCCTCGGCGAGGGTGTCGAGGTCGGTGGTGCCGGTGCGGTCCTTCAGGGCGCCGACCAGGAAGAAGAGCAGGCCGGTGATGAGGCCGTGGGCGATGTTGGCGAACAGGGCTCCGTTGACGCCGGTCGGGGTCGTCGAGGCGATGCCGAGCAGGACGAAGCCCATGTGGCCGACGGAGGAGTAGGCGATGAGTCGCTTCAGGTCGCCCTTCGCGCCCTGCTTGGCGAGGGCCAGACAGGCGAGGGATCCGTAGATGATGCCGACGACGGCGAAGGCGGCGAGGTAGGGCGCGAAGGTGTGGAAGCCGTCGGGCGCGACCGGGAGGACGATCCGGACGAACCCGTACGTACCCATCTTCAGCAGGACGCCGGCGAGGAGGACCGAGCCGACGGTCGGGGCGGCGGTGTGGGCGTCGGGCAGCCAGCTGTGCAGCGGCCACATCGGCGTCTTGACCGCGAGCCCGATTCCGACCGCGAGAACGGCGATGACCTGCACGGATGTGGTCAGCGACCGGCCGTTGTCAGTGGCGAGTGCCACCATGTCGAACGTGCCCGCCGTGATTCCGATCAGGAGCAGGCCGAGCAGCATGACCACGGACCCGAGCAGGGTGAAGAGGATGAACTTCCAGGCCGCCTGGGTCCGTTGCTCACCGCCCCAGCGGGCGATGAGGAAGTACATCGGGATCAGGACCATCTCGAAGGCGAGGAAGAACAGCAGCAGGTCGAGGACGGCGAAGGTGGCGAGGGTGCCGGACTCGAGGACGAGCAGCAGCGCGACGAAGGCCTTCGGGCTCGGGCCCTTGGGCAGGTTGAAGTACGAGTAGAGCGCGCAGAGGAAGGTCAGCAGCGCGGTCAGGACCAGAAGGGGGAGGGAGATGCCGTCGATGCCGAGGTGGATCCGCACGTCGAGTGCGGGGATCCAGCTGATGTCGGTCGTGGCCTGCATCTTCGAGGGGTGGTCGTGGTCGAAGCCGAGCACGAGGACGATCGCGGCGATGAGAATCGCACCGGTCACGGTCACGCCGTGCCGGAGCACGGCCTGCTCGGGTGACTTCCCCTTCAGTCCCGGCGGGGCGGGCAGGAGAGCGGTGGCCGCGCCGAGGAGCGGGCCGACGACGATGAACGCCAGAAGGAACTGCATCACGGACTCGCTGATATCGATCACGCCTGCTCACGCTCCCGTGGCGACGAGGAGGGCGACGACCGCCAGGACGACGGTGCCGGCGAGCAGCGCGCTCACATAGGTCTGGACGTTGCCGGTCTGTGCGCGCCGTACGGCGGTGCCGAGCCAGCGGGGCAGGGTGCCGGCGCCGCGTACGTAGGTGTCGACGACCTCACGGTCGAGGAAGCGGACGAGGCTCGCTCCGGCCTGGATCGGGCGGACGAACAGGGCCCGGTAGACGGCGTCCAGGTGGAAGCCGACGGCCGCGTGGCGGTGCAGCGGCCCCAGCAGAAGCCGTCCGGGATCGGCCGGGTCGGGGGCCGAGGCCACGTCTCCGTAGGCGGGCGCGTGCGTCGCGATGGCCTCGGCCTCCACCAGCCCGGCGTCGCCCTCCGGGTGGGCGGCGACCGCCCCCAGCGGGACGCGGGCGGCCTGAGCGGTGGTGTGGCGCCAGGCGGCGTAGAGGACGAGGGCGCCGATCAGGGCGATGCCTGTGCCGAGGACGGAGGTGGCGAGGGCAGGCGCGAGGTCGCGGCCGTCGAACCAGTCGGGGAGCGAGCGGTAGGCGAAGCCGCCGAGGGCGAGGGACGGGGCGGCGAGCACCCACAGGACGACGGTCATGGTCAGCGGCTGACGGCCGTGGTCGGGGGCCTCGGTGCCCCGGCCCTGGAAGGCCAGCAGCCACAGGCGGGCCGCGTAGGCGGCGGTGAGAAGGGCGGTGACCAGGCCGGCGACGAGGACGATCCAGCCCGCGGCGGCCGGGGCGTGCTCGGTGTGGCCGGTGGTGACGTGTTCGGCGGCGCCGAGGACCGACTCCTTGGAGAAGAAACCGCTGAACGGCGGGATCGCGGCCAGCGCGAGGAGCGCCACGGTCATGGTCCAGAAGGCGTCGGGGACGCGGTCACGCAGGCCGGTCATGCGGGACATGGCGGCCAGGGAGTTGGTGCCGGCGGCATGGATGATCACGCCGGCCGCGAGGAACAGCAACGCCTTGAAGGCGCCGTGCGAGAGGAGGTGGAAGACGGCGGCACCGCGGTCGCCGACGGCGAGGGCACCGGTCATGTAGCCGAGCTGGCCGATCGTCGAGTAGGCGAGGACGCGCTTGATGTCGTCCTGGGCCAGCGCGGCGAGACCCGAACCGGCCATCGTGACGGCGGCCATGACGGCGAGGACGACCATCGCGGCCTGCGAGGCCTCGAACACCGGGAGGAGACGGGCGATGAAGTAGACACCGGCGGCGACCATCGTCGCGGCGTGGATCAGCGCGGAGACGGGCGTCGGGCCCGCCATCGCGTCCGGGAGCCAGGTGTGCAGCGGGAACTGCGCCGACTTGCCGGCCACGCCCGCCAGGAGCAGCAGGGCGATCAGCGTCGGGTGGTCGAGCCCGCCGTGTGCGACGGCGCCGAGAACCTCCGTGATCCGGAAGGAGCCGGCGTCGGTCGCGAGGGCGAACAGGCCGATGAGGAAGGGGACATCGCCGAGCTTGGTGACCAGGAAGGCCTTGATCGAGGCGGCGCGGGCCTCGGGGGTCTCCCAGTAGTGGCCGACCAGGAAGTAGGAGCAGATGCCCATGACCTCCCAGCCGACCAGCAGCACGATCAGGTCGCCGGAGTAGACGACCAGGAACATCGCGGAGGTGAACAGGGAGACGAGAGCCGCGTACGAGGGGTAGCGCGGGTCCTCGCGGAGGTAGCCGGTCGAGTAGACCTGCACACAGGTGGCGACCAGGCCGACCAGGACGGCGACGAGGGCGGCGAAGCCGTCGATGTACAGGGCGAGTTCGATCGGGATGGACCCGGTGGGCGTGAGTTCGGTGGCCGCGTCGACGGCCGCGCCTCCGCCCTGGCGTACGGCGACCAGGACGGCCAGGACGAGGGAGGTGAGGGTCGGCAGGACGGCGAGCGGGCGGGCGAAGCCGGGGGCCGTGCGGCCCAGGAGCAGGCCGGCGGCCGCCCCGAGGAACGGCAGAAGGGGGACGAGGACGGCGAGGGTGGTCGTGGTCACGCGGTGGCCTCAGCCTTCTCGGTCCGCCCGGTCGGCTCGGCCGTCGGGGCGTCGCTGTCGGAGCCGTCGACCGGGTGGCTCTCGTGGCCCTCGGCGGTGTCGCGGAGCTTGTCGATGTCGGCGGTGCCGCGGTTGCGGTGGACGGCGAGCACGATCGCCAGGCCGATGCCGATCTCGGCGGCGGCGATGGCGATGGTGAACAGGGCCAGGGCCTGACCGGAGTGCAGCGTCTCCTCGGCGGTCCTGCTGAGCCAGACGTCGAAGGCGACGAGGTTGAGGTTGACGGCGTTGAGCATCAGCTCGACCGACATCAGGACCAGGATCGCGTTGCGGCGGGCGAGGACGCCGTACAGGCCCGTGCAGAAGAGGAGGGCGGACAGGACGGCGGGATAGGCGAGGTGCATCAGCGGGCGCCTTCCTGCTCGGCCGGGTGATCTCCCTCGATCGGGTGATTCCGGGAATCCGGGGCGGATAGGGAACTGCCGGTCGCCGCTCGGGAGTTCACAGGGGGAGGGCTCGTCTCCGCCTTCGCCTTGCGGGACAGGACGATGGCGCCGACCAGGGCGGCGAGGAGGAGGACGGAGAGGGCCTCGAAGGGGAGGACCCAGTTCTGGAAGAGGCTCGCGCCGGTGACCTTCGTGGAGCCGGCGGCCGGGCCGTCGAGGTCGATCCAGGTGGTGCGGAAGGCGTCGACGACCACCCAGACCAGCGCGGCCGCGGCGGCGACGGCCACGGTGAGGGCGGCCCAGCGGTTGCCGGAGTCGGCGTCCGGGGAGCGGCCGATGGGAGCCCTGGTGAGCATCAGACCGAAGAGAAGGAGGACGACGACGGAGCCCACGTAGATCAGGACCTGCACCCAGGCGATGAACTCGGCGGTGAGCAGGAGGTACTCGACGGCGAGGCCACCGAGAGTGACCACCAGCCACAGGGCGGCGTGGACGAGCTGCCGGGTGGTGACGGTGACGAGGGCGGCGCCGAAGGTGACCAGACCGACGAGGAGGAAGGCGATCTCGACGCCGGTCGGGGAGAGGAAGCCGTGTGCTTCGGCTGCGAGGTTCACGCGTCCCCCTTCCCCTGCTGCGGCTCGGCCTGCTCCTGGGCCTGGGTCGCCGCCAGCTTCTCGGCCGTCTTGCGGGCGGCGGCGATCTCCTTCGGTTCCTCCGCGCCGGGGTCGAGGGCGGGCGGGGCCGGGACGGTCCACATCCACTCGCGGAGCTTGTCGCGTTCGTGGGTGAGGTCGCGGATGTCGGTCTCGGCGTACTCGAACTCCGGGGACCAGAACAGGGCGTCGAAAGGACAGACCTCGATGCAGATACCGCAGTACATGCACAGGGAGAAGTCGATGGCGAAGCGGTCGAGGACGTTGCGGCTGCGTTCGCGGCCACCGGGGGTCGCGGCCGGGATCGTCTCCTTGTGGGAGTCGATGTAGATGCACCAGTCGGGGCACTCGCGGGCGCACAGCATGCAGACCGTGCAGTTCTCCTCGAACAGGCCGATCACTCCGCGGGTGCGGGGCGGGAGGTCGGGCTGGGTGTCCGGGTACTGCTCGGTGACGGTCTTTCGCGTCATCGTGCGAAGGGTGACGGCCAGGCCTTTGGCCAGGCCGGAGCCGGGGATGGGGGCCATGGCTACTGGATCACCACCTTGACGATGCCGGTGAGGGCGATCTGGGCGAGGGAGAGGGGGACGAGGAGAGTCCAGGAGAGTTTCTGGAGCTGGTCCTCGCGCAGGCGGGGGTAGGTGACGCGGAGCCAGATGACGAGGAAGGCGAGGATCGCGATCTTCAGGAGGGTCCAGACCCAGCCGAGGCCGTCGGCGCCCCAGGGGCCGTGCCAGCCGCCCAGGAAGAGGACGGTGGTCAGGCCGCACAGCACGATGATTCCGGCGTACTCGGCCAGGAGGAAGAGAGCGAAGCGGAGACCGGTGTACTCGGTGTACGCGCCGAAGATGATCTCCGAGTCGGCGACGGGCATGTCGAAGGGAGGCCGCTGGAGCTCGGCGAGGCCGGCGACGAAGAAGACGATCGCGCCGACGATCTGCCAGGGCAGCCACCACCACTCGAAGGCGTCGAGGATGCCGGGGAGGGACACGGTCCCGGCGGCCATCGCCACCGAGGCGGCGGCCAGAAGCATCGGGAGTTCGTAGGCGAGGAGCTGGGCGGCGGTGCGCAGACCGCCGAGGAGGGAGAACTTGTTGGCGCTGGCCCAGCCGGCCATGAGGGAGCCGAGGACGCCCACGCCCATCACGGCGAGCACGAAGAAGACGCCCGCGTCGATGACCTCGCCCACCGCGCCCTCGCTCGGCCCGATGGGGATCGCGAGGAGGACGAGGAGGTACGGGAGGAGGGCGACGGCGGGGGCGAGTTGGAAGATACGGCGGTCCGCGCCCGCGGGGACGACGTCCTCCTTCTGCGCGAACTTCACGCCGTCCGCGATGAGCTGGGCCCAGCCGTGGAAGCCGCCGGCGTACATCGGGCCGAGGCGGCCCTGCATGTGGGCCATCACCTTGTGCTCTGTCTGACCGACGATCAGGGGGAAGGTGAGGAAGACGACGAATACGACCAGGAGTCGCAGGGCGACGTCGAGAGCGTCGTTCACTGCGGGCCTCCTTGGGGGTTCTCGGGGGTGTCGTTGTCCGGGGTGCTGTTCTCAGGGGCGAAGGTCGATGCGTCGTTCCTGCCGGGGGACGGCTCCTCGCCCGCCACGGGCCGCTCGGGGGCGGGCTGCCGCACCCCCGACTGCCCGGACTCGGTCCGCTTCCCGTCCGACTCCGGCTGCCCGGGCTCACCCCGACGCCGCTCCGGCTGCCGAGGATCGGCCCGGTCCGGCTCCTGCTGCCCGGGCTCGGCCTGGCCCGGATCCGGCTGTCCGGACTCGGGCGCCTGCGACTCCGGCTGTCCGGGCTCGCTCGGCCGCGGCTCCTGCTGCCCGGGCTCGGCCCGGTTCGGATCCGGCTGCGGCTGCGGCTGCGGCTGCGGCTGCCCAGGGTGGGCCCGGTCCGGCTCCTGCTGCCCGGGCTCGGCCTGGCCCGGATCCGGCTGTCCGGGGTCGGTCCGCCGCGAAGTCGGCTGTCCGGGCTCGGCCCGCTCCGGCTCCGGCTTCGGCTGCTCCGGGGCGGTCCGCTTCGGCTCTGGTTCGTCGAAGGCGGGGCGGGCGTGGTGCCAGGGGGCGTCGGAGCTGCGGGAGGCCGGGGAGGGACGGGTGGTCTCGCGTGGGGTGACCGCCCGCCGGCTGGCGGAGCCCTCCGACGCACTGCGTGCGCGGCGCGGACCTGCGGGGGGTCGGCCGGTACCGCCTGTGGCCTCGTGGGCGGCATCGCCAGGAGGCGCCGATCGCCGGCTCGCCGAGCCCTCCGACGCGCTGCGTGCGCGGCGCGGTCCCGCCGGGGGCTGCGCGGTCGTCGGGGTTTCGGAAGTGGGTGAAGGTTCCGGGGCCTGGGAAGGCGCTGGTGTCGTGGGAGTCGGCGACTCCGCGGCGGTCGTCTGCTCCGGGGGTGCGGGTTCTTCCGCGGCAGTCGTATCCTGCGCCCGCTGGGAAGCCGAGCCCTCGCTCACGCTGCGGGAACGGCGGGGTCCGGCCGTGCCCCGGGGAGGGCGCGGAGCCGACGGTTCCGGAGATGGCGACATACCGGCCGTATCCGCCGCACCGGCCCTACCGGTCGTTCCCGTCGTTCCGGTAGCGCCCGTCGTTCCCGTCGTTCCGGTAGCGCCGGTCGTTCCCGTCGTTCCGGTCGCACCGGTCGCACCCGTCGAAGGCGTGGCCTCCGCAGCCGTCGGCGCGGTTGAGGCGCCCTCGGTCGCCGCGCCCGGCGATGATTCCGGCGCCGCTGCCGCCTGGCTCGCCGATCCCTCGGCCGCCGTCCGCGTGCGCCGCGCGGGCCGTTCGCCCGCGGGCCGCGCCGGACGTTCGCCGGGCGTCCGCGCCGGGCGTTCCCCGGTCGCGCGTCCAGCCGCGGCGCCCCGTGCGGGGCGGGCCGGGGCGGGAGGGAGCTGGCCCTTGAGGGGGCCCCACTCGTTCGGGTCGGGGACGCCCGGGGGAAGCATCTGGCGGCGCTTGGGGCCGCCGTGCTCGGACTCGCCGGGTTCCTTGGCGCCGGGCCAGGCCTTGGCGACGCGGGCCGCGAGGACGAAGTCCTTGCGGAGGGGGTGGCCCTCGAAGGTTTCCGGCAGCAGGAGGTGGTCCAGGGCGGGGTGACCCTGAAAGACGACGCCGAACATCTCGTGCGTCTCGCGTTCGTGCCAGGCCGCGCCCGCGTAGACGTCGACGGCGGAGGGAAGCGTCGGGGACTCGTGCGGGACCGTCGTGCGCAGCAGCAGTCGGCGTACCGGGGTGAGGGCGACGACATGCGCCGAGACCCGGAAGCCGGTGCCCGGTTCGTCGACCGCGCTCAGCCAGTCGAAGTAGGTGCAGTCGAGGCGGTCGCGGGCCGTCTCCAGCGCCGTGATCCAGGACGTGGACGGCACGTCCACCGTCAGGACCTCGTACGACTCCTCGGCCGTGGCCTGCGGGCCGAACAGTTCCTCGGCTCCGGCGGGCAGCCAGCCGACCTCGCTCATCGGCCCGCCTCCCCCGCGTCCGCGGTCAGGGCCGGCGGCGGCACCAGCCCGCTCTGCAGCGCCGCCGCCGACGGGCGGGCCGTGCCGGAGGCGTACCGCTCGCCCAGCGACTCCCGGGCGATCTTCTCCTGGAGCTTGAGGATGCCCTGGAGCAGCGCCTCGGGCCGCGGCGGGCAGCCGGGGACGTAGACGTCCACGGGGATGATCTGGTCGACGCCCTTGGTCACGGAGTACGAGTCCCAGTAGGGGCCGCCGCAGTTGCTGCACGCGCCGAAGGAGATGACGTACTTCGGCTCGGGCATCTGCTCGTAGAGGCGCTTCACGGCCGGGGCCATCTTGTCCGTGACCGTGCCGGACACGACCATCAGGTCGGCCTGGCGCGGGCCCGGCGCGAAGGGGATCACGCCCAGGCGGATGAAGTCGTGCCGGGCCATCGACGCGGCGATGAACTCGATCGCGCAGCAGGCGAGGCCGAAGTTGAAGACCCAGAGCGAGTAGCGGCGTCCCCAGTTGAGGACGACCTTCATCGGTTCCGGGGCGAGGCGGGCGAGCGCGCCCAGCCGCTTCGGCTCGGGCAGGTACACGGGCTCGGGCCCGGAAGGAGTCACTTCTGGCGTCACGTCCATGCCAGGACGCCCTTCTTGTAGGCGTAGAGCAGGCCCACGGCCAGGAAGCCGAGGAAGATGAACATCTCCACGAGGGTGGTCGCGCCGTAGCCGGGGGCCGCGAAGACCGTCGCCCAGGGGAAGAGGAAGATCGAGTCGACCGCGAAGATCACGTAGAGGAAGGCGTACACGTAGTAGCGGACCTGGGTGTGGGCCCAGCCCTCGCCGACGGGGTCGACGCCGCACTCGTACGTCAGGAGCTTCTCGGGGGTGGGGACCACGGGGCGCAGCAGGCGGCCCGCGCCGAAGGCGACCGCGACGAACAGCACGCCGACAGCGGCGAGGAGCCCGACGACCGCGTAGGAGTGGAAGTAGTCCGACGCGACGACGACCGTGGAATCCCTCAACGTTTCGTGCGACGTCTGCGGCACCGTCCGTCCCTCGCTCCCCGACCTCGGCCTGTTCGACGATCTGTACGCACGGGAGTCTAGGGCCTGATAAAGGCACGGTAAGCAGCCCGTCCTGCCTGGAGCAACGGGGGTCCGGGTTTTCTCCGGGTGGCGGTAGGGGCGAACCTGATGGCGCGGGGCCCCGTCGCACGGCACGCTGGCCCGTATGACCGCATCGAAGTCCGCACCCACGGCCGCCCACCGGCCCTCCGTGCCCGCCGCCGGCCGGGGGACGGCGGGGCGCGACGACCGCCTGCCGCCCGCCCGCCTCGCCTACGACCCGCAGACGTGGAAGGAGATCGCGCACCTCCTGGCGAACCTGCCGATGTCGGTCATCGGGTTCACCTACGTGATGACGGTGCTGTTCACCGGTGCCACGTTGACGATCACGGTGGTGGGGCTGCCGCTGCTCGCGCTGGGGCTGCTGGGGGCGCGGCTGATCGGCCGGTTCGAGCGGGGCCGGGCGCGGCTGCTGCTCGGGGTGCGGATCGAGGAGCCCAGCCCGCTGCCGTTACGCCGGGCGGGCAACGTCTTCCAGGGGATGTGGCTGGCGCTGAAGGACCCGGTGGCCTGGCGGACGGTGCTCTACGACTTCATGCGGCTGCCGTGGGGCATCGTCACGTTCACGGTCACTCTCACCTCACTGTTCGTGCTGTGGCCGGTGCTGCCGTTTCTGGCGCGTGGGCTGACCAACGCGGACCGGGCGATGGTGCGGGCCCTCCTGTCGCCCTCCGACGAGCTGGAGCGGCGGATCGCCGAGCTGGAGTCCGACCGGGGGGTCGTCGTCGACACGGCCGCGGCAGACCTGCGGCGCATCGAACGCGATCTGCACGACGGGGCGCAGGCCCGGCTCGTCAACCTGGCGATGGGGCTGGGCCTGGCGAAGGAGAAGCTGCTGGAGGACCCCGACGCGGCCTCGGCCATGGTCGAGGAGGCGCACGGCGAGGTGAAGCTCGCGCTCCAGGAGCTGCGTGACCTGGCCCGGGGCATCCATCCGGCCGTCCTGACCGACCGGGGACTGGACGCGGCGCTGTCGGCGGTGGCCTCCCGGTGCACGGTGCCGGTGACCGTGACGGCCGACCTGGCGTCGAGACCGGCGCAGGCCATCGAGGGCATCGCTTACTTCACCGTCTCCGAGCTGCTGCAGAACGTCAGCAAGCACAGCGGGGCGCGGTCGGCCTCGGTCGACGTGTGGCGGGTGGAGAACCGGCTGCTCATACAGGTGTGGGACGACGGCCGGGGCGGGGCGCGGCTGGACGGCGGCACGGGGATGCGGGGGCTCGCGGAGCGGCTGGACGCCGTGGACGGCCTGTTCGTCGTGGAGTCTCCGCCGGGTGGTCCGACGACGGTGACCGCGGAGCTGCCCTGGCGGGACCGGGTGGAGCAGCCGGGCCGGCCGCAGCGCGCGGGAGGACGCGCGGGGTAGGGAAAACCCCCCGTCCAAGACGCCGACGGACTCCATGGTCCACGCGCTCGCCGCCGAGCAGGGTGGAGGTAGGGGACGGCACCTGACGACGCGCCTGCCGACACCTGCCGACCTTGCGGACGAGACGAGTAGAACGGACCACGCCGATGGCCACGCAGTACAGCGAGTACGGGGACTACACGCGGTACGCCGACGGACATGGATCCGGCGGCGGCGAGCGGCGGCATCGGCTGCCGCTGGCGCTGCGGGCGCCGGTCGAGGCGCGCGCATGGCGCGAGTTCGCCTATGTGCTGCTGAGCCTGCCGATCAGCATCACGCTGTTCACCTTCGCCGTCACGATGCTGGCGCTGGGGGCCGGCCTGCTGGTGACGTTCGTCGGCATCCCGGTGCTGGCGGCGGGGCTGGCCGTGTGCCGGGGCTTCGGGTCGCTGGAGCGGACCCGGGCGCGCGGGCTGCTCGGCCTCGATGTGGCTCCCCCCGAGCCGCTGCGGCTGCGCGGCAAGGGCGCGTCGGCCTGGATGGGCGCCGTCCTCAAGAGCGGCGCGTCCTGGCGGCATGTGCTGTACGCGGTGGTGCACCTGCCGTGGGCGGTGTTCTCCTTCTGCGTCGCGGTGGTCTTCTGGACGTACGGGTGGTCGATGCTGACGTACCCGCTGTGGTTCTGGCTCTTCCCGGTGTACGGCGGTCAGGGCGGGCTCCAGCTGTACGGCGACGAGCAGCACCAGATCTATCTCGACAACCCGTTCGAGATCACTGTGACCGTGCTGGTGGGGCTGCTGGTCACGATGGCCACGCCGTGGATCGTGCGGGCGCTGACGACGGTGGACCGAGTGCTGGTGCACGGGCTGCTCGGGCCGTCGCGGCTGGCGTCGCGCGTGGTGGAGCTGGAGTCCGACCGGGGGGTCGTGGTGGACACGGCGGCGGCCGACCTGCGGCGCATCGAGCGGGATCTGCACGACGGGGCGCAGGCGCGGCTGGTGGCGCTGGCGATGGATCTCGGGCTGGCGAAGGAGAAGCTGCGGGAGGACCCGCAGGCGGCGGCGCGGATGGTGGACGAGGCGCACGGTGAGGTGAAGACGGCGCTGCAGGAGCTGCGGGATCTGGCGCGGGGGATTCACCCCGCGGTGCTGACGGACCGGGGGCTGGACGCGGCACTGTCGGCGGTGGCTTCCCGGTGCACGGTGCCGGTGCAGGTGGAGGTGGATCTGGCGCAGCGGCCGGCGCCGGCCATCGAGGGGATCGCCTACTTCACCGTCTCCGAGCTGCTGCAGAACATCAGCAAGCACAGTGGGGCGCGGTCGGCCTCGGTCGATGTGTGGCGGGTGGAGAACCGGCTGATGGTCCAGGTTGTCGATGACGGGGTGGGGGGTGCGGATGCCTCCGGCGGGTCGGGGCTGGCGGGGTTGGCCGGGCGGTTGGACGCGGTGGACGGGATCCTGGTGGTGGATTCGCCGGTGGGGGGGCCTACGCGGGTTACTGCGGAGTTGCCCTGGCGGGCGTAGGGCTGGGGGTGGGGGGTTCGCCCCAGCAGGTTTCGCCCCCGCCGCCCCTACCCTTCCCGTCCTCCAGGGGCTCCGCCCCTTCGACCCCGCCGGGGGCTGCGCCCCCTGGACCCCTACGAGGCTGTGCCCTGCACCCCGGCGGGGCTGCGCCCCTGTAACCCTGCAGGGACGCGCCCCTGCACTCCACGCGGGCTCCACCAACCTGCACTCCCAGCGGGGCCGCGCCCCCGCACCCCACGCGGAGTCCGCCACCCTGCGCCCTCAGCGGGGCCGCCACCCTGCACCCCAGTGGGGGCCGCGCCCTTGCACCCTTGCGGGGCTGCCGCCCCGCACCCCGCTTCGGCCCTGAACGGGCCTCGTCCGTCCTCGAACTCCCCTCCCTAGAGGTGGTGCCCCCAGACGGGCTGGTTTTCACCGGCCCAGCTCACAGGGCACCGGAGGGGGTGAGTTGCCCTGACCGGCGCTCACCAATCGGCCTCCGACGGACTGGACCACCCTGACCAGCGCTCACCAATCGGCCTCCGACGGACTGGACCACCCTGACCAGCGCTCGCCAATCGGCCTCCGACGGACTGGACCACCCTGACCAGCGCTCGCCAATCGGCCTCGAACGGACTGGACCACCCTGACCAGCGCTCACCAGTCGGCCTCGAACGGACCGGATCGCCTCGCCCGGCGGGGAGAGGCTCGCCGCCGGGCGGGTGGGGGATCGGGATGGCCGTGGCTTGTTCTCGAACGCGGCGGGTGGGCTGAGGATCTGGTGACCGGGTCTCGTCGGGTGCCCCTGACCGGCTGAGATGCTCCCACCGGGCCCCAGTCCCCGTCCCCCGACCCGCGTCTCCCTCTCCCTCCTCTCAAACGGCCGAAACCCCCCGTCGTCAAGGCGCGCTCCGTCGCATTGCTGGAATGCTGGGGCTGTTCGACCAGACGGGTGGACAGGGACGTGGGCGGGGGGCCGGAGAGCGTGGAGGTCAGGGTGCGGGTGGTCATCGCTGAGGACTCGGTGTTGTTGCGGGAGGGGCTGACCCGGTTGCTGACCGACCGGGGGCATGACGTGGTGGCGGGGGTCGGGGACGCCGAGGCGCTGGTGAAGACGGTCACCGAGTTGGACGCGGAGGGTGCGCTGCCCGACGTGGTCGTTGCGGATGTGCGGATGCCGCCGACGCACACGGACGAGGGCGTGCGGGCCGCCGTACAGCTGCGCAGGGCGCATCCGGGGCTGGGGGTGCTGGTGCTGTCGCAGTATGTGGAGGAGCGGTACGCGACCGAACTGCTGGCCGGTTCCAGCCGGGGAGTGGGTTATCTGCTGAAGGACCGGGTGGCCGAGGTGCGGGAGTTCGTGGACGCGGTGGTGCGGGTCGCCGAGGGCGGTACGGCTCTCGATCCCGAGGTGGTCGCGCAGCTGCTGGGGCGCAGCCGTAAGCAGGACGTGCTGGCCGGGCTCACCCCGCGTGAGCGGGAGGTCCTGGGGCTGATGGCCGAGGGGCGGACGAACTCGGCGATCGCCAAGCAGTTGGTGGTGAGCGACGGGGCGGTCGAGAAGCACGTCAGCAACATCTTCCTGAAGCTCGGCCTCTCCCCCAGTGACGGGGATCACCGCCGCGTTCTGGCGGTCCTTACCTACCTCAATTCGTAGCGGAGTGGCACTGTGCCCTCGTCAGGCGGCGACCGGCTCGTCACAAGCGAGCCGCGAGCCGGTCGGCGTATCTCACGAGAACCGGTGAGCGGGCCGGTGCGTCTCCCGGTACAGCGCCGGGGGGCGGGAAATCATGACAAGTCAGGGCGCCGGGCCGTCTCAGAAGAGTGACCGTCATACGAATGGCCGAGGGAAGGCGACCCTCACCGACGTAGGGTTGATCCAGGAGGGCCTTCCGGAAGGCCGCTCCGGGACAGCCACCTCGAGGGAGGTCCAGTTCAGTGACCAGTCAGGTCAGCAGCGCAGCGGAACAGGCCGACGGAACCGTAGTAGGAGAGCAGCGCAAACCGGCCGGGTCGAAGGACGTGCGCCGTCTCGACCGGGTGATCATCAGGTTCGCGGGGGACTCGGGTGACGGTATGCAGCTCACCGGTGACCGTTTCACCTCGGAGACGGCGTCGTTCGGCAACGACCTGTCGACGCTGCCGAACTTCCCCGCCGAGATCCGCGCGCCCGCCGGTACCCTTCCCGGCGTCTCCTCCTTCCAGCTGCACTTCGCCGACCACGACATCCTCACCCCCGGTGACGCGCCCAACGTGCTCGTGGCGATGAACCCGGCGGCGTTGAAGGCGAACATCGGCGACCTGCCGCGCGGTGCGGAGATCATCGTCAACACGGACGAGTTCACCCGGCGGGCGATGCAGAAGGTCGGCTACGACGTCTCGCCGCTGGAGGACGGCTCCCTCGACGGCTACCAGCTGCACCCGGTGCCGCTGACCACGCTGACGGTGGAGGCGCTGGGGGAGTTCGACCTCAGCCGTAAGGAGGCCGAGCGCAGCAAGAACATGTTCGCGCTGGGGCTGCTGTCGTGGATGTACCACCGGCCGACCGAGGGCACGGAGAAGTTCCTCAGAACGAAGTTCGCCAAGAAGCCGGACATCGCGGCCGCCAACATCGCCGCCTTCCGCGCGGGCTGGAACTTCGGCGAGACCACCGAGGACTTCGCCGTCTCCTACGAGGTGGCTCCGGCGGCGACAGCCTTCCCCGTGGGCACCTACCGCAACATCTCCGGCAACCTCGCCCTGGCCTACGGGCTGGTCGCGGCCTCCCGCCAGGCCGACCTGCCGCTGTTCTTGGGCTCCTACCCCATCACCCCGGCCTCGGACATCCTGCACGAGCTCAGCCGGCACAAGAACTTCGGGGTGCGCACCTTCCAGGCCGAGGACGAGATCGCCGGCATCGGCGCGGCCCTGGGAGCCGCCTTCGGCGGATCCCTCGCGGTGACCACCACGTCGGGCCCGGGTGTGGCGCTGAAGAGCGAGACGATCGGGCTGGCGGTGTCGCTGGAGCTGCCGCTGCTGATCGTCGACATCCAGCGCGGCGGCCCGTCGACGGGTCTGCCGACCAAGACCGAGCAGGCGGACCTGCTGCAGGCGATGTACGGCCGCAACGGCGAGGCGCCGGTGCCGGTGATCGCCCCCCGCACCCCGGCCGACTGCTTCGACGCGGCGCTGGAGGCGGCCCGGATCGCACTGGCCTACCGCACACCGGTGTTCCTGCTGTCGGACGGCTACCTCGCCAACGGCTCCGAGCCCTGGCGGATCCCCGAGATCGACGAGCTGCCGGACCTGAGCGTGCAGTTCGCGCAGGGCCCCAACCACACCCTCGACGACGGCACCGAGGTGTTCTGGCCCTACAAACGCGACCCCAAGACCCTGGCCCGGCCGTGGGCGATCCCGGGGACACCGGGCCTGGAGCACCGCATCGGCGGCATCGAGAAGGAAGACGGCACCGGGAACATCTCCTACGCCCCGGCCAACCACGACTTCATGGTCCGTACCCGCCAGGCCAAGATCGACGGCATCGAGGTGCCGGACCTGGAGGTCGACGACCCGCACGGCGCGAGGACCCTGGTGCTGGGCTGGGGCTCCACCTACGGGCCCATCACCGCGGCCGTACGACGGCTGCGCACCGCCGGGCAGGAGATCGCGCAGGCCCACCTGCGCCACCTGAACCCGTTCCCGAAGAACCTCGGCGCGGTACTGAAGGCGTACGACAAGGTCGTGATCCCCGAGATGAACCTCGGCCAGCTCGCCACCCTGATCCGGGCGAAGTACCTGGTCGACGCGCACTCGTACAACCAGGTCAACGGCATGCCGTTCAAGGCCGAACAGCTCGCCGCGGCCCTCAAGGAGGCCATCGATG
>NZ_JBNCAQ010000007.1:115678-310665 GCF_049808595.1 Streptomyces aurantiaciflavus | reverse complement strand
CCGGTGCGTGCTCTCGGTGTGCCGGCCGGAAGCCCTCGTACTGGATGTACTTGGGCTTTCGGCCGGTGCGGCGAGAGGGCGTGCCGGGCGTCGCGACGGGGCGAACGTTGCCTGTCGCGGCACTAGTCGGCGAGGGTCCGGTGCGGTGGGCGGCCGTAGGCCTTGCGGTACAGGGCGGCGAAGCGGCCCGGGTGGAAGAAGCCCCAGCGGGCCGCGATGTCGGTGACCGTGGTGCCGTCCAGTGGGGTCGCGGCCTGCAGGTCGGCGTGGGCGTGGGACAGGCGCACCCGGCGCAGATGGGCCAGCGGGGTGGTGTCCAGGTGGCGTCGGAAGGCGTACTGCAGGGCGCGCACCGTGACATGGGCGGCCGCGGCGATGTCGGCCACGGTGACGGGCTCGTGGGCGTGGTCCTCGATGTAGGCCAGCGCATGGCGCAGCGTCGTGGGGTGGGCGTCGTTGCGGTCGGTCGCGGTGGGGTCGGTGAGCGCGGTGTTGGGGAAGGCGGCGAGCACGCCGGCGGCCAGGTGCTGGGCGGCCGTGGAGGTGATCAGGGGCTGGTCGGCGAGGTCGGGGTCGGTCAGGAGGTGGTCGCGCAGGTAGGCGATGGAGCGCCGTAGGTGCCGGGCCGCGGCCGGTGAGTGGGGCCGGTGGCCGGTGAGCCGTACCGGTTCGGGTCTGCGGCCGGGCGCGCCGGCGGCGACCTGGGCGAGCAGGTCGGTGTCGAGCATCGTGATGTTGTAGCGGGCGTTGCAGATCCGGCCCGAGTACGGCAGGTCCGGCGGGGCGAAGGACACCATGTCACCGGGACCGAAGGCGTCCTGGACGCCGTCGAAGACATGGTCCTCGATGGTGCCGTCGTGCACGAGACACAGGCAGATCCGGCCCAGGGGCGTGACGGAGTAGCTCATCTCGAAGTTCAGGTCGAGCTCGTCGAGGGTCACCGACGGCATGGCGGTGCGCGTGATCCGCGCACGGCTGGCCTGTGGGTCGTTGCTGCCGATGTGCATGCGTGCGTAGGCCCGGCTGAGGAAGTCCTCGGTCAGGTCCAGGTTGTCACTGTCGAAGAACAGCGTGTCCATAAGCCCTCGTCCGGTGTCAGGCTGCCCGCGCGGTGCGGGGCGGGGCGGTCGGCGGCCTCGCCGCGACGGCCGCGGCGAGGCCGGACCGCCGGTCGCCCGCCTTCCGCGCCTGCCCCGCATCCGGGTTCACATGCGGGCCCCGGGTTCGTTTTCCGGATCGACCCCGGCGATGGTGTTCGTCGTGTGTGCCGACGGGCGGGTGCGTGACGTGCAGGCTGGGACGGACGGGCCCGCGTGTCACCGGGACATCGGCCGCCCGGACCCCGGACGAGGAGAGAGACGGTTCGCATGGCAGCGGAGGAGCGGCTGACGGAGGTGGAGCTCCGCGAGCGGATCGCCGTCCTGGAGGAGGAGGCCGCCCAGCTCCAGCAGGCCGTCGCCTCCCACGCGGTCGTCGACCAGGCGATCGGCGTGGTCGTCGCCGTCGCCCACCTCCGTCCCGAGCAGGGCTGGGAGGTCCTCAGGGAGATCTCCCAGCGCACCAACACCAAACTGCGGGAGGTCGCGGAGTACGTGGTGCAGGGCGCCCACTGCCACTGGCTGCCCGACGAGATCCACCACGCGCTCACGGACGCCCTGCAGCGCGTGAAGAAAGCGGAGTGACGCCTCCCCCGGCCCCTTCTTCCTGAGTAACTCTCGGTAATCCCCCTGGTGACGTAAAGTCGACCTCGGGGGAGAACTACCGGGAGGGGGATGACGTGCCGCGGGAGTCCGTGCGGTTCGCGGTCCTGGGGCCCGTGCGGGTGTGGCGGGGCGAGACGGAACTGGATCCCGGAGGGCCGCAGGAGCGGGCCTTCCTGGCGCTGCTGCTGGTCAGGGCCGGACAGCCGGTCGCCATGGACGAGATCGTCGACGTGCTGTGGGGGACGCGTCCGCCGAACAGCGCGGTCAACGTGGTCCGCAGACACGTGGGTTCGCTGCGGCGCCTGCTCGAACCCGGTCTCGCGCCGCGCGCCGCGGGCCACTGGCTGACGCGGGACGCGGGCGGATACCGGCTGGTGACCGACGGTGACTGCCTGGACCTGCTGCGGTTCCGCGCGCTGCGGGAGGCGGCGCGCCGGGTGACGGGCGAGTCGCCCGCCCGGGCGGTGGAACTGCTCACCGAGGCCCTCTCGTTGTGGCGGGGACCGGTCGCCGCCGGGCTTCCCGAACGGGCCCGCGCCCACCCGGCGTTCGGCGCGACGGACCGTGAACGGCTCGCGGCCGTACGGGAGGCGGCCGACGCGGCGCTGCGCGCGGGGACACCGGACGTGATCCTGCCCCAGCTGCAACTGGCCGCCACCGACCACCCGTTGGACGAACCCGTGCAGGCCGGGCTGATCCTCGCGCTGGCGGCGGCGGGCCGCCGCCCGGAGGCGCTGGGCGCGTACGACGCCGTACGGCTGCGGCTGGCCGAGGAGTTGGGGATCGATCCGGGGCCGGAACTGCGCGAGGCGCGCGAGGCGGTGCTGAAGCCGGCGTCCGCCGACGAGGTGAGCACCCCCGCCCCTCCCGCCCCCGCCGCGTTCACCACACCCGCCCAACTCCCGCACGACATACCGGTGTTCACCGGCCGTGACGCCGAATTGGAGGAGATCCTCGGCCTGTGCGACGGCGAGGAGCCGTCCGCCGGCACCGTCGTGATCAGTGCCATCGGCGGCATGGCCGGCGTCGGCAAGACCACCCTCGCCGTGCACTGGGCCCACCGCGTCGCCGACCGCTTCCCCGACGGGCAGCTCTACGTCAACCTGCGCGGCTTCGACCCGTCCGGCGCCGTCATGGAGCCGGGGGAGGCCGTCCGCGGTTTCCTGGACGCCCTCGGCGTGCCGCCCGACCGCGTGCCGCACGGCGTGGACGCGCAGGCCGCGCTCTACCGCAGCGTGCTGGCCGGACGGCGGGTCCTCGTCGTCCTGGACAACGCCCGCGACAGCGACCACGTACGGCGGCTGCTGCCCGGATCGCCCGGCTGCCTCGCCATCGTCACCAGCCGCGACGAACTGTCCGGACTGGTCGCCGCCCACGGCGCCCACACCCTCACCCTGCGGCCCTTCGACCCCGTCCAGGCGCGGGCGTTCCTCGTCCGCCGCCTGGGCGCCGAGCGGGTGGAGGCCGAGCCGGACGCCGCCGACGAGATCGGCGCCCTGTGCGCCGGACTGCCCCTCGCCCTCGCCTGCGTCGCCGCCCGCGCCGCCGTCCACCCCCGCTTCCCGCTCGCGGCCGTCGCCGCCGAACTGCGCGAGGCCCACGGCAGCCTCGACGCCTTCGCCCGCTCCGACGCCTCCGTCGACGTGGGCACGGTGTTCTCGTGGTCCTCACGCGAGGTCTCGGACCAGGCCGCCCGGCTGTTCCGGCTGCTGGCCCTGCACCCCGGCCCCGACTTCTCCCTCCCGGCCGCCGCCGCCCTGGCCGGCCTGCCGGTGCGCCGTACCCGGCCGCTGCTGGCCGAGCTGACCGGCCTGCACCTCCTCACCGAGCACAGCCCCGGCCGCTATGCCTTCCACGACCTGCTGCGCGCCCACGCCGCCGAACTCGTCGACCAGGAGCACACCGAGGACGAGCGGCAGGCGGCCCTGCACCGGCTCCACCACCACTACCTGCACACCGCCCACACCGCCGACCGGCTGCTCGCTCCCGCCTCCGACCCGCTGCCCCCGCCGCCCGCGCCGGAGGGCGTGCGCCCCGAACCGCTCGCCGACGACGACCAGGCCCTGGCCTGGCTCACCGCCGAGCACGCGGTGCTGCTCGCCGTCGTCGACACCGCCGCCGCCGGCGGGCAGGAACGTCTCGCCTGCCAACTGGCCTGGTCCCTGGAGCCGTTCTTCGACCGGCGCGGCCACTGGCACGACGGGCTCGCCGTGCAGCGCATCGCCCTCGACGCCGCCCTGCGGCTCGGCGACCCGGTCCTGGAGGCCCGCGGGCTGCGCGGACTGGGCCGCATCGAGGGCCGCCTCGGCCTGCACGAGGACGCCGACCCCCGCCTCGAACGCGCCCTGGCCCTCTTCACCGAGCTGGGCGACGACACCGGCCGCGCCAACACCCACCGCAGCCTCGGCTGGGAGCGCGACCAGCAGGGCGACCTCCCCGGCGCCCTGCGCCACAACCAGCTCGCCCTCGACCTGTTCCGCGCCCTCGGCGACCGCGCCGCGCAGGCCAGCGTCCTGAACTCCGTCGGCTGGTACCACGCCCTGCTCGGCGAGTACCGACAGGCCCTCACGCACTGCCACGAAGCCCTCGCCGTGCTCCAGGAACTCGGCGACCGCTACGGCCAGGCCGCCACCTGGGACAGCATCGCCTACGCCCACCAGCACCTCGGCCGCCACCCGCATGCCCTCCTCGGCTACCGCAACGCCCTCGCCCTCCTGCGCGACCTCGGCGTGCCCTACGCCGAGGCCGACATCCTCACCCGGGTCGGCGACACCCACCGCGCCATGGGCGACCACGACAGCGCCCGCGCCGCCTGGCAACAGGCGCTCACCCTGCTCAGATCCCTGGACCACCGCGACGCCGAGCGCGTCGAGGCCCGCCTGACCGGACGGGCGGGCGAAGCCGGCGCCTGCTGACCGCAGCACGGCGCCGCCGGGCTCGTCGTCGCCGTCGTGACCCGGCGCCGTGGCTTCACCGGCGCCGCCCGCTTCAGCCGCCCGTTCACGGCGGCGTACGGAACGCGGGCCGGGGCGTGGTATAGCCCGGAGACGCGAAGGCGCTGGTGTCAGGGCGGCAGCGGGGTGTCAGGTGTAGCGGGGGTCTCGGGCGAAAGCGGGGTGTCAGGTGTAATGGGGGTGTCCAGCGACAGTGGTGGCAGTTGTGACAGTGGTGGCGCCCGCCCTCCCGGTGATCCGGACCAAGGTGTTGACCCCGCGTGCACCGGCTCTTGATCCACAGCGACATGGGGCAGACCCGCACGGCAAACCTTGCCTACGCTGGACGTCGGGGAGCCGGGACGGAGCAGGCCGGGACGGAGCAGCTCGGGGAGCCGGGACGGAGCAGGGTGGGGCGATGCGGTTCGAGGTGCTGGGGCCCGTCCGGGCGTGGCGGGAGGACGACGAACTCGACCTCGGGTTCCCCCAGCAACGCGCCCTCCTCGCCCTGCTCCTGGCCCACACCGGCCGCGCCGTGCCGACGAGCGAGATCCTCGACGTGCTGTGGGCCGAACGCCCGCCCGCCAGCGCGCAGAACGTGGTGCGCCGCTACGCGGGTGCGCTACGACGCCTGCTGGAGCCGGAGTTGCCGCCCCGCGCCCCCGGCCGACGCCTGCTGCGCCGCCCCGGCGGCTACCTCCTGGCGGTGGACCCGGACGAGGTCGACCTGCTGCGCTTCCGCGAACTGACCCGGCAGGGCAAGCGGGCGGCGGCCACCGGGCGGCCCGAGACGGCGGCCCGGCGCTTCACCGAGGCGCTGGGGGAGTGGCGCGGACCGGTCGCGATGGGGATCCCCGCGTCCGCGCGCGAGCACGTCCAGTTCACAGCCGTCGAACGCGAACTCCTGCAGACCGCCGGGATGGCCGCCGACGCGGCCCTGCTGTGCGGCCGCGCCGAGCAGGTCCTGCCCGCCCTGCGCCGGGCCACCGCCCTCGACCCCCTCGACGAGCCCCTGCACGCCCGGCTGATCCTGTCCCTGGCCGCCTGCGGCCTCCAGGCGGAGGCCCTGAAGGTGTACGAGGACGTCCGCCGGCGGCTGACGGCGGAACTCGGCATCGCCCCGGGCGCCGAACTCGCCGAGGCGCACACCCGGGTGCTCCGCCAGGAGGTGGGGCGGCTGAAGTCCGGTCCCACGGTGGACCTCGGGCGGGAGGCGCCGGTCGTACGGGTCGGCAGCGGCGGCGCTGCGGAGCGGCCCTCACTCGCCCGTCCCGCCCAACTGCCCCCCGACCCCGCCGCCTTCGCCGGCCGCGGGACCGAGCTGGAGTGGCTGACGGACCGGGCGGGGGCCGTGCCCGGCGGTGCGCGGGCGCCGGCGGCCGTGCTGATCGGCGGGATGGCGGGCGTCGGCAAGACCACGCTCGCCGTGCACTGGGCGCACCGGGCGGCAGGCCGCTTCCCGGACGGCCAACTCCACGTCCCGCTACGGGGATGCGACCCGAACCGGCCCGCCGTGGAGCCCGCGGAGGCGCTGCGCGGGATGCTCGCCGCGCTGGGCGTGTCCGCGCCGAGCATGCCGGACGGCCTGGCCGCCCTGACCGGCCTGTACCGCACCCTGCTCGCCGGCCGGCGCCTCCTCGTGGTGCTCGACGACGCCGCCGGCACCGAACAGCTGCGTCCGCTGCTGCCCGCCGCACCGGGCTGCCTGGCGCTGATCACCAGCCGTCATGCCCTGCCCGGCCTGATCGCCTCGGGCGCCCGTCCGCTGCGCCTGGAGCCGCTCCCCGCCGGGGACGCGCGCGAGGCGCTGGCCCTGCGGATCGGCGCCGATCGCCTGGCCGCCGAACCCGGCGCCGGTGAAGAGATCGTCGACCGGTGCGGCCGGCTTCCCCTGGCCCTGTCCGCCGTCGCCGCACGCGTCACCGGCCGACGGGCCGTCCCCCTGACCGCCGTCGCCGCCGAACTGCGCGCCTGCCAGAGCCCTCTGGACGCCCTCACGGTCAGCGGCGGAACACCCGACGTCCGCGCCGCCTTCCTGGGCTCGTACCGCCTCCTGCCCCCGGAGAGCGCCCGCCTCTTCCGGCTGCTGCCCCGGCACACCGGACCCGACCTCACCCCGGCCGGGGCCGCGGCACTCACCGGGCTGCCCGTCCGCCGGGCCCGCCTGCTCCTCGGCGAACTCGCCGACGCCCACCTCGTCACCGAGCACACGCCCGGCCGCTACTCCCTGCACGAACTGCTGCGGGCCTTCGCGGCCGAACGCGTGGCGGAACAAGGGCTGCCGGAGGTGTCCTGAGCGCCGCCCGGGCGCCGTACGCAGGCGTTCTCACTTCACTGTCACACTTTTTGCACATGCCCCGGCCTACCGTCCCGGCGACAACACCGACGGCCCCTCCGGAGGCAACTGCGGATGTCCACCACCACCACCACCATCGACGCGCGGGTCGCCCGTACGCCCCTGGGCGTGGAGATCGTGACCGGCGAGCGCGGGCCGGGCCGGCTGCCGGGGGAGCGGGCGCCGCGTGCGCGGCCGCACCGGCTCCAGGCCACCGACGGCGGCGAGTACCTCTTCGTGGGTCTGCGAGGCGCCGCCGTCCCGCCCGACACCGAGCCCGCCACCCTGCACCTCGCCCCGGGCGACGTCTGCTTCTACGACGCGCGGCACCCGGCGGCCCTGGACTTCCCCGAGCGGTTCCGGGCGACGGTGTTCCTCGTCCCGAGCGATCTGCTCGGGCTGACGCCCGCCGACGCACGGCGGATCACCCGCACGCCGGTCACCCGGGCGTCCCGGCTCGGCACACTGCTGTCGCCGTTGCTGTCCGGCCTCGCCCGCACCGCCTCCCAGGCCGGGCCGCCGGTCGGCGAGATGCTCGCCTGGAACGCCGTGAACCTCCTGGCGACCCTCGCCGCCGAGCAGGTGCGCGCGCAGGCGCCGGACACCCCGGGCGCCCCGGACGGGCAGGCGCCGGTACTGGGGCGGATCCTCGAGTACGTCGAACTCCACCTGACCGACCCCGACATGTCCCCGGAGGGCATCGCCCGCGCCCACCACATCTCCGTGCGCTATCTGCACAAGCTGTTCCAGGACGAGGGCACCACGGTCGGCCGCTGGATCCTGCGCCGCCGCCTGGAGGCATGCCGGCGCGACCTGGCGCGGCACCGGCGGGGGAGCCGCACCATCGCGGCGGTGGCGGGCCGTTGGGGTTTCACGAGCGCCACGCACTTCAGCCGGGTCTTCCGTACCGCCTACGGCATGTCCCCGCGCGAATGGCGGGACGCCGCCGGACGGCGCTGAGCCCCGCCTCAGCCGCCCGGCCGCGCCCACGGTACGTCCCCGGCCGAGAGCCGGTGCGTGGTCACGGCGGTGACCGCGAGCAGCAGCAGGGCCAGTCCCAGCGTCAGGACGAGGTGGCCGTGCAGCACGAGCACCGCGCCGACGAGCGCACCCAGGAACATGGCGAGCACCGACAGGATCCGGCGGCCGGGCCGCGGGGCCTCACCGCCGGCCGGGGCGGAGTCCGCGGCCAGACCCGTCAGCGTCAGGGTCAGCACCGTGGTGGTGAGGTCGGGGACGCCCAGCCGCCGGGCGACCGCGTTCTGCAGCCCCATGGCGAGACCCAGGAACACGATCAGCGTGTACCGGACGCCGGCCCCGGACCGGCCGTCGGCGATCGCGGCGACCACGGCGCAGACGGCGACCAGCACCGTCTGCGCCGCCGTCGCCGTCCGCAGCAGATGCCCGCGGTGCGCCGCGAACCGGGTACCGAGCCGCCCGCCCGCCAGCGCCCCCGCGAGGAAGGCCGCCAGGGAGACGACGGAGGCGAGCGCGGACAGGTTCGCGGCGCCGGCCAGCGCGAAGCCCAGGAACACCACGTTGCCGGTCATGTTGGCGACGAAGACATGCCCGAGTGCGAGATAGCTCACCGCGTCCACCAGCCCGGTCACCACCGTCAGCGCCAGCATCAGCGGCGGGAGCGGACCATGGCGCTCCTCCCCGCGCGGGGCGAGGGTGCGCAGCGCGTCAGTCAGCAGCGCGCGCATACCGCGCCTCCCGCACCCGCGGTCCCCGCAGCAGCAGGCGGGTCAGCAGCCCGCCGGCCGGGCCGGCCACGATCGCCGCGGCCACGAGCGGGCCCGGCCAGGGCGTGAGGCCCAGCACCTCGTCCAGGGACCAGCGGCCCGGCCCGGTCAGGGCCAGCGCCGCCGACACGACGACGAGGACCAGCGGGTACTCGTAGCCGTCGTTCTGCACCCACAGGCCCTTGGGCCACTTCACCGTGGCGGCGACCGTCATCACGCCCATCGCCGCCGTCGCGGCGAGCGGGGTGAGCAGCCCCGCGGTCAGGAACAGGCCGGCGCCGAGCTGGCTGCCGCCCGCGACGAGCGCGGTCAGCCGGCCGCCGCGGAAGCCGTCGCGGCGGAACTCCTCGGTTCCGCCCGCGAGGCCCTGTCCCCCGAGGAGGAAACTCACCTTCTGCACCCCGTGCCCGGCGATGAGGAGCCCCACCACCAGCCGGAGGACCAGCAGTCCGGTGTCCATCGTGTACCCGCCTGTTCCCTGGTTCTTCCGCGCCTGCGGGGATCAGCCCGCCGCGTGGGCGCCGATGACGGCCTGCGCGTAGACGATGCCGAGGCCGTAGGCGCCGCCGTGCTCCTTCACCACGCCGGTCGTGGCGGCGTACGTCTCGGTGCGGGCCCAGTCGCGCTGGAGCTCCAGGAGCACCTGCACCCAGGTGACCGGGATCGCGCCGCCCTGCACCATGCGCTGGATCGCGTGCTCGTGCGCCTGCGGGCTGACACCGCCGGACGCGTCGGTGACCACGTACACCTCGTAGCCCTGGGCGAGCGCGGAGAGCGTGGGCAGGACGACGCAGACCTCGGTCCACAGGCCGGCGATCACCAGCTTCTTGCGGCCGGTGGCCTTGACGGCCTCGACGAAGGCGAGGTCCTCCCAGGCGTTCATCGTGGTCCGGTCGATGATCTTCTGCTCGGGGAAGACGTCCGCGAGCTGCGGCAGGATCGGGCCGGAGAACGACTCGGCGGCCACGGTGCTCAGTACGACCGGTACGTCGAACGCCTTCGCGGCCTTCGCCAGACCCAGCGTCGCGTTGATGATCGCGGTGCGGTCGCCGCTGCCCGTGCCGAAGAACATCTGCGGCTGGTGGTCCACGAACAGCACCGCGCAGTTGTCGGGCGTGAGCAGGTCGGGGCTGGGGGACGCGGTGACCTCGGCGATGTCGACCATGGAGAAACCTTTCGGTGATGGGGTGGGGAAGGGGTGATCAGGTGGTTGGGAACGGGTGGACAGGTGGTTCAGGTGGACAGGTGGTTCAGAGGGAGAAGCAGGGGTCGAACGGTGTGTCCGTGGCCCCCGGAACAAGGCCGCGGCTCACGCGCCACCGCCGCTGCTCCTCCGACTCGGCGACGGCCTCACCGAGCAGATCGGCCTGGCGGGCACCCGTACGGGACGGGGCGGGGGTCGCCTGGTAGCCGCCGAAGCGGGCGACCGGGCTCCAGCCGGGGCTCACGGGCGGCAGCTCCTCGTCGAGGCCCTCGTACTCGCCGGCGGCGTACACGATCCGGCCGCCGGTGACCGTCAGCAGCGACTCGATGTGCGGGATGTCCGGCTCGGGCACGGAGAAGTAGTCCTCGGAGAGGATCGCCAGGTCCGCGTAGCAGCCGGGCCGCAGCACCCCCTTGACCTCGTCCTCGCCGGTCAGCGCGGCGCCGGCGCGGGTGAACAGGGTGAGCGCGGTGCGCCGGTCGACCCGGTTCGACGGCGGGCGCAGGGTCAGCTCACCGACGGTGCGGCCGCTGACCAGCCAGTGCAGAGCGACCCACGGGTTGTACGTGGAGACCCGCGTGGCGTCCGTGCCGGCGGCGACGGTCAGCCCGCGCGCCAGCATGGCCGTGAGCGGCGGGGCGTCCGCGGCGGCTCCGGGGCCGTAGCGCCGCAGGAACGCCTCGCCCTGGAAGGAGAGGCGGTTCTGGACGGACATCGCGCCGCCGAGGGCGGCGATGCGGTCGAGGCTCTCCGGGGAGACCGTCTCCGCGTGGTCGAACAGCCAGCGGTTGCCGGCCGGGAAGAGGCCGTCGGCGGCGAGTTTCTCGAAGACGGCGAGATCGCGCCGGACGGTCTCGTCGTAGGTGGCGTGCAGACGGAATCCCCAGCCGTTCTCCATCAGGAGCCGTACCGCCTTCTCGAATTCCGCCTCGTATGCGGTGAGTTCGGGCCGCGGCTGGGCGAAGTTCTCGAAATCGGCGGCCGCCCAGGTGAGATTCTCACCCGCGCCGTTCAGCCGCAGCCATTCATCTCCGTCGTCGGGGCGGGCCATTTCGGTCCAGCGGGTGAGATCGTCGATCTCCTGGCCCGGAGTCTGAGGGAAAAGGTGATAGGCGATACGCAGCGACAACTGGCCGGATTTCGCCAGGTCGACGACGGTGGCGTAGTTCTCGGGGAAGTTCTGGAATCCGCCGGCGGCGTCGATGGCCGAGGTGAGTCCGAACCGGTTGAGTTCGCGCAGGAAGTGCCGCGTCGAGGTCTTCCTGTCCTCGCCGTCGAGCGTCGGGGCCTTGGCGAGTGTCGAGTACAGGATCAGGGCGCTGGGCGCCGCCAGCAGCATGCCCGTCGGCTCGCCGTCGCGGCCACGGACGATCTGGCCGCCCTTCGGGTCCGGGGTGTTCCGGTCGTGGCCCGCGGCCCTGAGGGCGGCCCGGTTGAGGACGGCGGACTGGTAGAGGTGCAGGACGAAGACGGGCGTGTCGGGCGCGGCGGCGTTCAGTTCCGCGACCGTCGGCAGCCGCCGTTCGGCGAACTGCTCCGCCGACCAGCCCCCGACCACCCGCACCCACTGGCCCTTCGGGGTACGGGCGGCCTGCTCGCGCAGCATCGCCAGCCCCTGCCGCAGGGTGGGCACGCCGTCCCAGCGCAGCTCCAGGACGTAGTTGAGGCCGCCGCGGATCACATGCAGATGGGCGTCGTTCAGGCCCGGCACCACGCGCCGGCCGAGCGCGTCGACGACCCGTGTGTCCGGACCGATGTGCGCGGCCACGTCCGCGTCGTCGCCGACGGCCGTGATGACACCGCCGCGCACGGCGAGCGCGCCGGCCTGCGGGCGGCGCGCGTCCTGCGTATGGATCCGCGCGTTGCGGACGACGAGTTCCGCGGCATTGTCGGCGGCCCGGGGAACCAGCCCGCCGACCGGCGTTGCTGACACGGTGTGACATCCCTCCAGGATTCCTTCAATTACGTCCAGTGCGACGAAACCGCGGTTGCTTCGCCGACAACTCAAACCGGTTCGCGGGACGCCGTGTGTTCCCTGAGCGCACTGAATAAGTGCCGACAGCGCACGGAGCTCCGTGCGCTGTCAGCACAGTGCCGGTGCACGTGTGGGCAATGTCCGGCCGCACCGCGGATTTAGCGTCAGTGAGCAGGACAACGCACACCGATAACAGCTGGAGACACCCATGTCCGACGTCGTCGAGCCGGTTCGACCGGTGCTGGAACCCGAGGCCGCGGCGTTCGCCGAGGCGACCGCGAACCCGCCCTACCTGTTCGACCTGCCGCCGGCGGAAGGGCGCAAGGCCGTCGACGAGGTCCAGTCCGGGGAGATCGACAAGCCGGGCGTGGACGAGGAGTGGATCACCGTCTCCGGCGGCCCCACCGGCTCCGTCCGTGCCCGCATCGTCAAGCCCGCCGGCGCCCAGGGCACCCTGCCGGTGGTTCTCTACATCCACGGCGCGGGCTGGGTGTTCGGCAACGCCCACACCCACGACCGCCTGGTCCGCGAACTCGCCGTCGGCGCCGAGGCCGCCGTCGTCTTCCCCGAGTACGACCTCTCGCCCGAGGCCCGCTACCCGGTCGCCATCGAGCAGAACTACGCCGTCGCCCGGTGGGTCGTCGAGCAGGGCGCGTCGAAGGGCCTGGACGCCACCCGCATCGCCGTCGCCGGTGACTCCGTCGGCGGCAACATGACCGCCGCGCTGACCCTGATGGCCAAGCAGCGCGGTGACGTGCCGCTGGTGCAGCAGGTGCTGTTCTACCCGGTCACCGACGCGGCCTTCGACACGCCGTCCTACCACCAGTTCGCCACCGGCTACTTCCTGCGCCGCGATGCCATGCAGTGGTTCTGGGACCAGTACACGACCGACGAGGCCGAGCGCGCCCAGATCACCGCGTCACCGCTGCGCGCCACCACCGAGCAGCTCACCGGCCTGCCCCCGGCCCTCGTCATCACCGCCGAGGCCGACGTCCTGCGCGACGAGGGCGAGGCGTACGCCAACAAGCTGCGTGAGGCGGGAGTCGCGGTCACCGCGGTCCGCTTCCAGGGCATCATCCACGACTTCGTGATGCTCAACGCCCTGCGCCCCACCCCCGCCGCCGAGGCCGCCATCAGCCTCGCCGCCGGCACGCTGCGCACCGTCCTGCACTCCGCCTGACCCCGGGGAGAGACCCAGACATGACCACCACGCCCACCGTCCTCCTCGTCCACGGCGCGTTCGCCGACGCGGCCAGCTGGTCCGGCGTCATCGCCGAACTCCAGGACCACGGCATCCCGGTGATCGCCCCGCCCAACCCGCTGCGGGGCCTCGCGTCCGACGCCGCGTACGTCGCCTCCGTGGCCGCCCAGATCGACGGCCCCGTCGTCCTCGTCGGCCACTCCTACGGCGGCGCGCTCATCACCGTGGCCGGCACCACCGAGAACGTCGTCGGCCTCGTCTACGTGGCCGCCTACGTCCTGGAGGAGGGCGAGAGCCTGGGCGAGCTCCAGGGCCGCTTCCCGCTCTCCCCGCTGGTCAGCAACCTCAAGGAGTGGACGTACCCGGTGCCGGGCGGCGAACCGGCCGTCGAGGTGACCATCGCCCAGGACGCCTTCCCGTCCGTGTTCGCGGCGGACGTGCCGGCCGACGTCACCGAGGTGCTCGCGGCGGCGCAGCGGCCGCTGGCCGCCGCCGCGTTCGACGAGACCGCGGCCGAGGCCGCCTGGAAGACCAAGCCCTCCTGGGCGCTCGTGGCCGCGGCGGACGAGGCGATCAACCCCGAGGTCCAGCGATTCGGCGCCAAGCGGGCCGGGGCGACGATCGTCGAGCTCGAGGGAGCGTCGCACGCTGCCGCTGTGTCCCGGCCGAAGGAGGTCGCGGAGCTGATCCGCGACGCGGTTCGGGCGACGAGCTGATCGCCCGGCCTGCCGCGGGGCCCTCGGGTGGCGCGCTCCTTCTGGAGAGGCTCCCCTTCCTTGTGGGAGGGGAGCCTCCGCTGTCATCCTCCGTGCACCTCCAGCGCCGCCCGGACCGCGGACTCTACCGCCCCCTCGATCCACGAGGGCTTGACCGAGGTGTGGTCGCCCGCGAAGTGCAGGGGGCCCTCGGGGCTGCGGATCGCCGCCAGCAGTTCCGTGTGCTGGCCCGGGAGCAGCACGGACGCCTCGCCGTAGGCGTACGGGTCGCGCAGCCAGCTCTGGGTGCGGCCGGCGCCCGTGTAGAAGACCTCGACGCGCTGGCCGTACACCTGCTGCAGACCGCGCAGGGCGTGCGGGTAGCGCGCGTCGTCGTCGAGGGAGTCCCAGCGGGAGGCGTCGTCGGCCCAGCTGTAGGAGGCGAGGACGACGCCGCCCTCGCTGCCGTCGACCCGGTGGGACGGGTTGATCATGAAGCGGTTGGAGTTGTCGGAGATCGAGCCCCCGCCCACGATGTGCGCCGCCTCGGGCTGGTCGCGGGTCGTCCAGCGGTTGGCGGCGTAGTGCACCCGCTGGGCGTCGCTGATGTGCCCCGGCGGCACGGACGGGTGCGCGCCCAGCAGGCTTCCGTCGGCGGGAGCCCGGCCGCCCCGGTAGTCGTCGTACAACCCCGCCCGCACGGCGTCGAGTTCGCGTTTCCAGTCGGCCTCCGTGAACTCCCACCAGCGCCGGCTGAACTCCAGCAGCACCTTGGTCGCGCTGTCGTAGTGCAGCTCGGCGACGGCCCGCCGTTTCCGGTACGACATCAGCGGGCTGATCTGCACCTGGCGCAGCCCGGAGAACGGCACGGTGACGATCGCGACGTCCCCTGTGAACTGCTCGCGCACCACCTTGCCGTCGCGGCCCTCGGACACGGTCTCGATCCACACGTGCGGCCCGTCGGTGCGCACGTGCGGGGTGCCGTCGGTGCCGTGCCGGTTTGGCGCCCAGTACTCGATGCGGGTCGCGCGCCGGTCCGGCCGCAGCACGTCGGAGACCTCCCGCAGCAACGCGTCCGGCAGTGTCGCCGTACCGCCGACCAGCTCCCAGAACTTGGTGTCCGGGCTGATCAGCGACTGGCTGATGAAGCTGTGGATGAAGGAGAGCGGCAGTCGGGAGGTGAGGTTCTCCAGCGTGCCGACGAGATCGATGGTGTGCTCGTCGAAGCCGGCCTCCTCGGTCAGGAACCGGTACATCGACCAGTCCCCGTACTTCTGCACGACCCGGGCCCAGCCCCGCACCCGCTCCGGCATCGGCTTGTCGACGCGTTTGCCGTCGGCGCCGACGGTGCTGAACTCGTCACGGACGGGGTCCAGGGCCTGGCGCAGGATGGCCGAGGAGGGGGTGTCCCAGTACTTCCGCGGCACCCCGAACGACCGGTTGACCCTGCGGGGCGACTTCGCGTACTCGGAGCGGCGCACGCGGACGCCGTTGACGTGGAGCCAGGCGTTGTTGACCGGTTTGCCCTGGGCGTCGACGTCGACGAGGTGGAACGGGCGGCGCTTGACGCCGAGTTGGTCGATCAGGCTCATCACCAGCGGGTGGCTGCCGGGGATCCGCATGGCCCCCGCCTCCGCGTACTGGTGGGGGTCGGCGAACGCCTGGGCCGCGTGCTCGTGCCCGCCGGTGCGGAAGGTCTTGATCCGGCCGCCGACGCGGTTGCCGTTGGCCTCCACGAGCGTGACGTGGTGTCCGGCCCGCTTCAGCAGCCAGGCGGCCACCAGCCCGGCGGGCCCGGCGCCCACCACGAGCACCTTCTTCGCGGTCTTCGTCCCGGCGCGGGGCAGACCGGAGCCGAGGATCTTCTGGTATCCGGGCACGAGCGGCCGGTCGTGTTCGTCGACCACCAGCAGGGCCCGGGCGACCGCCAGGCACGTGGCCCAGTCGGCGGTGGACCGCGGGGGGCGGGGAGCCTGCGGTAAGGCCGTCGCCGGGCCCGGGGACACGGCGAGAGCCGCGGCACCGGCCGTACCGGCCGCGGCGGTGAACCGCCGACGGGAGAGGGAACGTGGGTCGACAGAGGCACGGAGATTGTCCATGTGCCCTGGATACGGGCGAGCGGACGGCCCGTGCGGGGCTCCGGGGTGATCACCACCTGAACGTGTAGGCGCGACGGCGCGAGCCAGACACCGCCCGTGCCTCGGGGCGCCGGGCGCGCAACCGGATGCCTCCCGCGCAACCGAAAGGCGACGGCCGCGCGTTTGCACAGCCGGTTTCCCGTACGGGTCGGCGCTGACCGAGGCGCCCTCCTGCCAGGGGGCCCGTCAGGCGGCTGTGTGCAGCTGGTACACGTTGAACGCCCGCCGGATGACCGGTTGCGCCACGTTGCGGACGCGGACGCCGCCGGCGGTCATCCCGTGTTCGGTGCCCGCGTGCGCGTGGCCGTGCACGGAGAGGTCGGCGCCCGCCGTGTCGATCGCCTCGGCCAGCAGATAGCTGCCGAGGAACGGGTAGATCTCCGGCGGCTCACCGGCGAGGGTGTCGGCGACCGGCGAGAAGTGGGTGAGGGCGACCCGTACGTCGCAGCCCTGCCGGCCCAGCTCCTCCAGCGCCGTGCGCAGACCGTCGGCGCTGCGGCGGGTGTAACGGACGAACTCCTTCATCAGCGGCTCGCCGAACTCCCCGGCGCTGCGCCCCACGAACCCGCCGCAGAAACCCTTCGTCCCGGCGACGCCGACGCGCGTCCCGTCGCACTCGACGATCGTCCCCTCACCCTCCAGGACCGTCACGCCCGCGTCCTGGAGGATGGCGGTGACCTTCTCGGGCTGCTCGTCGTGATGGTCGTGGTTGCCCAGCACCGCCACGACCGGCACCGGCAGCCCCCGGACCTCCTGCGCCACGACCCGCGCCTCCTCCTGCGTGCCGTGGCGGGTGAGGTCGCCCGCCAGGAGCAGCAGGTCGGCACAGTCGGGCAGGGTGTCGAAGGCGGGTCGCAGCAGACCCTGGCTGTCGGGCCCCATGTGGATGTCCCCGACGGCGGCGACGCGGATCATGGCAGGTCCTCCGCATGGTCGGGGGACGCGTTCTCCGCCACCAGGACGTCGGTGTGCACGGCGAGCCCGGCCAGTTCCTCGCGGACGGTCCGCAGTACCGTCTCCCGGCACTGCTCGGAGGGCACCGTGCCGGTCACCACGACCGCCCCGGCCCGCACCTCCGCCCGTACGCCCAGCTCACCGAGCTCCTCCGCGGCGAGCCGGTCGCGCAGATGGGCGACGCGGTACTCGACGTTCTCGGGGGCGCGGCCGGCGTGCCCGGCTCCCGCGCGGTCCGCGAGGGGCCTCATCGCTGTTCCTCCTTCGGCCTCGGGGGAATGACCTCCAGCCGTTCCAGGAAGTAGAAGAAGGCGTCGGGCATCGGCTCGTGCCCACACGCGTCGCGCACGGCGTCCCAGTCGACCTTCTCCCGCAGCGTGCGGGCGATCGGCAGCACCGCCCCGAAGTCGCAGTGGTGCTCGGAGAAGGCGGCCATCAGACTGTGCACCAGGTCGGTGGGCGACAGCACCGGCATGAAGACCGAGTCCACCGACAGCTCCCGCGCCCGCTCCAGCAGCTCGGTGGTCACCGGCTGGTGCGCCAGCTCGAAGATGAGGTCCACCTGCTGGCCGAGGCAGTTCGACTTCAGCAGCCAGTCCTCCGGCGGCGTGTACACCGGCAGCCCGGCCTCCCGCAGGGTCTCGGCGACGGCGTCCGCGTCCTCGGGGCGGAAGCAGAAGTCGACGTCGTGCTGGAGGTTCTGGGTGCCGCCGTGGGCGTACACGGCGACGCTGCCCGCCAGGGCGAACCGGTGCCCCTTCCGCTTCAGGATCGAGCCGACCTGTTTCGTGGCCTGCAGGATCGCCTGATTGCGATCGAGGGGCAGGTCCTCGGCGAGCACGTCGTTCTGCGGGACGAGGCCGGGATCCCCCGTGGCCAGACGCAGCTCCGCGACCCCCGCCTGCTGGTCGAGAGCGTTGTCGTCCGCGTGCTGCGTCATCATTGCCCCCTTTTTCCTGATCTTTTCCTGGTCGGTCCCGTCGTCCGGCCCGCATCCGGCGGACCGTCTCCGCGGGACCGTGACGGCGAGCACCCCGAGTACCCGGGCGCGACGGCTTAGACACGGAACGCGCGGAGGAATGCGGGGGCGTCGGCCTTCCCCGGTTCACGTCGCCGTTGCCCCGCGTCACATCGCCGTCGCGGCCCCGGACCACGTCGCTCTCGCCCCGGACCACGTCGCCGTCTCCCCGGTTGTGGGCACCCGGCCCTCATGAGCAGCAAGGACAAGCAGCAGCCCGCCCCGTCCGAGGAGCGCCGGACCGTCGAGCGGCTCGTCGCGGCCTGGCTGGAGGAGACCGAACGACACGACCGGGCCGCGGCCCGGGAGGCCCGTACCGGATGGGAGCGGGGCTCCCTGCCGGACCGGTCCGCCCAGGACCTGGCCCACTGGGTCACCGCCCGGGTCACCGACACGGGCTTCAACGAGGACGAGGGCCCTTACGTGCAGGCCCCGGTCCGGATCACCCCGGCGGACAAGCAGACCGTCCATCGCTGGCTGACGGCACAGGGGCACCGCATCTGAGGCAAGAGCGGCCCAAAGGGCCGGAGAGGCGCGAGCGGCTCCGGCCCGGTCCCGTCACAGCACCACCACCGAGCGCAGGACGTCGCCGTGGTGCATCCGCTCGAACGCCTTCTCCACCTCGTCGAGCTGGATGGTCTCGGTCACGAACGTCTCCAGGTCCAGGCGGCCCTGAAGGTGCAGGTCGATCAGCCGCGCCCCGCCCGAACACGTCACCGCCTTTCCGAGAGTCCAAGTGTCCGGGAGTCCGAGTGGCCGGAGCCCGGGTGGTCGGAGTCCGAGTAGTCGTGGAAGCCGCGTCCCGACTTCCGGCCGAGCAGGCCGGCCTCCACCATGCGCAGCAGCAATGGCGGCGGGGCGTGCAGCGGGTCCTTGAAGTCCGCGTACATCGCGTCGGCGATCGCGGTGAGGGTGTCGAGGCCGATCAGGTCGGCGAGGCTCAGCGGCCCCATGGGGTGGGCGCAGCCCAGGACCATGCCGGTGTCGATGTCCTCCGCCGAGGCGAAGCCGGACTCCAGCATCCGGATCGCGGAGAGCAGGTAGGGCACCAGCAGGGCGTTCACCACGAAGCCGGCCCGGTCCTGGGCGCGGATCACCTTCTTGCCCAGGACTCGTGTGACGAAGTCCTCGGCGCGGGACTGGGTCTGAGGGCCCGTCAGCAGGGAGGGCACGATCTCCACCAGCTCCAGCACCGGAACGGGGTTGAAGAAGTGCACCCCGATCACCTGGTGCGGCCGTGCGGTCGCCATGCCGAGTTTCATGATCGGCAACGAGGAGGTGTTGGAGGCGAGCAGCGCGTCCTCCCGGGCGACGATCCGGTCGAGCTCGGCGAACAGCTCGACCTTCACCGCCTCGTCCTCCGTCGCCGCCTCCACCACCAGGTCCCGGTCGGACAGGTCCGCGAGGTCGGTGGTGACCCGCAGCCGGCCGAGCGCGGTGTCATGTTCCGCGTCGGAGAGCTTGCCGCGTCGTACGCCGCGGTCCAGCGAGGCGGTGAGCCGGGCGCGGCCCGCGGCGGCGGCGCCCTCGCTCACCTCGTGGACCACCACGTCCAGACCGGCCCGGGCGCAGACCTCGGCGATGCCCGCGCCCATGAGCCCGCAGCCGACGACACCCACTGCGCTGATCGGGGGCGCCGCGCTCATCGGAAGGCGGCCTCTCCCGTCAGGGCCTGGCCGATCATGAGGGTGTGCATCTCCACGGTGCCCTCGTAGGTGAGGATCGACTCCAGGTTGTTGGCGTGCCGGATGACCGGGTACTCCAGCGAGATGCCGTTCGCGCCCAGGATCGTGCGGGCCGTGCGGCAGATCTCCAGCGCGGCACGGGTGTTGTTGAGCTTGCCGTAGCTGACCTGCTCGGGGCGCAGACCGCGGTCGTCCTTGGTCCGGCCCAGGTGGAAGGCGAGCAGTGTCCCCTTGGTCAGTTCCAGGGACATGTCGGTCAGCTTGGCCTGGGTCAGCTGGAAGGAACTGATCGGACGGCCGAACTGGACCCGGTCGCCCGCATAGGCCAGGGCCGCCCGGAAGGCCGAGCGGGCCGCGCCCATCGCGCCCCAGGCGATGCCGTACCGGGCCTCGTTGAGGCAGGACAGCGGCCCGCGCAGGCCCCGGACGCCGGGCAGCACGGCCGATCCCGGCAGGCGTACGGAGTCGAGGACGAGTTCGCTGGTCACCGACGCCCGCAGGGACATCTTGTGCTTGATCGCGGGCGCCGAGAAACCGGGCGTGTCGGTGGGGACGACGAAGCCGCGGATGCCGTCGTCGGTGCGCGCCCAGACCACCGCGACGTCGGCGACCGACCCGTTGGTGATCCACATCTTGCGGCCGTCGAGGATCCAGTCTCCCCCACTCTCGGCTCCTCCCCCACTCTCGGCTTCGCTCGAGCGGGGGGACCCCCATGAGCGGGAGGTGCCCCCACCGTCGCGGCGGGCGGTGGTGCGCATGCTGCCCGGGTCGGAGCCGGAGTCGGGTTCGGTGAGGCCGAAGCAGCCGATGGCGGTGCCCGCCGCGAGACGGGGCAGCCACTCCTCCTTCTGCTCCTCGGAGCCGAACGCGTGGATCGCGAACATGGCGAGCGAGCCCTGGACGGAGACCAGGGAGCGCAACCCGGAGTCCGTGGCCTCCAGCTCGAGACAGGCGAGTCCGTAGTCGACGGCGCTCATCCCGGCGCAGCCGTAGCCCTCCAGGTGCATACCCAGCAGGCCGAGCTCCCCGAGTTCCTTGGTGAGCCCGCGGATGTCCTCGATCGCCCCCTGCTCGAACCACTCGGCGATGTGCGGTTCGACGCGCCGGTCGCAGAAGGTGCGGACGGCGTCGCGGACGGCCCGCTCGTCGGGGGTGAGCAGGGTGTCGAGTTCCAGGAGGTCGAGGGGGTCGGCGGGGCGCGCGGCGTGCTGAGCGTGCATCTGGGTCTCCAAGAGGGGCAGGGGTGACTAGGCGGTGGCCGTCGGGCTGATGATGAAGTTGCTGAAGCCGCCGTTGCGTTGCGCGATGCCGCCGATGGCCTCGTTGACCTGCTCCAGCGGGAACACCCGGTGCTCCAGCGGGCCGAGGTCGAGCAGGCCGGCCTCCACCATGTCGGCCATGGCCTGGCCCTCGCCGGAGGTGAACCAGGCCGAGCCGACCAGACTCAGCTGCTGGTCCATCATCCGGTGGATGTCGACGGGCAGATCACCGGCGACGGCGCCGATGTTCACCGCGATGCCGCCGCGCGCCATCGCCCGCATACCGGCCAGGAAGGTCTCGTGCGGGGCGCCCGGGCCGAGGGCGTCGATGTAGATGTCGACGCCGTGGCCGCCGGTCTCCTCGCGGATCCACTCGTCGAGCGGGCCGTCGTCGAGGGAGCGCAGGTTCAGCCGGCCGCCCGCCAGCTTGCCGACCTGGTCGAGCAGGCCCTGGTCACGACCGGTGCCGTAGACATGGGTCAGGCCGAGGGCGGGCGCGAGGAGCGCGGCGCCGATGCCGAGGGTGCCGCTGATGCCGTTGATCAGGATTCTCCTGCCGGGACCGGCACCGGCCTTGCGCAGTGCGGAGTACATGGTGCCGAGGTAGCCGAAGCGGGCGGCGGCCTCGAAGGACAGCGCGTCGGGCAGCCGCACCAGGGAGTACGCGGGCGCGACCATGTACTCGGCGAGGCCGCCCTGGTAGCGGTCGAGGAGGTCCACCGCGGTCGGGGAGAAGCCGAAGTACCCGGCGAAGGCGTAACTGGCGCAGTTGATCGAGTCGTTGTCGCGACAGGACCGGCACGACCCGCAGGAACGGCCCGGGTTGACGTACACCCGGTCGCCCGGCTCGAAGGCCTGGACGCCCTCGCCGACGGCCTCGACCACGCCCGCCGGGTCCAGGCCGAAGATCGCCGGGAGGGTCGGCAGGGGGCTGTGCGGGAACCACGTGGTCCACATGTTCAGGATGTTGGCGAGGTTCGGGACGATGTTGACGGCGTGCACGGCCACGCGGACGTCGCCCGGGCCGGGCTCGGGAACGGGCAGTTCCTCGAGCTTCATCGGCTCGCCGACGTGGTGCATCCGCGCGGCTCGCATGGTCGCACTCATGGCCTCTCCTTGGGTGTGGGTGGGGAGACGTCGCCGGTGGCGCCGGCCCCCATCTCGGGTGTGCGGGGGTGTGGGGGAGGTGCGGTGACGGTGCGGCTCTGAAGGGACTCGGAGGGTGGGGTCAGTCGTCGAGCAGGCTCGTCAGCCGGGCCCGCTGGAGCTTCCCGGTCGCCCCGCGGGGCAGTGCGCGGACCACGCACAGTCGCCGGGGCCACTTGTGCCGGGCGAGCCTGCCGTCGAGGTGACCTCGGACGTCGTCCAGGGTCGGGGTGCCGGACTCGGTGACGAGGAAGGCGGTCACGACCTCGCCCCAGACCGGGTCGGGAGCACCGCAGACCGCGACCTCGACGACACCGGGGAAGTCGGCGAGGGCGTTCTCGACCTCGGCGGGGTCGACGTTCTCCCCGCCGGTGATGATCGTGTCCTTCAGCCGGCCGACGACCTCCAGCCGGCCCCCGGCGTCGAACCGTCCACGGTCCCCGGTGTGGAACCAGCCCTCGGCGTCGGTCACGGGCAGCGGTCCGGCGGCGGTCCGGTACGCGGACGCGACCGACGGTCCGCGCACCCAGATCTCACCGGCCGCGTCCGCCGGCACGGGGGAGCCCGTACCGTCGACGACC
Source organism: Streptomyces aurantiaciflavus (assembly GCF_049808595.1). Lineage (NCBI taxonomy): Bacteria > Bacillati > Actinomycetota > Actinomycetes > Kitasatosporales > Streptomycetaceae > Streptomyces > Streptomyces aurantiaciflavus. The sequence goes on along the minus strand of NZ_JBNCAQ010000007.1, from coordinate 288,093 downwards.
GCGATCTCGACGTGCGGAGCGGGCGCCCCCGCCGAGGTGGCCGGCTCCGTCGGCGCGGAGTAGGTGACGCCGGCGCTGGTCTCCGTGAGTCCGTAGGAGTTGACCACGCCGATCCCGCGGGCCCGGAACTGCTCGCGGGTCGCCGACTGGGCCGGCGATCCGCCGGAGAGGATCCACCGGAGCGTGTCCAGGTCGGCGCTGGTGAAGCGGGGGTGCCGGGCCAGCAGGGCGGACATGGCCGGGACGGAGAAGGCGCAGGTCACCCGGTGGTCGCGGACCAGGTCGACGAACAGGTCCGGGTCGAACCTGGGCGCCAGGACCACGGTCCCGCGCCGGGCCCAGGTGTACTGCGGAAGCCCGCCCAGGACGGCGACATGGGCCAGCGGCGTGGAGACGAGCGCGGTGTCGTCCTCCCCGACGGGCAGCCGGGACAGCCCGTTGACCATGCTCCAGTACAGGTTGTCGTGGGTGAGGGCCACGCCCTTGGGCCGGCCGGAGGTGCCGGAGGTGAAGGCGATGACCGCGATGTCGGAGCCGGCCGGGGGAGCGGACGCCGGCGCCTCGGGTCCTGACTCGTCCTCGCAGTGCAGGTCCTCCCAGGCCAGACGGATGCCCGACCCCTGCGGGAAGCCCTCGTCGGCGAGCACGGCCCGCGGTTCGGTCTCCTCGCACACGACCGTGAGCTCGGCGCCGGTCACCTGCGGGTGGAGCGGCACGAGCACCGCCCCCATGCGCGTCACCGCGAAGAGGGTGATGAGGGCCTCGGGCCGGGCGGTCCCCTGCATCACGAGGCGGTCGCCCCGGCTCACCCCGGCCTTGTCGAGGCGGGCCACGGTGCGCCGGACCGCCAGGTCCAGCTCGGCGTAGGTCCAGGACCGGTCACCGAAGACGAGCGCGGTGCGGGGGCCCGCCTCGGCCGCGCCGGCCACGAGGTGAGCGCCGAACCAGGTGGCTCCCCTCATGTCCGCACCTCCGTCGCACGTCTGGCGCGGGCGAGCGCACCGAGCGTCGAGCCCGCCAGGTCGGCGGCCCGCACGGGCGTGTCCCGCCCCAGCAGACGCCGCGCGGCCAGATGCTCGGCGGGCCAGTTCAGCGTCTCCACGGCCACCAGCCGGTCGTCGCGGAAGGCGTACGCGGCCAGTCGTCCCGGCGAGTCGCCCGCGACCAGGTGCACGGCGTCGTCGGGTGCGCGCAGCCCGGCGATCTGCAGCCTGATGTCCCCCTGGTCGCTCCAGAACCACGGCAGACTCGCGTACGGCTCCGACGCGCCGGCGATGCGGCGGCCCACCAGGGCCCCCTGGTCGGTGGCGTTCTGCACGGACTCCAGCCGGACCAGGCCGTCCGTGTGCGGATGCGGATGGCGGGCGCAGTCCCCGACGGCGGAGATCCGCGGGTCGGTGACCGAGCGCAGCAGCTCGTCCACGATCACGCCGTCGTCCACGGCCAGGCCGGCGTCCCGCGCGAGCTCGTCCCTGGGGACGGCTCCGATGCCGTAGACGACGAGGTCGGCGGGGAGCGTGCCGCGGTCGGTGACGACTTGCCGCACCCGGCCCTCCGCGCCCTCGACGGCGCGCACGGCCGTCCCGGTGAGGACGCGGACGCCGCTGCGCTCGTGCCGTTCCCGCAGGTGCCGCTGGAGTTGCGGGGAGACGGCCCGGCTGAGCAGCCGGTCGGCCAGCTCGACGACGGTGACCCGCGCGCCGCGCGCCGCGGCGACCTGGGCCAGTTCGAGACCGATGAAGCCTCCGCCGACGACGACCACGTCACGGGCCGTCGACAGGGCCCGGCCGATCGCCAGGGCGTCGTCGAGGGAGCGCAGGGCGTGGACGCCGTCCAGCTCGGCGCCCGGGACGGGCAGCGGCCGGTTGCGGGCGCCGGTCGCCAGCACCAGGTGGTCGTAGGGGACACGGGCGCCCGCGCGGGTGACCACCGTGCGGGCGGTCCGGTCGAGGGCGACCACGTCGTCACCGAGACGCAGGTCGATGTCCCGCTCGCGGTAGAAGGACTCCGGTACCAGGCCGACGCGCAGGCCCTCCGGCTCGGTGTGGGCCTTCTTGGACAGCGGCGGCCGCTGGTACGGCAGGTGGCGCTCGTCGGCGAGGACGGTGACCGGGCCGTCGTACCCGGCGCCGCGCAGGGCCGAGACGACGCTGAAGCCGGCCTGCCCGCCGCCGACCACGACCACGCCCGCGGTGGACGTCATACCTGCTCCTCGGGCACGTGCACGACCAGTCCGTCGGTTGCGTCGGAGAGCTGGACCTGGCAGCTGAGCCGGCTGGTCGGCCGGCGCTCGGCGGCGGTGAAGTCCAGCATCTCGTCCTCCACGTCGTTGGGCGGCCCGACCAGGTCGGCCTGTGTCGCGTCGACGTAGACATGGCAGGTGGCGCAGGAGGCGTTGCCCCCGCACTCGGCGACGATGCCCTCGACGGCGTGGGAGACGGCCGCCTGCATGAGCACCGTGCCCGACGCCGCGGTGACCTTGCGTTCGGTGCCGTCGGGCAACTGGAAGATGACGGTTGGCATGAAGTCCTCCCGGGGGGAGCGGCTCAGGCTGCTTGCCAGGTGACGTGCAGCGAGGTGAGTCCTCGGAACACCCAGCCCTCCAGGCGGTCCGCGGCGCAGTCGCCGTCGGATGCTGTCGCGCCCTCGACGAGGCGGAGTCCCTTGAGGCGGCTGAAGACGAGGGGCCAGGCGATCGCGCTGACCTCGTGGCGCGCGACCCACGCGCCCATGCAGAAGTGCGGGCCGCCGCCGAAGGCGAGGTGCGGGCGGTGCGGGCGGTCGATGTCGAAGTCCTCGGCCCGCTCGAACACCGACTCGTCGCGGTTCCCCGAGGCGATCACCAGCGCCACGCGGCTGCCGGCGGGCAGGGTGACCCCGGCGATCTCGTGGTCCTGGGTGAGCTGGCGCGGGTACATCCCGATCGGTGAGACCCAGCGGGCCGTCTCCTCGAAGACCCGCTTCCACAGCGCCGGGTCCCCGGACACCCGGTCCAGCACCTCGGGGCGGCGCAGCAGGGCCCAGGCGCCGACGCCGAAGACGTCGCGCGGCTCGTTGACTCCTCCGCCGATGATGACCTTGATGTTGTTCTGGATCTCGGCGAGTGTCACCGGTTCCGGGGCGTTGACCATCGAGGAGATCACCGAGCCGTCGGGCTCGCGCCGGGCGGCCTCGGCCGCCTCGGCCACCGCCTCCTCGATGGCCCGGGTCGCCTGCTCGGCGCGCAGCCACAGGTCGGGGTCGTTCGCGTAGTTGCTGTTGCCGTCCATCATCGCCCGCGACCAGGCGGCGACGTCCCCGGCGCTCGTCCCGCGCAGGCCGAGGACCAGGGCGAGGTTGGCCGCGACGAGCGGCTCGGCGAAGTCGGCGATCAGGTCGGCCTCGCCGCGGCCGGCGACGCGGTCGAGCAGCTGGTGCGCGGTGCGTTCGAAGGCGCCCGCCCACAGGTCGCGGACCTGGCGGGGGCGGGTGGGCGGCTCGGCCGCGGCCCGCAGCCGCCGGTGCTGGGGGTCGTCCTCGCGGAGCATGTTCGGGCCGACCGTCCGCAGCAGCAGCGAGCCCTCCTCGCGGGAGCTGAACACCTCGGGCAGCTTCTCCGCGTGGACGATGTCGTCGTAGCGGGTCAGCAGGTGCCGGCCGACCGAGGGCACCCAGGCGAGCGGGGCGGTGCGGCGCAGCTCGGCGTAGGCGGGGTACGGGTCGCGGCGCAGGTCGGCGAGGTCCAGGTCGACGACGGGTGCTCCGGGCGCCGCGGTCGTCAGGGCGTTCACGCGGTGCCGTCCGCGCCGATCAGCACGAAGAACATCGTGGCGGGCTCGGTGCCGTTGTTGCGCCAGGCGTGCCGGGTGCCGTTCTGGACGACGAGGTCACCGGGCCGGAGGACCGCGATCTCCCCGCCGTCGAGGTCGAGGACGATCTCGCCGCTGAGGACGACGCCGTAGTCGACGGTCGGGGTGGTGTGCATGCCCGGCGCGTCGGGCTCGAAGAGCTCGGCGAGACCCGGGGTGGCCGCCAGCTGCTCGGCGCCCGCGGCGGCGGGGTCCCAGCTCGGGTCGGCGTAGACACTGGCCGGCGGGAAGGTGACGGTCAGCGCGATCGTCTCGCCGGGGGCGGGGACGAAGGACTGCAGGGAATCCGTCGGGTCGGCCGACGGGACGGCGGGCGCCGCCGTGTTCCACACCAGGGAGCGGGCGAAGCCGGGGGTGTGGGTGTAGTGACGGGTGCGCGGCGGCTCGCCGTCGCTCACGATCACGGGCTTGCCGCTGGAACTGACACCGGTGACGACACGACGGACCATGATTCTCTCCCTTGAGAAACCGACGACGGGGGCGTCAGATGGTGAGGGTGGCTGAACGTTAAAGCACGATGCGGAAAATCGTTAGAGTTATGACAGTAAAAGTTCTGACGATCTCTGGGGTGTCGAGCAGCCACGGGCTTCGGGCGCGCGAAAGGCTAGGGGTGCCCGGAGCGCACCGGGCACACGCCGTGGGACCTGCCGGCGGTCAGTCCTCGGCCGGGGTCTCCTGGTTGACCAGAGTACGCAACAGATGCACCAGCTCGCTGAGCTGGTCGTCGCGCAGGACGGCCGTCCACGCCCGCTCGCGGCGCGTCTGGGCCGCGATGGCCGCGCGCAGCGTCCCGCTGCCCTCCGGGGTGAGCTCGACGACCAGCTGACGGCGGTCGGACTCCACGCGCCGCCGTGTCACGAGCCCGCGGCTCTCCAGGGTCGCCAGCGCGCTCGAGATGCTGGCCCGGGTCGACCCGGAGACCCGCCCGATGTCCTGCTGGGCGAGCGGCCCGTACACCCACAGGGCGTTCAGGATCCGGAAGCCCGCCCAGGTCAGACCCAGCGGCCGGTGGACGTGTTTCTCGAAGTCCTTGGTCAGCCGCGCTTCGAGGCGGGTGAGGTCGGTGACCATCTCGATCGCGTCGAGGTCCCGGGGATCGGTCGTGCCCAGCTCACGATGGTGGTGGCGCAGCAGCTCCGAGAACTCCCGGGTCCGGCTCGCGCCCGCGGTCCCCGCCTCACGCACGGTGTCCGTCACGGTGTCCCACCCTTCCTCGTCCGGCCCGGCCGGTGTCAGCCGGCCACGACCGGATTGACCATAGTCCCCACGCCCGTGACCTCGGTCCGCAGGACCTTACCCTCGCCGAGGTACAGCCGGGGGGTGCGGCGGACCCCGCAGCCGGCCGGGGTACCGGTGAAGATCAGGTCGCCCGGCTCGAACGTCACCCGCTTCGACAGCCAGGCGATCAGCTCCGGCACGCTGAAGATGAGGTCCGAGGTGCGGCCCCGCTGCACCTCCAGGTCGTCGACCCAGCCGGCCACCTCGATGTCGTCCGGGTCCTCGAACTCGTCGACCGTCACCAGGTACGGGCCGATCGGGCTGAAGGTGTCGTACGACTTCGGCAGCGTGAACTGGTTGATCGGCTTGCGCCACTGCTCCTTGCGGTCGCTGATGTCCTGACCCGCGGTGACGCCCGCCACATACGACCAGGCCTCGGCCTCGGGGATGTTCTTGCCGACCCGGCCCATCACCACCACGAGCTCCGCCTCGTAGTCGACCTTGTCGTACTGCGCCTCCACCACGATGGAGTCGTACGGCCCCACGACGGACGAGGCGAACTTGGCGAACACCGACGGCTCGTCCGGGACGGGCAGGTTGGACTCCTCGGCGTGCGCCCGGTAGTTCAGCGCCACGCCGATGGCCTTGTACGGCTTGGCCACGCGGCCCAGGTCACGGGGGTCGAACGCCTTCCAGTCCGAGTCCGCGGCCCGCTCGGCGAGGGCGCGCAGCTCGTCGTGGAGGGAGAGGTCGGACAGGACCTCCAGGCGCGGCTCGATCGCTCCCTTGCCGGCGTCGGCGATGTCGAGGGCGCGGTCGTCGCGCACGAGGACGGGGCGGCCGGCGAGGTTGGCGAGCTTCATGCGGCTTCTTCCTTCTGCTGGTCGGCGGGGAGCGGCAGGGGGAGTGCGAGCTCGCCCTCGACCCGCACCCCGAGGGTGTTGACGACGGTGGCGATGGTGAGGTACTGGCCGACGGTGTAGAGGACGTCGATGATCTGCTCGGTGCTCAGGTGGTCCGTCAGCCGGCCCCACAGCTCGTCGTCGACGCCCTGGCGGTCCAGGAGCGAGTCGGTGGCGGTGAGCAGCACCCGGTCCGGCTCGTCCAGCCCGTCCCACTCGCCGTTCACCGCGGCCAGGATCGTGGCGTCGGCGAGCCCGGCGCGGCGGGCGATCCGTACGTGCTGGTCCCACTCGTACGCGGCCCGCGCCCGGGCGGCGATCCGGAGGATCATCAGCTCCCTCGACGGCAGCGGCAGGGTGTTCTTCCCCAGCACGTGGTTGCCGAAGACGATGAAGCGGCGCAGCGCGTCCTCGTGGTGGGCGAGGGTCGCCCAGATCGTGTAGATCCGGCCGTCCTGGTCGCGGTACGGCGCCAGCGACGCCAGTGTCCTCTCGTGCAGCTCGCTCTCGTCGACGGGCTGCAGGCGGGCCCTCTCGGGCACATCTCCCGGCATCGGGGACCTCCTCGGCTCGATGGCGTCAACGTATTCGTATGACCCTTGACCGTCAAGGGTCTAACAAATACCGTCTTCGCCATGACGATCCAGAGCCTTGGGTACGTGGGCATCGGTACGCCCGACCCGGATGCATGGGCGGAATACGCCCGCAAAGTGATCGGCCTCGCCGTCGAGCCCGCCGCAGCGTCCGACAGCGGCTCCGCCGCGGCGGGCCAGCCGGTGCGCCACCGCCTGCGGATGGACCAGCACCCGTTCCGCATATGGCTGACGGAGGCCCCGAAGGGTGGCGTCACGGTCATCGGCTGGGAGGTGCGGGACGCGGCGGCGATCGACGAGACGACGGTCCGGCTCAAGGAGGCCGGGGTCGACGTCACCGTCGGCACCGAGGAGGAGTGCCTGGAGCGCCAGGTGGCCCGGATGGTGCACTTCACCGGCCCCGTCGGCATCCGCACCGAACTGTTCTGCGGCCGGCGTCTCGCGGCGAGCCAGTTCGTGTCCCCGCTCGGCGTCGACTTCGTCACGGGCGACCAGGGCCTCGGGCACGTCGTGATGAAGACACCGCACGTCCAGGAGGCGGTCGACTTCTACTGCGACGTCCTCGGCTTCCGGCTCAGCGACACCGCCGACTTCCCCTGGGGCACCTTCCACTTCCTCGGCTGCAACCCGAGGCACCACAGCATCGCCTTCGTCCGCTCCTACAAGAACGAGGGCACCCACCACATCCTGTGCGAGGTGACCACCCCGGAGGAGGTCGGCCGCGCCCTGGACCGCACGCGTGAGCACGACGTCAAGCTGATGGCGACGCTCGGCAAGCACTCCAACGACGGGATGTTCTCCTTCTACATGACCTCGCCGGCCGGCTTCGGCATCGAGATCGGCGCGGGCGGCGTGCAGGTCGACGAGAGCACCTGGGTCAGCCGCGTCCACACCGCCGACGTGTGGGGCCACCACCCGGTCGACTGACCGTCCCGCTCCCGCTTCCCGCCGACGTCCCGAGTCGCCCTTCCGACGAAAGTGGTCGTATCCCATGCTCGACAGCTACCTGCAGGACACCTGGGTCACCCCGGCGGCCACCGACGACGCGGCGGCCGACGTACGCGACGCGGTCACCGGGGAGACCGTCTGCCGTGTCTCCTCCGAAGGCCTCGACCTCGCCGGCGCGTTCGGCCACGCCCGGCGCACGGGCGGGCCGGCCCTGCGCGCCCTGACCTTCCACCAGCGGGCCGGCCTCCTCGACGCGCTGGCCGCGGCCGTCCGCACCCGCCGCGAGGAGCTCTACGCCCTGTCCGCCCGCGCCGGAGCCACTCTGACGGACGCCCGCTACGACGTCGACGGCGGCATCCGCGTCCTGCGCGACTACGCCACCCGCGCCCGCGCCGAACTCCCCGACGCGCCCCACCTGGTCGAGGGGCCGGCCGAGCGCCTCGCGCGCGGTGACGACTTCCTCGGCGTCCACCTGTGCACCCCCTCCCCGGGTCTGATGCTCCAGGTCAACGCCTTCAACTTTCCCGTCTGGGCACCCCTGGAGAAGCTCGCCCAGGCGGTGCTCGCGGGGATGCCGAGCGTGGTGAAGCCGGCCACCCCGACCGCGTACCTCACCGCCCACCTCGTGCGGATCGTCACCGAGGCCGGTGTCCTGCCGCCCGGGGCCCTGCAGATGGTCGCCGGATCCGTGCGACCGGCCCTCGGCCTGCTCGGTGAGCAGGACGTGCTGTCCTTCACCGGCTCGGCCGCCACGGCGGCGACCCTGCGCACCCACCCCAACCTGGTGGCCCGCTCGGTCCGGTTCAACGCGGAGGCCGACTCCGTCAACGCCATCGTCCTGGCGCCGGACGTGACGCCCGGATCCCCGCTGTTCGAGGCGTTCGTGCGGGAGGTCGTGACCGAGATGACGGTCAAGGCGGGCCAGAAGTGCACCGCGATCCGCCGCGTCCTCGTCCCGCGCGAGCACGAACCCGCCGTCCTGGACGCCCTCTCGTCCGCGCTGGACGCCGTGACCGTCGGCCACCCGGCGGCGGACGGTGTGCGGATGGGCGCCGTCGTCAGCCTGGAACAGCGCGACGACGTACGCCGGGCGGCGCGCAGGATCGCCGAGTCCGGCCGCTTCGTCCACGGCGACCCCGACAAGGTGCGGGTGGTCGACGCCGATCCGGAGCGGGGGGCCTTCCTCGACACCCTCCTCATCTCGGCCGACCCGGACGCCTCGGCACCCCACGAGGTCGAGCCCTTCGGACCGGCCGCGTCCGTACTGGCCTACCGCGACACCGCGCACGCCCTCGACCTGCTCGCCCGCGGCCGGGGCAGCCTCGCCGCGTCGGCGGTCGGCGACGACCTCGCCTGGACGACCGCCTTCGTCCGGGAGACGGCCGCCTGGCACGGACGGCTGCACCTGCTGGACTCGGCGAACATGGACCGGACGACCGGACACGGCTCCCCCCTTCCCGCCCTGAGGCACGGCGGTCCCGGCCGGGCCGGCGGCGGCTCGGAGATGGCGGGGATCCGCGGCGTCCTCGACCTGATGCAACGAACGGCGCTCCAGGCATCACCGAGGCTGCTGGACTCCCTCACCGGAGGTTCCTGAGCCGGTCCCTGCTCCAGCGAGGGACGCGACGGCCGCGCCCTGCGGCAACCGATGCGCCCGGCGCGACGGATGCGCCCGGCGCGCCGAGGGCGCGGCACACGCGCCGGTGCGCGAGGCGCGCGGAACCGTGTGCGGCAAGGCGTGCAGGGTCGCGGTCCTGCCCGTGCCGCGCGCCTGGCGCGCGTGGAAATGTGTGCGGTGCGATGTGCAGGGCTGCGCGCCTTGCCTGCGGGTGTGCCCGGAGCGGGTGGGAGCGTGTGCGGTGCGGCGTGCGCGGCTGCGTGCCTTGCCCGCGGGTGTGCCCGGCGGGCGTGGAAGTGGGTGTGGCGCGGTGTGCAGGGTCGCTTGCCTCGCCCGCGGGTGTGCCCGGCGGGCGCGGGACCGTGTGCGGCACGGTGCCGTGGACCGTGTGCCTTGCCCGCGCCGCGCGCCTGGCGCACGCTGGTCGTATGGGTGAGCACGCCGGCCCCACGCTCATCACCTCCGTCCAGCGCGCCTTCCGTCTGCTGGAGGCGGTGAGCGCGCACGCGAACGGCGCACCGGCCAAGCAGCTGGCGCGTGAGACGGAGCTGCCCCTGGCCACCGCCTACCACCTGCTGCGCACGCTGGTCCACGACGGATATCTGCGAAAGCTGGACGACGGCGGTTTCGTCCTCGGGGACAAGCTGGAGACGCTGCACACCACCGGCCGTGGACAGGCGCTGCTCAGCCGGGTCCGCCCCACCCTCGCCGCGCTGCGGGACGAGCTCGCGACCGCCGCCTACCTCACCTTCTACGAGGAGGGCGAGATCCGGGTCGCCGAGATCGTCGACGGGCCCCGGGCGCCCCGCGTCGACCTGTGGGTGGGGTTCGAGGACGCGGGACACGCCACCGCGCTGGGCAAGTCCGTGCTGCGCGAGCTGGACGACGACTCCCGCAAGGACTACCTTTCCCGGCACCCGCTGGTCGATCTCACCCCCCGGACGATCACCAGCCCTCCGGAACTGCTCCGGCAGCTCGACACCTCACCCGCGGCCCCGGCCGTCACGGACCTCGAGGAGTACTCCCTCGGTACCGTCTGCGTCGCCGTGCCCGTCTACAGCGGGGGCACGCTCGGTTCGCTCGGCGTCTCCCTGCCGACGGAGCGGCTCGCCCGCCTCGAGGAGATCCGGGCCCGGCTGATCCCCACCGCGAGCCGTGTGACCAGGAACCTTTCGCTCACTATCTGAAAATCCGCTCCTTGTGGCGATCGGGCAGAACCCCTTTTCCTGGATGAAACAGGCATTCCGGGATTCTGCCCCCTACCCAGGTGAGGACTGCGGACAAGACATGAGTCAGGCCCGAGACCATGGTGACGACCACTGGCCGGCACGGCTGTTCAGGAATCGAGCGGCCACCGGGACACCCGTACTGCCCGTACTCCCCGTGCTGCTCGTCTCCGCCGTCGTGCTCGCCGATCTCCTGGGCGGAGCCGGCATGATCTGGTTGCCCCTGCTCGCGGCCGGGCCGGCGCTGGCCGCCACCACCAACGGGCCGCGCGGTGTCCTGTGCGTCGGCCTCCTCGCCACGGGGCTCGGCGTGACGCTCGGCATCCGGGACGGCGTTCCCGGCGGCGAGCTCGCGGCCGTCCTGTCCGCCCTGGTGGCCGTCACCCTGGCGAGCGGCCTGGCCAGCGCGCTGCGCGGACGCCGGGAACGAGTGCTCGCGGCCGTCCGCTCGGTCGCCGAGACCGCCCAGCACGCGCTGCTCAAGCCCGTGCCCGCCACCGTCGGCCCGTTCCAGGCGGCGGTCCGCTACAGCGCCGCGGCGGCCGAGGCCCGTATCGGCGGAGACCTCTACGCGCTGATCCCCACCCCGTACGGGGTGCGGCTGATCGTCGGCGACGTCCGCGGCAAGGGACTGCCGGCCGTCGGTACCGCCGCACTCGTGCTCGGTGTCTTCCGCGAGGCCGCCTACGACGAGCCCGACCTGCTCGCCGTCGTCGACAGGATCGAGCGGAGCCTGGCGCGCAACCTCGGCGGCGACGACTTCGTCACGGCCGTGGTCGCCGGGTATCCCCGGGACGGCCAGCTGGAGGTGGTCAACTGCGGTCACGCGCCTCCGCTGCTGGTCCGCGCGACCGGCGGGGTCGAGTCGGTCGAGCCCACGCATCCGGCACCGCCGCTCGGCCTGCGGGCCCTCACGGACCAGATCCCCAGCCTCCAGGTGCTGCCCTTCGCCGACGGCGACCAGCTGCTGCTCTACACCGACGGGGTCATCGAGGCCCGCGACCGCGACCGCGCCTTCTATCCGCTCGTCGAAGGACTGGAGCGCCATGTGTGCGACGAGCCGGCCCGCACCCTCACCGGGCTCCACGACGAGTTGCTGGCGCATGTGGGCGGCCGGCTGCACGACGACGCGGCGCTGCTGCTGATCCGCAAGCCGGCCGATCGCGGAGCGTCCGTTCCCGCGCCGGCCTTTTCCCGGGTGGCCGTGTAGGACGGCTCTGCGGGACCGCCGGGGAGTGCGGCTGCGCGGAACTCAAGTCCCTTATGTTGCTTGAGCTTTCAATGTTGCAGACTGGCCCCCATGACACGCATGAGGAAGCTCGCCACCGCGGCAGCGGTGGCGGCCACGCTGCTTGCGACACCCCCCACCGCCTCCGCCACTCCCGCCCCGCACGGAACCTTCGTCCGGGAGAACTTCGACCGCCTGCCCCTCGGCCCCGTGACCTCGGGGCGCGGCTGGACCAGTGACACCTCCAACGGTTCGCTGACCGTCGAACGGAGCACCACCGGACACGGCCGCCAACTCCGGCTGCACACGGAAGGCAACGGTCGTGCCTTCCTCGTCCTCTCCGACCTCGCGCCCTCCGGCAACAGCTTCTGGGCCCGGCTGCGACTGCGCGTCGACCGGTTCCCCATAGCCCCCGCCTGGGCGCACTGGACCGTCGCGGAGGCCTCCGGCTCCGACGCCCCCACCCTGGTACGCCCGCTGGGCGGCCAGTACGCGCCCACCGATCAGGGCAACTTCTGGGGAGTCGGCTCCGACCTGGGCCCCACCGGGGACTGGACCGCCTGGAAGACGTCCGCTCCCGCCACGGCCGGGACCTGGAGTTGCGTCGAGTTCCACCTCGACGCCACCGACAACCGCGTCACCGTCTATCTGGACGGCGTGGAGAAGCCCGAGCTGACCGTGTCCACCAAGGAACACGGCGGCACGGCGGACGACTTCGTCTTCCCGCGCTTCGACAGGCTCAAGCTGGGCTGGCAGCTGTACCAGTCCGACCCCACCCCCTCGTCGTACGACCTCCGCATGGACGACGTGGCGCTGAGCAGCAAGCGGGTGGGCGGGTGCGCCTCATGAGAAGGGAACCGCCCCGCAGAGCCGTGCTCGGCGGGATCGTCGGCGGCCTCGCCCTGACGGCCGCCATGGCCGGCCCGGCCTCCGCGGCCGGGCGGCGGGACCGGGCGGCGGCCCGCGAGCCGTACGTCCCGCTGGCGGTGGGCGCCGGGGGCGGTCCGGCCGGAACCGACCGGGTGCACGTGCTCAAGGTCGGTCCCGACTCGGCGCACACGGCCCTGGTGCTGGTCCCGGGGATGTTCGGGGCCGCGAACGACTTCCGGCTACTGGCCCGAGATCTCGTGCGGGCCGTGCCCGGCGTGCAGGTGTGGGCGTTCGACCGGCGCGAGGAGAACCTGGCCGACCGCTCCGGCTTCGCCACCGCCGACCCGGCCGGGTACTACCTGGACGGCCACTACCGCTCCCAGGACCCGGCCGCCTCCGCCTTCGCCGCCCGATGGGGCCTGACCCGCACCCTGGAGGACCTGCGCACGGTCGTCCGGGCCGCCGCACACGGCGGTCGGCGCCGGGTGGTGCTCGGCGGCCACTCCTGGGGCGCCACCACCGCGATGACCTACGCCGCCTGGGACTTCGACGGCCGCCCCGGACACCGCGATCTCACGGCCCTGGTGCTGATCGACGGCGGGGTGCGCGGGGCGTTCGAGGGGACCGGGCAGCCGGTCCACAACTCCCCGGAGGAGGTGCGCGAGCGGCTGGCGGCGATCGACCGCGGCGCCGTCTTCGACCTGACCCTCAGCGGCGTCGGGCTGGGCGGCCGGGCCGAGAGCACCCAGATCTGGTACCAGCTCGCCGGCTGGTACGCGCACAGCGACCCGGACGGCCGCTCGGTCCTGCAGCCCCGGCTGCCCGACGCCCTGCGGCCGCCGTACCCCGTCACCAACGCCGGTCTGCTGGGCACGCTGGTGGACGCCGGGTTCGGCTGGCCGAACGACATCAGCGTGCACTCCGGGCACCTCGCCGACAGCGGCGAGGTGCGCGGCTGGGTCGACACCGGCATCACCCCGATCAGCCGCGTCGCGGCGGCGTACGCGGGCGGCCCCGAGCCGGCCGTGTGGGAGTGGTACTGGCCGGCCCGGGCGTCGGTGGACCTCGATGTCGCCGATCCCTACGCGGACACCCGCCTGGCGCGCTCGCTGGGTCTGCGGCTGCTCCACACCGCGGACCTGGACGTTCCGCTCTACGTCTTCCAGACGAGCTACGCCAGGGGGACGATCGCGTCGGCCGCCCGCGAGGTCGTGGCCGCCTCCCGTGTCCCGTACGCGGTGTACGAGACGGACAGCGGGATGAACCACCTCGACCCGCTGTTCGCCGCCGCGTCCCACAACACCCTGACCGGCACCCTGGCGCCGTTCCTCGCGCGGCTACTCGCCTGACGGCGCGGGCAGGGTGACGCCGAGCGCCACCGGGGTGCCGAAGTTCGGAGTGCCGTCGGCGTTCCAGGTGAACTTCTGCGCCCTGGTGGTGCGGTTCATGTCGCAGCCACCGCTCGCGGAGTTGTTGGCGTGGTACACGATCCAGTCCTCCGTCCCGTCGGGCGACTTGAAGAAGCCGTTGTGCCCGGGCCCGTACACACCGTTGGCGTTGGACCGCTGGAAGACGGGGTTCGGCGACTTGACCCAGGACGAGGAGCTCAGCGGGTCACCGCCGTTGTACGTCAGCATGCCCAGCTTGTAGTCGGGCGTGGAGCAGTGGCTGGCGGAGTAGACGATGAAGGTCTTGCCGTTCCGCTGCAGGACCTCGGCGCCCTCGTTGACCGCGCCGCCCACCGTCTCCCAGCTGTAGGTCGGGGTGGACAGCACCCGGCGGGTGCCGCTCGCGGTCCACGGGTTGGACAGCGGCCGGATGAACATCGGCTGCGAGCCGTTGTAGAAGGTGCCGAGCAGGTAGAGCTTCCCGTTCAGCTGGAGAATGCTCGGGTCCAGCTCCCAGGTGTTGTCCTGGGTCGGGTCGAGCAGGTCGGCCTTGAAGGTGTAGGGGCCCATCGGGTCGAGTCCGGCGCTCTCCAGCACATGGATGCGCTGGGTGCCCAGGTCGTAGGGCTCCCGCCCGGCCGTGTAGTAGAAGTACCAGCGCTTCCCGTTGGGGCCGTCCAGCAGATGGAACTCCGGGGCCCACATGGTGCCCGCCCCGTTGGGCCGGCTGAGGTTGAAGATCACCTGGTCGGTGGCCGTGGCGAGCCCCGCCAGGGTGGCGGCCTTGCGCATGGTGACCGTCGAGTTCCAGGTGGTGGTGGCGAGGTAGTAGTACCCGTCGTAGTACGTCAGCCAGGGGTCCGGCCCGTGCTGCGACAGCGGGTTGGTGTAGGTCTTCGCGCCCGTTCCGCCGCCGGTGAAGGCGGGCAGCCGCCACACCCTGCCGTTCGCGGTGGCGCACGGAAGCTGCACCAGGTCGGTGTTGGAGGCCGACGAGCCGCCGCTGGGCGTGACGCACTTGCCGGAGCCGACGGAGACCAGGTTGAAGGTCTTGTCGGTGCCGCTCACCGACACCGCGGCGAGCCGCCACTGCTGGTTGGTCCCGCCGTGGCAGGGCCACTGGATGATCGCCGCGTTGTCAGCCGTGGACGCGCCGTACACGTCGACGCACTGACCGGACGGCGTGGTGATCGTGTACGTGTCGCTCGTCCCCGAGACCGGGGCGAAGCCGAAGTTCTGGTTCGCGCCGGAGCCGCACGTGAAGGCACGCAGCTGCGTCCCGTTGGCCGGCGAACCGCCCGGCAGGTCGAGGCAGTTGCCGCCGTTCTGGTTCACCCCCGTCGAGGTGAAGCCGACGGCGGCGGCAGCGGGCGGTGGCGCCACCAGGAAGGCGACCGCCAGGGCGAGGAGGGCGAGGAGCGCGGACAGGCATCTGGAACGGGTCACGGGCCGTACACCTTTGCTTCGAGGAGGCCGACAGAGCTGGTGCCGTTGCCGGTGAGCAGCACTCGGAGTCGTGTGGTGCTCGTGGCGGTGAACGTGACGGTGTTGTACTGGTTCCTGGCCAGCGGATAGCCGCCGGCGCCGGGCACGTCGACGTAGGCGCTGCCGTTCCAGTACTGCAGCTTCCATGAGGCGGGCATGTCGATGCCCTGGTCGTCGTCGAAGAAGTACACCTCGGCCCTGTCGAGCGTCCTCGCCGACGGCCAGGTCAGCTCGGCCCACTGCTGACCGGTCTCCGGCCAGGTCCCCCAGCGCGGGTTCACGGTGTCGTTGGACGACGGCGGATCGATCCCGTCGTTGACCGCGGTGACGCTCTCCCAGGGGGAGGTGTACGACGCGGAGGCCGTCGCGGAGGTCGCCAGGTTGGCCGGAGGCTGGACACCGCCCCGGTTGAAGACCTTGACCTCGGTGAGGCCGGTCTTGGCGCCGGAGGCGTTGGTGGCCAGGACCCGTATCCGCTGGGCGCTGATCGCGGGGAACTGCACCAGGTTGTAGTTGGCGCGCGGTGCGGCCGGGCTCTTGGTCTGGCCGGGCACGTTCACCCACGAACTCCCGTTGAGGTACTGGATGGTGTACGCGGACGGCGCCCGGTAGGTGGTACTGGCCGGGCGGCTGTCCTTGAAGTACAGGCGCACCTCGTTGAGGGTGCGGGCGGTGCCGAAGTTCAGCTCGTACCAGTCCTGGCTGTTGGCGGAGCCGCCGGCGCCCCAGAAGGGCTCGTTGGTGGGGTATCCGTCGACCGCGCCGGAGACACTGCTGCCGGACCCGGTGTGGGAGGCGGTCACGCTCGCCCCGGAGGCGAGGTTGGTCAGGTCGGCGGTCAGGTCGACGCCGGCCTTGGCGAGCATGTCGACCATCTGCGGGCTGTTCTGCACGACTTGCTGGGGCGCCTTGAGGCCGGGGACGGCCGTGTGGTGGGTGACCGTGCCGCTGGTGGTGACCTCGCCGGTGGCCGGGTCCCAGGTGAAGGGCACCAGTGAGGCGACGGTGGCGACCCGGTTGCCGTTGACGTAGATCGAGTAGCCCTCCGGGATGCCGGGGTAGCGCACCACGCCGTCGGCCGGGTCGTCCCAGACGACGGACAGGTCGGCGCCCCGGTAGCGGAGGTTGTTGACGGTGAAGTGGGACCACCCGATGTCGATGGGGGAGAGCTCGACCTTGGCGTCGTTGCGCGGCCGGAGCCCCGCGACGTCCTCGATCACCGTCCAGTTGCTGCTGCCCAGGATGTTGTGGTGGATCCAGGAGCGGTAGGTGATCGAGCTGCCGTTCCAGTCGGCCCAGAACTCGTTGGCGTCGGGCCACTGGGTGTTGCCGCCGACGTACTGCGCCCAGGCGTTCCAGTACAGGAGCTTCTTGTAGTCGGTCGCGCTCATCCAGGAGTTGGGGTAGTTGCGCAGCACCGAGGAGTAGAGCCGGAACTGGACCGTGGAGTTGATGGTGGAGAAGTTGTTCGAGCCCGGGTTCCCGGCGTCGGCCGCCGCCTTCTTGTCGGCCTGGTTCGCCGTGTAGAAGGGGAAGACGGGGTACTGGGCCGGGTCGTCGTACAGGCGCAGGGCCTGCCGGTAGGTGGCGGTGTTGGGGACGGCTCCCACCGAGAACGGGTAGTAGTTGTTGATCTCCTTCCAGGGCACCCACTCGTTGGTCGACTTCAGCCGGTGCTCGAACAGCTGCCGGCCGGGATTCCAGAGGACGTTGACGATGGCGTCCTTGATCTGCGTCGCCAGCGTGCGCATCTCCGTGGCCTTCGCCGTGTTGCCGACCGTCTCGTAGGCCTGGGCCGCGGCGAGCGCGCCGCTGTACTGGTAGGCGGACTCGGCGCGGTCCATGTTCCCGGGCTTCCAGTGGAAGGACACCGCGTCGGCGTCGTTGCCGGTCAGGGCGCCCCAGTCGTACTCGATGAGCTTGTTGTTGTCGTGGTCGTAGTGGGCGAGCTGGCCCTTGACGTCGCCCTCCGCGTACTTGGCCAGGCTGGCGGCGATGGCCGGCTGGCCGCCGTGGATCTGGTAGCTCTTCCACGCCGCCTCGGCGATGTACTGGGTGTAACTGTTGGACCAGTTCTCCGGGTCACCCGGGTTGTCGAGGAACCGGCCGCCCTTGGAGGTCTGGCCGACGCTCAGCCAGTCCCCGTAGGCGTAGGCCGGATTGCGGAGGTACTTGAGGTCGTCGATGTGCATCGGCTGGGTGAGCGCGATCGCGTTGTTGTAGCCGAGGACGCCCTCGGTCGAGGTCGGGAACTGGTAGGTCTGCCCCGGGATGTCGGCGTCGAGGTTGTTGAAGCGCATCAGCCACCAGCGGTAGTAGATGTTCTTCTTGATCGCGGGCTCGGGCACGTCGATGTAGGGCACGTTCTGCGCCCACCACAGGTTGTAGGCCTTGACGTGGGTGGCGAACGCGGTCGCGTTCGAGTAGCCCGCGTAGGCGTTGTAGTCGGTGAGCGATGCGGGGATCTCGTCGGTGACGAAGCCCATCACCACCTTCGCGGTGACCGTGGCCCCGGCCGGGACCGTCACGGACCGGCTGAGCGCGCCGCCCGAGGCGGTGAAACCGTCGCCGGTGAGCCGTGGCCGGATGGTGGTGAGGTTGTTGTAGGCGTTGACCTGGCCCGTCAGCTCGCTGCCGGTGCCCGTGGTGGCGTACGGGGAGGTCGCCCGCAACTGCAGGGTGGTCGAGCCGGTCCCGTTGTTCCTGATCGACAGGTTGGTCACCGCGACGTTGTTGTCGGTGATGAACTTCGTCTGGTCGACCGTGATCGAGCCGCTGGTGTGCACGCTCTTCCAGTGGCTGGGCGTCTGCCGGCGCTGGGCGACCTGCTCGGTGAAGGTGCCCGGACTGATCGCGACGGTGTAGGCGTTGTCGTTGCTGATGCTCTCCCAGTAGGCGACCTGGCCGCCGAAGCCGAACACCGCCGGGTTGTGCGTCTTCATGAAGACCGCCCGCCCCCGGCTCATCAGCCAGGGGCCGGCCGGGTCGTCTCCGGAACGGGCCAGCATGCGGTCCATCCAGAAGTCGGTCCCCGAACTCTCCGCGTCGTAGATGCTCCGCATCATGTCGCCCGATGTGTGGGCGACCGGCGGGGCCGGGATCGCGGGGCCGCTGAAGGTGGGGAAACCGATCGTCTGCGCCGCCGCGGCCGGGGTCGCGGTCACGACGGAACAGACGCTGAGCACCAGGGCGACGAGGAGGCACCTCGTGCGCCGGCGTCGTACCAGGAGGACGTGCGGTCTTCTCATCGGATGCTCCCTGTCCGGCTGACGACAAGCGTTCGCCCGCGATGGCGCCTACGTGCATGACCCGGGGAGTGCTGAAACGACCTAAAAGGTTTTCGCAACGTAGGAGGGAGCTGATGGAGTGTCAAGAGAGAGGGACGACACCCGTGTTCACCGACGGGTCGTTCAGGGCGAGTACGTGTTCCAGGGCAACGGCGTGGTTCAGGACAACGGCGCCGTGGATCCCCTGATCACCACCCGGCACGGCAGGGTCTCGACACCCGACCGCCGCACCCCGCCGATCGCGGTGAACAGGGCGTGCGCGGCCGCGCGCCCGACCTGTTCCAGGTTCATGTCGACGCTCGTCAGCGGCGGGCGCGAAGCGGACGTCATGACCTGCCAGTTGTCGAAGCCCATCACCGCCACGTCCTCCGGCACCCGGTGACCGCGCTCGCGCAGCACGTCCATCACGCCCCGCGCTATCTGGTCGCTGCCGCACAGGACGGCGTCCACCTCCGGGTGCTGGTCGAGCAGCAGCGCGGTGGCCGCCCGCCCCCAGCCCTCCGACCAGGCCCCGAACCGCGGTTCGCCGACCAGGGCCAGACCGGCTCGGGCGAGCGCGGCCCGCGTGCCCTCGGCCCGGTCCCGCGCCGCGAGGTACCCGGGATCGCCGGTGATGTGCGCGATCCGGGTCCGGCCGCAGGCCAGCAGATGCTCCACCGCGATCCGGCCCGCGTCGACGTTGTCGGGCACGATCGACAGATCGTCGGGGTCGTCCGACGGCGCGTACGCGTACACCACGGGGACGGGCAGCTCGCGGCCCAGGGAAGGGCGGGGGTCGGTCCGGCTGCCCACCACGATGAGACCGTCGACGCGGCGTCCGAGCAGCGCGCGGACGTGGTGCTGCTCGCGGATGGCGTCGCCGCGGGCGTCGCACAGGAAGACCGCCACCTCGCCCGCCCCGAAGGCGTCCTCCGCGCCCATGAGGATCGGGATGCTGAACCGGCCCTCCAGGTCGCTGGTGAGCAGACCGACGGTCCCCGTCCGCCCGGCGAGCAGACCGCGGGCCAGCTGGTTGGGCCGGAACGACAGCCGCTCGGCGGCTTCGATCACCCGCTGGCGTGTCTCGGCGCGCACCTGGCTGCGGCCGTTGAGGGCCTTGGACGCGGTGGCGATGGACACGCCCGCCAGCCGGGCGACGTCGCCGAGCGTGGCGGGATGCGAACGAGAGGGGCCGGCGGCCTGTGTCATGGGTGTTCTCCTGTCTCGCGTCGCGTGCCGAGGCCGTCGAGGGTGGCACGTCGCGCGTAAAACGGTACGCGAGATGTTTCGGCAGCGGTGAGTCCAGGGCGTCTCCGCAGGTTTCGGTGAGGTCCGACAACCCCTCCGTGCAAGGGGATTGACGGCGTGTTGGTCGCGCCCTAGCTTTCAGAAAGCCTTTTCGGTTCATTTCTGTCGAGGGGGATCGTCATGAGGAGCACGACCGGACCACGTGGACGCGTACACCGGCTCGTCACCGGTGCTGTCGCGCTCCTCGCCGCAGCGAGCCTGGTCACGGCCTGCGGGTCGGGGGACGGCGGATCGGACGGCGGCGCGGGCGGCAGGGCGGCGGACGCCAACGGGGTCGACGACGGCGCCAAGCTGACCATGTGGACGCGGGCGGCGACCCGGCCGCAGAGCGAGGCACTGGTCAAGGCGTACAACGCGAGCCACAAGAACAA
Source organism: Streptomyces aurantiaciflavus (assembly GCF_049808595.1). Classification (NCBI taxonomy): domain Bacteria; kingdom Bacillati; phylum Actinomycetota; class Actinomycetes; order Kitasatosporales; family Streptomycetaceae; genus Streptomyces; species Streptomyces aurantiaciflavus. The sequence continues at coordinate 267,824 of NZ_JBNCAQ010000007.1, read as the reverse complement.
GATCGAACTCACTGTCATCCCCACCGACGACTACCAGGCCAAGGTCGGCGCGGCCGCCGGATCCCGGGACCTGCCCGACCTCTTCGCCTCCGACGTGGTGTTCGTCCCGAACTACACCACCAGCGGGCTCTTCGCCGACCTCACCGAACGCCTCGACGCCCTGCCCTTCGCCGAACACCTCGCCCAGTCGCACATCAAGGCCGGTACGTACGAGGGCAAGAAGTACGTCGTGCCGCACACCCTCGATCTGTCGGTGCTCTTCTACAACAAGGAGCTCTACCGGCGGGCCAAGCTCGACCCCGCGAAGCCGCCCACCACCCTGGAGGAGTGGGACCGGCAGGCACGGGCCGTGGACGCGCTGGGCGGCGGAGTCGACGGCACCTTCTTCGGCGGCGGCTGCGGCGGCTGCGGCGTCTTCACCTGGTGGCCGTCCATCTGGGCGGCGGGCGACGACGTACTGAACAAGGACGGCACCGAGGCGAAACTCGACTCCGCCACCGCGCAGAAGGTCTACGGGACCTACCGCGGATGGGTGAAGGACGACATCGTGGCACCCGGCGCACGCGACGAGACCGGCACGACCTGGACCGGGGTCTTCCCGAAGGGGAAGGTCGGGGTGATGCCCATGCCGTCGACCACCCTCGGGCTGATGCCCAAGGACCTCGACCTCGGCGTCGCCCCCATCCCCGGCCCCGGCGGCGGCAAGTCCACCTTCGTCGGCGGTGACGCCATCGGCATCGCCGCCACCAGCAAGTCCGCCGACCAGGCCTGGAACTTCCTCGCCTGGTCCCTGGGCGACAAGGCCCAGGTCGACGTGGTCGCCGCGCACAAGGACGTGGTGGCGCGCACCGACCTCGCGTCCAACAAGCACTCCGCCGCGGACCCGCGCCTGGTCACGATCAACCAGCTCGTGGCGGACGGCCGCACGCCGTACGCGCTGAAGTTCGGCCAGACCTTCAACGACCCCAACGGGCCCTGGCTGACCATGATGCGCAACGCCGTCTTCGGTGACGGGACGTCCGTCGAGAAGGACAACAACGCGGTCACCGCGTCGCTGGCCGACTGAGCGGCGTCCACCCGTGACTCGGCCCACGGCAGCTCCACGCGACACGGCACGTCACCCGGCAGATCCCACGTCACCCGGCAGAGGAGAGCCATGCAGGTGAAGGCGCCCGACCGAGCGCCCGCCGAACACCGGGCCCCACCGGAACACCAGCCCCGCCGATCCCGTACGTCCACGCCCCTGTGGCGGTCCCGCAAGGTCCAGGGGCTCGCCTACGCGGCCCCCACGGCCCTGTTCGTCACCGTCTTCTTCCTGCTGCCCCTGCTGCTCGTCGGGCAGATGTCGCTCAGCGACTGGCCCCTGCTCGCGGGAGACCGGGGCGGCAACGCCCCCGAGAACTACACCGACGTCACCGACAGCCCCCTGTTCTGGCCCGCCGTCCGCTTCACCCTCCTCTACACCGTGATCGTCACGGTCGTCCTCCTCGGCCTGGCGCTCCTGCTCGCCCTCCTGGTGCAGGAGTCCCGCCCCGGCGCCGGCTTCTTTCGCACGGTCTACTTCCTGCCCGGCGCCCTCGGACTGGCCTCCGCCTCCCTGCTCTTCTGGGGCCTGTACAGCCCCACCACCGGCCCCCTCAGCCGCACCCTGGAAAAGCTGGGCCTCGTCGACGAGCCGGTGTCCTTCCTCGGCACGCCGACCTCCGCCCTGCTCTCGACGGTGTTCCTCGTCGTCTGGAAGTTCGCCGGCTTCTACATGCTGATCCTGCTCGTGGGCCTCCAGCGCATCCCCCACGAGGTGTATGAGGCGGCACGCATGGACGGCGCGAGCCGCGCCCAGATCTTCCGCGGCATCACCCTGCCGCTGCTACGGCCGTCGCTCGCCCTGTCCCTGCTGCTGTGCGTGACCGGATCCCTGCTCGCGTTCGACCAGTTCTTCGTCCTCACCAAGGGGGGACCGGACAACAGCACCGTCACCGTCGTGCAGTTGATCTACCGCGAGGCCTTCCAGCGGCTGAACCTCGGCACCGCGGCGGCCCTGTCGATCCTCGTGCTGGCCGCGCTGCTCCTGCTCAACGTCCTGCAGTTCCGCGGACTGCGGCACGCCGACGAGTCATGACCCGCCCCGCACCCGACACCCGCCTCTGGAGAAGGGACACCACGGTGCTCACCCGCGCCCTCGGCCGGACGCCCCACTACGTCGTCGCCGCAGGCCTGGCCGTCATCTTCCTCTTCCCCCTGCTGTGGAACGCCTGGGCCTCGGTCAGCGGACAGCCCGGCACCGCGCAGGAATCCGGCTACGGCCTCGGCAACTACCGGACGCTCCTCGAGTACGACGCCGGCCTGTGGCGGTACCTCCTCAACAGCACCGTCGTCTCGGCGCTCACCGTGGCCCTGACCCTCGGGGTGTCACTGCTCGGCGGCTACGCCTTCGCCCGCTTCACCTTCCCCGGCAAGAACCTGCTCTTCCTGCTCACCCTGGCCATCCTCATGGTCCCGTACGCCACGCTCCTCATCCCGCTCTACGTGCTGCTCGGCAGGCTCCACCTGCAGAACTCGCTGATCGGGCTGAGCCTGGTGCTCGCCATGTTCCAACTGCCGTTCGCCACCTTCATGATGCGGATCGCCTTCGAGGCGGTGCCGCGCGAACTGGAGGAGTCGGCGCTCGTCGACGGCTGCGGCACGGCGGGCGCACTGCGCCGGGTCCTCCTCCCCGCGGTACGGCCGGGCCTGATCACCGTGGGCCTCTTCGCCTTCCTCGCGGCCTGGAACGACTTCATCGCACCCCTGATCCTCATCTCCGACAGCGAGAAGGCCCCCCTGCCGCTGGCCGTCGCGAACCTGCGGCAGCAGAGCATGGGCGCCGTCGACTACGGGGCGACCGAGGCGGGCGTGGTGGTCCTCGCCGTGCCCTGCCTCCTGCTCTTCCTGCTGCTGCAACGGCACTACGTACGGGGCTTCATGTCGGGCGCGCTCAAGGGCTGAAACCTCCACACACGGACACCCGAAAGGACGTACCGAAGGCATGAACTGGTGAGGGAGAACACGGCGCGCTCGTCCGTCCTGCCGGTGGCGCCGAGCCGGGGACGGCTGCGCCCGCTCGGTCTCGACGAGGTCAGGATCACCGGCGGCTTCTGGGGCCGGCGCCGGCACACCAACGCCACCGCCACCATCGGCCACTGCCTCGACTGGATGGAACGCGTCGGCTGGACCGGCAACTTCCGCGCCGCCGCCGAGGGGCGGATCCACCGGGACCGACGAGGCCGCGAGTTCGCCGATTCCGAGATGTACAAGCTGCTCGAAGCCATGGCCTGGGACGGCGCCGCGCACGACGCGGAGATCGCGGCGTCCACCGACGTCGTCGCCCCCGCGCAGGAACCCGACGGCTACCTCAACACCGCCTTCGGCCGCCCCGGTCAGCAGCCCCGCTACAGCGACCTCGAATGGGGCCACGAGCTGTACTGCTACGGGCATCTGATCCAGGCGGGCGTGGCGCAGACCCGGGCCCACGGCGAGGGCGAGCTGGCGAAGATCGCCCGCCGCGCCGCCGACCACGTCTGCGCCACCTTCGGCCCAGGCGGCATCGAGGGCGTCTGCGGCCACCCGGAGATCGAGACGGCCCTCGTGGAACTGGCCAGGGCGACGGGGGAGCAGCGCTACCTCGACCAGGCCGCGCTCTTCGTCGAGCGGCGCGGACACGGCACGCTCGCCGACATCGAGTTCGGCCGCGCCTACTTCCAGGACGACATGCCCGTCCGCGAGGCCGGCGTGCTGCGCGGGCACGCCGTCCGCGCCCTCTACCTCGCGGCCGGCGCCGTCGACGTGGCCGTGGAGACCGGCGACGAGGAGCTGCTCGCCGCGGTCGTACGGCAGTGGGAGGCCACGGTCGCCCGCCGTACCTACCTCACCGGCGGCATGGGCTCCCACCACCGCGACGAGTCCTTCGGCGACGACTTCGTGCTGCCCCCCGACCGCGCCTACTCGGAGACCTGCGCCGGCGTCGCCTCCGTGATGCTCAGCTGGCGGCTGCTCCTCGCCACCGGCGACCCGCGCTACGCCGACCTCGCCGAACGCACCCTGTTCAACGTGGTCGCGACCTCCCCGTCCGAGGACGGCCGCGCCTTCTTCTACGCCAACACCCTGCACCGGCGCCACCGCGGCACCGTGCCCCCCGCCGACGCCGTGAGCCCGCGCGCCGAGTCGAGCCTGCGCGCCCCCTGGTTCGCCGTGTCCTGCTGCCCCACCAACGTGGCCCGGACCCTGGCCCAGCTGCCCGCGTACCTCGCGACGGCGGACGACCACGGCATCCAGCTGCACCAGTACGCCGACGCCGAGATCGCCACCACCCTCGCCGGGGACCGGGACGTCGCGCTGCGGGTCCGCACCGACTACCCGTCCGGCGGCAGCGTGACCGTGCGGGTCGGACGGTCCTCCGACCACCCGTGGACCCTCTCGCTGCGCGTCCCCGCCTGGACGCGGGGCGCCACGGCGTGGCTGGTCGACCCGGACGGAGTACGCCGCGCCGTCGCGCCGGGCACGGCCGAGGTCACCCGGGCCTTCCGCTCCGGCGACGAGGTCCGTCTCGAACTCCCCGTGGCCCCGCGCTGGATCGGCGCCGACCCGCGCGTCGACGCGGTGCGCGGCACGGTGGCCGTCCAGCGGGGGCCCCTGGTGTACTGCGCGGAGTCCGTGGACCTGCCGGACGGACGCGAGGTCGACGCCGTACGGGTGGACCCGTCCGCCCAGCCGGAGGACGGGCCGGACGACACCGTTGTCGCGCCTGGTGACCTCGCCGTACCGGGTCGACCGGACGGCGCCGCGTGGCCGTACCGGCCGCTCGACGAAGCCCCCGCTCCCGCCGCCGAACGCGGCTCGGGGATCGTCCTGGTGCCCTACCACTCCTGGGCGAACCGCGGCCCCTCCACCATGCGGGTGTGGCTGCCGACCACCACGCCTCCCGGAAGGTCGTCATGAACGGACCGTGGAGAAGACGCCACCCCCGCACCGCCCTGGCCGGAGCGCTGGCCCTGGGGCTGCTGGCCACGCTCGCCGCGGCCCTGCCCGCCGCGGCGGACAACGCGGACATCGGCTACCCGGTCTACTCCGGATCCGCCCACCCCGTACCGGAGTTGCCGGCCGGCTTCACCACCCACCGCACCCTGCGCGCCCAGTACGAGGCCGACCGGAAGGCGGGCGACGGAACCGACTTCTGGATGGACCGCATGCTGGCCCGCAAGGGCCAGGACCCGTCGGGGGACTGGCTGTTCACGCGGGGCCGGGCGGTGTTCATGAAGGAACACGACCCCGCACGGCTCGGGTTCGCCGGCAAGGTCGCGTACTGGGAGAGCATCGACAACCGGTCCGCGTACACCGTGAACCTGTCCGTGGACGGCGAGGACCTGACCCTCCACGAGGACACCGGCGCCCGTACGCAGACCCCCAGCCACTGGCGCAGCGAGTTCACCCACGAGGCCACCGGTCTCAAGGTCACCCAGACCAAGTTCATCACCGACGCGGACGTGGCCGTGACGAACCTGGCCGTCACGAACACCGGTTCCGCGCGCCGCGAGGTCACGCTGCGCGCCTCGTCGCCCTACACCACGACCGCCGAAGGCCGTGAACTCACCGGCGCGGTGCCCGCGAAGAACAACCTCACCACGGTCTTCCCCCGGCTCAGCGGCGACGGCTTCGCCCCCGACGGCCCCGAGGGCGAGTCGCTGACGCGTACCCTCACGCTGCCCGCCGGCCGCACCCTCACCACCAAGGTCCAACTCGGCTTCGTCACCGAGGAGATCGCCCGCTCGCGCACGGAGTACGACGCGGTGCGCGCCGCGCACCCGGCCGCCGCCTTCCGCACCCATGTGCAGACGTACAACCGCTGGTGGGCCGAGAACCTGCCCTACCTCGACATCCCCGACGACAACATCGAGAAGACGCTCTACTACCGCTGGTGGCTGCTGCGTTACAACTACCTCGACGCGGACATCCCGGGCAACGACTACCAGTTCCCGACCTCCATGGAGGGCGTCCTCGGCTACAACAACGCCATCGCCCTGACCGTCGGCATGTTCGTCGACGACCTCAAGTACCTGCGCGACCCCAGCTACTCCTACGGCCCCTGGGTGTCGGCCGGCGAGGTCTCGAAGAACGGCAAGTACACCGACAACCCGGGCGACCCGGAGAACTGGTCCAACAGCTACACCCAGTACATCTCCGAGGCCGCCTGGCGCTCCTACCAGGTGCACGGCGGCCCCGACGGGATCGTGCGCAACCTCGCGCGGTACGCCGAGCAGGACGTCCGTGGCCAGCTGGAGAACTACGACCACGACGGCAACGGACTGATCGAGTACGACTGGGGCGCGATGACCGGCAACGACGCCGACGCGGTGTCGTTCGACTGGAAGCCGGGCAACCTGGACCGCGCCGAGTCGGCGTACGTCTACAGCAATGCCGGCGCGGCCGCCCGCGCCTACGACCTGCTCGGTGAGAAGGGCAAGGCCGACGAGATGCGCGGGGTCGCGCGGCACGTCAAGGACGGAGTCCTGAAGTACCTCTGGGACCCGAAGGACAAGCTGATCAAGCACCGGCACGTGGCCGGCGACACCCTGGTGCCCTGGAAGGAGATCAACAACTACTACCCGTACAGCGTGGGCCTGATGCCCACGGCGGACCAGGACCCCCAGTACCTCGAAGCGCTGCGGCTGTGGGCGGACGACAAGCAGTACCCCGTCTTCCCGTTCTTCACGGCGAACCAGGCCGACAAGGCGGAGGCGGCGGAGCAGGGCCACCCGGGGAGCAACAACTTCTCCGTCATCAACTCCACCGTCACCTTCCGCTTCCTCTCCTCGGTGCTGCGGAAGTACCCGAACAAGTACATCGACCGCACCTGGTACAAGAAGCTGCTGTCCTGGAACGCCTGGTCCCACTACGTCGACGGCGACAACCGGTGGCCCGACCAGAACGAGTTCTGGGCCGACGGCAGCGCCGACCCGCAGAAGATCGGATACCGCTCCTGGATCCACCACACCATCCTCGGCACCACCAACTGGACCGTGATCGAGGACGCGATGGGCTTCCGGCCGCGCGACGACCGGAAGATCGAGCTGTGGCCGATCGACGTCGACTGGCCCCACTTCGCCGTCACCGACATCAACTACCGCGGCACCGACGTGGCCGTGCTGTGGGACGCACCCGGCGACGGGAAACGGCCGTACGGCAAGCGGGTCCCCGAGGGCTACTCCGTGTACCTCGACGGGAAGCTCGCCCTCACCGCCGACCGTCTCACCCACCTCGTCTACGACCCCGCCACCCGCAAGGTGACCTTCCCCGACGGCGGCGGCGCCAAGGCGCGAACCACCGGACTGCGTACGGCCGTCGCCGAACCGCAGGACGTCGCGTACGGCCCGAAGGACCGGGTCACCGACCTCTTCGCCAAGGCGGGCCGGGACCTGACCGGCAGGGCGAAGGAGAACCTCGCCGCCGGCGCGACCGCCCGCGCCTCCCACGAGGCCCAGGGACACGGAGTGGCCGGCGCCGTGGACGGCTTCACGATCAACGAGCCCTTCTGGGGCGCCCGCGGCTCGGGCAACACGGAGGACTGGTACGAGCTCGACTTCGGGCGCAGGCGCGCGGTCGACGACGTCCGGCTTCACTTCTACAGCGACAAACGGCCGGGCGGATACGCAGAACCGGCCTTCTACACCGTGCAGTACCAGGACGGCCAGGGCCGGTGGAAGGACGTGAGCCGCCCCGCCAAGTCACCCGTCCATCCGAGAGCCAACCTCAACCAGGTGCGCTTCCAGAAGGTGACCACGCAGAAGCTGCGGGTGCTGCTGCGCCACCGGGACGGCCACACCAGCGGCCTCAAGGAGATCCAGGCGTACGCCACCGGCGTCAGACCCCCGGCGGCACACAACCAGCCCCCGTACGTCGAGGCGTGGCGCGACACGACGTACAGCCGTCCGGGCCAGGTCAGAGTGACGGGGATCGTGGAGGACGACGGGCTCCCGGAGCGGAAGCTCTCCGCGTCGTGGCAGGCGGCGGACGGCCCCGACGGCGGCACCGTCATCTTCGACACCCCCCGAGCCTCCACGACGGTCGCCCGCTTCACGAAGGCGGGCACCTACACCCTCGAACTCACCGCCGACGACGGCACGTCGAGGTCGTCGAAGAAGGTCGTGGTGAAGGTGGCGGGCCTCTCGGACGGACAGGTGAACGTGGCGCCGTCCGCGACCCCCACCGCGTCCTACACCTCGGGCTGGGAGTCGGTCGCCGCGATCAACGACGGCCGGGAACCCGCCTCGTCCTCCGACGCCCCGCGCTGGGGCAGCTGGCCCGAGAAGGGCACCCAGTGGGTCCAGTACACCTGGGCCGACCCGGTCCGCGTGGACGGCTCCGACCTGTACTTCTTCCGGGACGCGCAGCCGGGCGCGGCCGACGGCGTCGGAGTGCCGGCCTCCTGGGTCATCGAGTACCGCGACGGCGACACCTGGCGCGAGGTCGACTCGCCCAGCGGCTACGGCACCGCCGAGGACCGCTACAACCGGACCACCTTCACCCCGGTCACCACCACGGCCCTGCGCGCCCGGCTGACCGGACACCCCGACCTCGCCCTCGGCGTCCAGGAGTGGAAGGTGTACGCGCAGACACCGGAGTCCGTGCGCGAGGTCCACGTCCCGACCCCGCGCGGCAGGATCCCCGAACTGCCCGGTGAGGTGACGCTGGTCTACTCCGACGGCTCCACGGCGCGCTCACCCGTGGCCTGGCCCGCCCTCACCGAGGACCAGGTCGCCGAGGGAGGCACCAGCGTACGGATCACCGGCCTCGCCGACCGGACGGCACAGCCGGTCACCGCCACCGTGTGGGTGCGCCAGACCGACGCGGTCGAGATCACCAGCCTCGCGGAGGAGCGGGCCACCACCCGCGCCGGCCGGGCGCCCACGCTCCCGGCGACCGTCGTCGCCACCTACAACGACGGCTCCAAGGACAGCCGGGTCCCCGTGACCTGGGACCCGGTGGATCCGGACCGGTACGCCGGGCCGGGGTCCTTCGAGGTGAAGGGGACCGTGGCGGGCACCACGTACCGCGCCACGGCCACCGTCACCGTGACCGCCGCTCCATGACCGCGCAGCCCCCGTTCCATCGCCCATGCCCGCCGACGACCGACGATCGGAGTCCGAGCATGTCCCAACCCCCCTCCCGCCGACGCGTGATGAGACTCGCCGCCGCCACGGCGGCCGCCGTCCCCCTCACGCACGCGGCGACTCCCGCGCACGCCGCCCCCACCACCGCGGCACAGGCCGCACCGACCGCGGCCGCGCCTGCCGCCCCCACCACCGCGGCCGCGCCGCCCACCCCGCCCACCTGGGCCGTACGCCCCTTCCCCCTGGACCAGGTGACCCTCGGCGACGGCGTCTTCCGCCGCAAGCGGGACCTGATGCTCGACTACGCCAGGTCCTACCCGGCCGACCGCATCCTGGCCGTCTTCCGCGCCAACGCCGGGCTCGACACCCGCGGCGCCCGGCCGCCCGGCGGCTGGGAGACCTCCGACGGCAACCTGCGCGGCCACTACGCCGGCCACTTCCTCACCCTCGTCGCGCAGGCGTACGCCGACACGCGCGAGGCCGCGCTCAAGGCCAAGCTCGACTACATGATCGGCGCGCTCGGCGAGTGCCAGCGGGCCCTGGCGGACCACGGCTCGCCCAGGCCCAGCCACCCCGGCTATCTGGCGGCGTACCCGGAGACACAGTTCATCCTGCTGGAGAGCTACACGACGTACCCCACCATCTGGGCGCCGTACTACACCTGCCACAAGATCATGCGCGGTCTGCTCGACGCGCACACGCTGGCCGGGAACGCGCAGGCCCTGGAGATCGCCGCGAAGATGGGCGACTGGGTGCACAGCCGGCTCGGGCGCCTGCCGAAGGCGCAGCTGGAACGCATGTGGTCGATCTACATCGCCGGTGAGTACGGCGGGATGAACGAGGTGATGGCGGACCTGTACGCCCTCACCGGCCGTGCGGAACACCTCGCCGCCGCCCGCTGCTTCGACAACACCGCGCTGCTGGACGCCTGCGCCGAGGACCGCGACGTCCTCGACGGACGCCACGCCAACCAGCACATCCCGCAGTTCACCGGCTATGTGCGGCTGTTCGACCACACGGGCGAGGAGCGGTACGCCGCCGCGGCCCGCAACTTCTGGGGCATGGTCGTCGATCCCCGCATGTACAGCCTGGGCGGCACGGGCCAGGGCGAGATGTTCCGCGCCCGGGGGGCTATCGCGGCCACCCTGGGCGACAACAACGCCGAGACCTGCGCGACGTACAACATGCTCAAGCTGAGCCGTCAGCTGTTCTTCCGCGCGCCGGACCCCGCGTACATGGACTACTACGAGCGGGGCCTGACCAACCACATCCTCGCCTCCCGCCGCGACGCCCCGAGCACCAGCAGCCCGGAGGTCACCTACTTCGTCGGCATGGGCCCCGGGGTCGTGCGCGAGTACGACAACACCGGGACCTGCTGCGGCGGCACCGGCATGGAGAACCACACCAAGTACCAGGACTCGGTCTACTTCCGCTCCGCCGACGGCAACGCCGTGTACGTCAACCTCTACCTCGCCTCGACCCTGCGATGGCCGGAGCGAGGTCTCGTCATCGACCAGACCAGCGACTACCCGGCCGAGGGCGTGCGCACCCTGACGTTCCGGGAGGGCGGTGGCCGGCTCGACCTGCGACTGCGGGTTCCGTCCTGGGCCACGGGAGGCTTCACCGTCACCGTCAACGGGGTCCGGCAGCAAGTGGCGGCGGCGCCCGGCAGCTACGTCACCCTCAGCAGGAACTGGCGGCGCGGCGACCGGGTACGGGTCTCGACGCCGTACCGCCTGCGCGTCGAAAGGGCCCTGGACGACCCCACGGTCCAGTCGGTGTTCTGCGGGCCGGTCCTCCTGGTCGCGCAGAGCCCACAGCAGGGCTTCCGCACCTTCTCCTTCTACAAGGACTTCACGCTCCGGGGCGATCTCGCCGACGTGATCCGGCCCGAGGGCCGCCCGCTGCACTTCACCACGCACGGCCTGACCCTCGCCCCGTTCCACATCGCGGACGACACCCGCTACCACGCCTACTTCAAGCGCTCGGAACCCGTCGTCGTGTTCGGCGCGACCGACTCGGGCGTACCGAACCGCGCCCGTGCCGACGGCCTGACCTTCCTCGACGTGCTCTGGGCGCAGGCGCCCTTCGTCAACTCCGGCCGTTTCGTGGGGGCGGTGCGAGCCCTAGCGGACGACTGGCTGTCCGCGGGGCTGTTCACCCGTGCCGAACGGGACCGCGTCGTGGCGGCCGCGGTCGGCGCGGACCTGAGGCGCTGAGGACCCGCCGACTGCACGGCGTCCGGGATCCGGGCGGTTCACAGACAGGCGTCGAAGTCTCCGGCCTTGTGCCAGTCGACGCCCCTCATGCTGACCGCGCACCCGGCGTCGAGCAGTCGGTGTGCCAACTCCTGCCGGCGCTCGGACGAGTTGTTCATGCGCAGGACGTGGCGGCCGAAGATGTCGCTGAAGGGGCGCAGGCGTCCCATCTCCACGAGGACGGTCCGGTGCTCGTCCCGTCCCATGGCCATGCCCGCCTCGAAGATCACGTTGGGTCTGGCCTGTCCGGTGAACTCCGTCTCGTGCGCGGGATCGTGCGCCTCGTGCCACTTCGGCTGGAGGCGGGCCTCGTCGTCCGGCGTCATCAACACCACGATGGCCGCCGCCTCGCGGAAGGCGGCGTTGAGGATGTCGCCGATGTAGGGGGTGGCCTTTCCCGTGGCGGAGCGGGCCTCGTTCCATTCGATGGGATCGAGCGAGAGGGAACGCAGGAAACTGAACATGGCGTCGCGCGCGTCGAGATTGCGGCCGTGCACGACGAACACCCGGCGGGAGTTGTCGGCCTGCGCGCCCGGGTTCGGGTGGGTGTCGGTCATGGGAATTCCGCTCGTTCCGGGGGGCTCGGTGATGAACTCGTCCGTGACGTCCTGCCCGGAAGCCGCGATGAGCCATTCGTCCGAGGTGGTGACGTCGTCCCCCGACCTGGCGCGTCGGGAACGGACGCCGGGCAGCAGCATCTCCGCACTCTGCTCGGTCCAGTTGATCCGTATCTTGTCGAGATCCTGCGGAGCGACGGATGTCCCTCCGATGACCAGCGGACGCCCCTGACGGTAGGGCGCCAGAAAGAGGCGTTCGAGTTCCTCGCCGGTCAGGTTGAGGCGGACCTCGTCCCGGATCGAGTGCTTCCTGGTCACCCGGACGTGAAACGGCATGCGTACCCCGTTCTGTGGTGGTGGTGTCGGGCCGGGCGGGAAAGGGGTCATGCCGAGGTGGACGACCCCGGTCCCCTCCCCGCGAGCGCGTCGATGAGGTCCTGCGAGGCACTCGGCTCCCAGCGGTGCCGCTCCCCGCACTCCCGGATGGTCTGCGTACCCTGCGCCACCTGCCAGTCCTCGGCGTACTCGCCCGAGATGCCCATCAGCCGCACCGCCAGGTCATGGTGGGCGAGACCTTCCGCACCCAGGGCAGCGTAGAAATGGGTCGGGGCGTCTCGGGGGAAGCACTGGGCGCCGAAGGAACCACACAGATAGAGCATCCAGAAGTCGCCCTGCCCGTAGAGATTGTTGAGCAGGTCGATGTGGAGCGAGCTGTCGCGCGACAGTGCCTCGGTCGCGTCGACGCCCTCGGCCCTGCAGTGGAGGATGGTGAACAACTGCCCGTGATGGAGCGGCCAGCGAGGATCGAGTCGGTACGCCAGCTCCAGCAGCGAGGAGGCGTGGTGATCGGTCAACAGCGCATGCCGATGGGACCGGATGTGGTCGAAGTACGGGGCCCAGCTCCTCCCCGGTCCGATCACGGGAAGGCCGGCGAGCGCCTTCGCCACATGCTGCAGGGCGCGCATGGTCGGCACCGATGAGTGGTCGTTGCGCAGCGAGTCCGGCGGTACGAGACGACCCGACTGGAGATCCTCCTTGAGGTTCTTGAGTTCCTCCTGCACGAACTCCTGGTACTCGGGGAAGTTGGAGATCATCCAGTCGAAGGCTCCCCCTTCGTCGGAGTCGTCGATCGCCGCGGAGAAGGCGTTGAGCTGGTCGGGGAGCATGACGTCGTGCAGGGCCTTGCCGACCCGTTCCTGGATCTGCTCGTAGCTCCAGGCGAGCAGGGCCCGCCGCTCCTCGTCGGATTCCCAGGTGATCCCGCAGGAGGACAGGAGATCGTCGTTCCAGGCGATGGCGGCACCCCGCTGCGGCAGCTGCTCCATCGCCTCGGCCAGATCCGCGTAGTAGCGGTGGAAGTGCTCGTCCAGGGAGGCATTGGGCCCCTGCATGAAGCGGTAGAAGACCTCGTACGCCCCGCGCGTGGTCCTCAGGGAGGCGGCCAGCTCCGGGACGAACATCGCGCTGCCGGCCAGGCTGAGCCCGAACACGAGCCGGCTCCGCCACAGCGCGGGCATGCCGGGGACGTTCAGCTCGGCGACGGCCCGGCGCACCGTGTCCTCGTGCGTGGTGGCCAGAGCCAGGACGCTCTCCACACGGATCCGCCAGGAGTGGGTGTCGGTGCCCACCACGGAGAGCAACGCCTGCCGGCCCGGCTCACTCGCGGCCGCCAGCTGACGGCTCACCAGGGGCCAGGACACGTCGTCGAGACCCCGTGCCAGGGCCGCGTGCAGGGCCTGCGTCGTCTCAGCGGCTGCGGCCCGGGCGAGCGCGGTCACGAGCCGGAACCGGTGTCCGGCGGTGAGCTCGTCGCTCCCGGCCATGCTGAGGGCCGCGTCGGTCTCCGCACGCCCCGGAGCCGCCTCCAGCAGCGCGTGACACAGGAAGCCCCGGGCACCGGGCACGACCGCGGGGTCGTTGCAGAAGTCCCTGGCGACGGCACACCCCGCCGGGTCACCGGCGGCGACGAGGGCGAGCAGGTGGGGGAAGACCATGTCGAGGGGTGCGTGCCGGGTGCACTGGCTGCGGACCAGTTCCAGGCCGGCCGGCCCCGACGTGCAGACAGCGGCCGCCAGCTCCCGCCTGCGCGCCCAGGGGATGACGGTGTCCACCATCAGGGACGCCGCCGAGGTGAGGGCCTCGTCGATCCCCTGGCGGATCAACGCCTCGATCACGTACGACTTGTCGGCCGGACGCAGCGTCGGGTGCGCGAGGCCGTCCATGGCCTCTTCCACGGCGTTCGGCACGCCGGCGTTGATGAGCAGTGTGTACAGCCTGCTCCGCAGGGCCCAGTCGGAGGTCACGTCATGGGCGACGGCCCGGACGATTCCGGTGCCCGTGTTCCCGCACTCCATGAGAGCGGCGGCGAGGGCCACGCGCGCCTCCTTCTGGAGTGAGCGTGCGCGCAGCAGCCGTTCCGCGGCTTCCAGCAGGGGCGTCGAACTCGGGCGCAGGGCCGCGACGAAGGCCTCCACGTCGGTGTTCCTGCCCGCGGTGAGCAGGAAGTCCACCGCCCGGTCGATCGCCCGGGGGGAGTCCGTCGCGGCGAGCGCGGTGATGAGCCGCTGCCGTGTCTGCTGGGGGACGGAGGGCGACAGCAGACGCTCCGCCCGGCCGATGCCTTCGGGATGGCCGAGTTCCGCCAGCGCGGTGATCGCTTCGAGGCGCCGCTCCCGCACGGTGCCCTGTTCCGCCACGGCCGCCGCGGTCGTCCTGTCGCCGGGCTCGGCGTCCGCCGTGGCGACGTCCTCCGCCGCGGAGACAGAGTCCTCCGCCGCGGAGACAGAGTTTTCTTCCGCGGGGGCGGGCTCCTCCTCCGCGGAGGCCGCGACGGCCCGTGCCACCGCCGGCGCCACGCCCGCTCTGACGAGTTGCCCGAAGGCGGCCAGCCTCCGCCGACTGTCGGAGAGCCGTGGGCTCGTCCCCTCGTCCACGAGGACGCCGAGGAGACGGTTCGCGGTGTCCTCGGAGACGCGGTCACCGCACTCCGCGACGCACCGGGCGGCGAAGTAGGCCTGGGAGAACCAGGGGTCCTTGGGCAGGTCCAGGATGTCCCGGACCAGCGCGTCCGGCGAGTCCAGCAGGGAGGCGGCCAGGACGAAGACCTCCTGCCAGTCGGCGTCGAAGTAGCGATGCCGTTCCAGCACGTCGCGCCGGGCGGACTGGTCGAGGCCGGCGACATACGTGGCCAGCAGGAAGTCGCGCAGCGCCGAGTGCAGGGCCTTGACGGCGGGTTCGCTTCCCCCCGGCCCGTCGTCGACGAGCAGTCCGTCGAAGGTGAACTCCCAGACCACGGGGTCGGGCGGCGGCTGCGTCGGCTCGGCCTCGCTCGCCCGCTGCCAGGTCTCCCACCGCGCCACGGCCGAGGCACGCAACCGTTCCGCGTCCGGGTGGTCGGCGAGCAGCCGGCTCAGCCGGGCCCGGGGAACGCTCTCCATCGAGGACCGCCAGCCGTCCAGCATCGTTCCGAAGGCGTGCGAGAGGGCCTTGAGGCGGCGGACGGGGTCGGGTGGATCGTCGGGGTCGTACGCGTTGCGCTCCAGACTGCGCCACCGCCCCGACAACAGGCTCTTGACAACCTCCTCGCACAACTGCGCCTTGGACGTGGGAAACGCCGTCGTCCCGCCCGGTACGTCGGCGAGCCGGCACAGGAAGGACAGGAGCAACGGCACGGAGGCGACAGCGGTCAGCGACGCGCTGTTCGCCAGGGCACGGTCCAGCGGCCGTCGTCGCTCCGGGTCGTGGTCCAGCCAGACCCCGATGAACCGGGAGGCCTCCCGGTGGGTGAAGCCGAGGGTCTCGACGTCCACCCGGTCCGAGGCGGAGATCTCCTCCAGCAGAGCGAGGGACGAGTGCCGCGTGGAGATCACCAGGGTGTTGGTTCCGGCGGCCAGGAGGCGCAGGGCGGTCTGCACCCGCCGCCGGAACAGCTTGGGGACCTCGTCCACCGCGTCCAGACAGATCACCGCCCGCCCCTGGTCCAGGACTTCGCACGCCAGGAGCGCCGCGTCGTCGGCGGGGTCGGAGTGCGGATCCGTGGCGCGCGTCGAGCGCAGGAGCGCGGTGGCCACCTGGTCCATGGACGGGTTGGCGGGAAGGTGGTACCCGAACGTGGCGCAGTCCGCCAGCAGGGGGATCCGCAGCCGTTCCGGATCCGTGCCCGCCTCGAGGGACATGAGCCCTTCCTGCGCGAGGGTCTCCGCGTGGAAGGCGAGCAACCAGGACTTGCCGTAGCCGGGGAGGCCGCGGACCACGGTGACCCGTCCGCCGGCCCGTGTGGGTTGCCAGTGGAAGCGCTCGGCCGCCGCGAACTCCGACGGGCCCCGCGCGACGCGGTGCGTGCTGGACTGCGGCACCCGGCGGACCCACACGGTCTGGTGGAGTGCGGAACGGTCCTTCAGGGGCGGCAGGCTCCATGTACGACGGGCCACCGCCTGCAGCGTGTCCTTGAGCAGGCGCCGCGTCGCACCGAGGGGGTCCCGGACGGCGGACTCCGGGCGCAGGGCCTGCTGCCAGCGCTTGTCGGACCGGTGGAACGCCTGGTTCATGGCCCAGATGTCGGGCCGCCACATCCGCAGCGCCTCCACCACGGAGGCGACCTGGGAGCCGTCCGGGTCGAAACGGTCGGCCTTGACGACTCCCACCACCCGTCCGGAGTCCAGACTCAGCAAGGGACCACCACCGAGGCCGGCTCCCGGCTCCTCGCTCCGGTACACCACCAGCTTGCCGTCGGGCTCGGAGCGGACCCGGGCGATGTCGCCGTCCACGGTTTCCACGGGCAGCCGCCCCGGCACGAACGCGGCCGCCATCACCGGGCCGCCGGTCGGCGTCTCACCCAGCCAGACGCAGGGATGCCCGACGGCGGTGGCCCCGGGGATCTGGAGCACGGCCAGATCGGGCAGCGGCAGCGCGTCGAGGCCCGGGACGGGGGCGCGGGGCTCCAGCCACCTGACACCGGCGGACGACGGCGGCTCGCCGTCCCGGCGCACGAGGATGTCCGCATCGCCGAAGCGGTTGATCACGGACGCCGACGTCAGCACCACGCCGGGTGCGATGAAGAAACCGCTGCCGTGCTGTTGCCCTGTTCCGTCCTCAAGACAGACGACGCTTCGGCGCAAGAGCGATTCGAGGTCGTCGCCCACCCGCAGTCCCCCCGGCATCATCTCGCTGTTCTTCGTGATGATTTACCTATACTGCACAACCTTCGCCTGCGTCTCGGGCGAGCGCAGAATGCGTCGTCGGCCGGGCGAGCACCGGCCGGGCGGCGTTCGTCGCGCGGGATCCTCGCCCAACACCGCGCCGGGGACAGCCACATGGCGTCCGTCGGGGGGCCCGCCAGGTCGCACTGTTCGGCGTCGACGAGCGCCGGGTCCTCGGTGCCGGCCCGCGACCCGGCCTCGTTCGTCGTGTCAGGCGGCGTTCAGCGCGGCCGCCTTGCCCTTGCTGACGGCGTCCTCGTGCGCCTTGGCCTTCGAGGCCTCGGCGAGCGGGATCAGCTCGGCCATGGCGGGGTTGGAGTGGGCCATGGTGAGCTCGGGGACGATGAAGTCGACCGTCATGCCGAGCATGTCGCCCAGGACCGCCTGCAGGAAGTTCTGCACGTACTCGTAGCCCTCGCGGGGGGTGCCGGGGGCGTAGGAACCGCCGCGGCTGGCCACGACGTAGACCGGGGTGCCCTTGATCGGCGACTCCTCGACCATGGCGGTGCGGCCCACGAGGATCACCTGGTCGAGCCAGGCCTTCAGCGTGGACGGGACCGTGAAGTTGTACATCGGCGCTCCGATGAGCACGGCGTCCGCGCTCTCCAGCTGCTCGATCAGCTCCTGCCGGGGGGCGAAGGCCGCCGCCTGCTCGGGGGTGCGGTCGGCCGGGGCGGTGAAGCCGGCGGACGCGGAGAGGGCGTCCAGGTGCGGCACCGGGTCGATGGCCAGGTCCCGGTAGATCACGGTGCCGTCGGGGTGCTGTTCCTCCCATGCCTGACGGAAGGCCGCCGTGACCGACCGGGAGGCGGAGGCGGACTCGGGGAAGACGGACGAGTCGAGGTGAAGCAGCGTTGCCACGAGGAATCTCCAGAAAGGTCGGGAACGGCACGAGTGAGGACGCGGCAAAGCGCTGCCGTTCCGTGTGTACCTATTGATAACACAGCTGCTTACTTTTTCTCACCTACGTAGGGGGTTGCAGTACACTCCAGGTATGGAGGATGTGGTCGCTGGGCCCTGTAAGACGGTGGACGGCGCGATGTCGAGGGTCTTCGCGCTGCTGGGAAAGCGCTGGACCGGTCTGATCGTGGCCGTGCTGATGGAGCGTCCGGTGCACTTCTCCGATCTGCGTCGCGCCATCCCGGGGATCAGTGAGCGCATGCTGTCGGACCGTTTGACCGAGCTCGGTGCGGCGGGGCTCGTGCTGCGTGAGGTGGACGAGGGCCCGCCGTTGCGTGTCTCGTACCGGCTGACCGACGCCGGCGCGGCCCTGGAACCGGCGCTGAGGGAACTGCACGGCTGGGCGGAGCGGCATCTTCCCGAGGCGCGGGACGCCTCGCTGCCCTGCCTCGGCGGGACGCCTGCCGCGTCCGAGCGGTAGGTCCGGGGCCTCTCTCCCCCTGGCGAACGCGAGCGACGGTGGCCGGTGACGGCGTGAAGAGTGCCGAGCCACCCCATGTCGCCGACCCGCCTGGTAACCCGTCGCACCATGACGAAGCACGACAAGTGGTACCGCGCCACCGGCCGCCTCCACGCCCGCCGCCTGCGCACCGAGCCGGCCGTGTCCGCGGCTCGGTAACCCACTCGGGCGACTGTGCGTCCCGATTTCCGGCCGGCGGAGGGAAGCCCGGAAGCGCCTACCCCATTCCGTGGCCGAAACACCGCAGCATGGCCGACGCCCGTCGGCCCACCCGGTTTCGCCCCACCCCGGCGGGTACCCCAACCTCTCTCTCCAGGAGGCCCCCGGTGACGTTCAATCCCCTCGAACAACGTGGTATCCCGCTGGACCGCCAGCTCAGGAACTGGCGCGAGCTGAACGTGGCACCCATCGACCCCGACCACTGCGACCCGTACACCCGTTGCCGCATCATCACCATGAACGGCATCGAGGTCGAGGCGATCATGTTCAGCCACATGCTGGCCCGGAACACCGTCGACCCCGAGGTCAAGCGGCAGCTCGCGCAGACCCGGTACATCGAGGCCCAGCAGCAGAAGGCGGTGAACTGGCTGCTGCCCGGCGTCTCCTCCGTGCTGGAGACGACCATCGCCTACGAGCAGGTCGCCGTGGACCTCACCGCCTGGGTCGCCCGGATGGAGCCGGATCCCTACCTCGAGCAGGCGTACCAGTTCGGCGTGCTGGAGGACTTCGACCACCTGTACCGGTACGCCAACCTCTACGAGATGATCGAGCACCGCAAGGCGGACGCCATCGTCGAGCAGCTCACCGAGGTCATGCCCGGCCGCCCGACCAGGTTCCACCACCGCCACCCGGCGGACAACGTGCGCGACCCCTACGACCGCACCCGCACCGACCCGCTGTCCAAGCTGCACGCGCTGACGATCATGTCGGCCGAGCAGCAGACCATGAACTTCTACATGAACGTCGGCCCCCAGTACATGGAGCCGATCGCCCGCCAGCTCTACCAGGAGATCGGGCTCATCGAGGAGGAGCACGTCACCCACTACGAGTCACTGGTCGACCCCGGCGAGACATGGTGGGAGCAGCTCGTCAACCACGAGTACAACGAGTGCTACCTCTACCACTCCTTCATGGAGCAGGAGACCGACCCGAAGGTGAAGGCGATCTGGGAACTCCACCTGAACATGGAGCTGGAGCACCTGCACGTCGCCTGCGACCTGATGCGGCGCATCGACGGTCGCCAACCCGAGGAGATCCTGGCCCCGCAACTGCCCGACGTGCTCACCTTCGAGCCGAACAAGGCGTACCTGCGTGAACTCCTGGACACCCAGATCGACCTCACGACCCTGGGAGCGGGATACGTGCGGGACGCGCACGAGCGGTTCGAGCGGATGCAGGAGCAGATCCACGGCGGCGAGGAGCCGCCGAGCGAGCGCGTCATGGCCGAGCACGACGCCACGTTCGGACGGGAGTTCCGCCAGGAGACCGAGGGCGAACACCCCGTCCGCGAGTTGCGAGCCCACTGAGCGACGGAGGACCGGATGAGCCAGCAGCACACCCCCCACGCCGGAGACGACCGGGCTCCGGACACCGACGCCGTCTCCCTCCTGATGCGCCAGCACGGCGACATCCGCAACCTCTTCGACGAGGTCGAGCACAGCACGGGGGAGGAGCGCCGGGACGCCTTCCGTCGGCTGGTACGGCTCCTCGCCGTGCACGAGACCGCGGAGGAGGAGGTGGTCCATCCCTTCGCCCGCCGCAACGTCACCGGTGGCGACCAGGTGGTGGCCGAACGCCTGGAGGAGGAGAAGGAGGCCAAGGAGACGCTCGCGGCGCTGGAGGACATGGACACCGACGACCCCGAGTTCATGACCCGGCTGCTCGCCCTGCGCCAGGACGTCCAGCGGCACGCCCGGGCCGAGGAGCGCTACGAGTTCACCCACATCCGGCGCAGCGCCGACGCCGGCACGCTGGCCACCATGGCCAAGGGCATCAAGGCGGCCGAGGCCATGGCGCCCACCCGTCCGCACCCGGGAGTGGAGTCCGCGACGGCGAACATCGCCCTCGGGCCCGTCGCGGCCCTCATGGACCGCACCAAGGACGCCGTACGCAAGGCGATGAAGGACAGCTGACCAGCCGCGGGGGCGGGTGCCCGGCCGACCGCGCCCCGCCGGCAGGAGGGTCGCGACCCGCCGGGCCCCGCACGCCTCTCCGGGCGACCGGCGGGTCGGCGGGCGACACCTACGGGGCGGCCGGAGCCGATCACCGTCTCACGAGCCGGACTTGCCGCTGAGCGCTTCGACGAGCTCGTCCTTGCGCATGTCGTGCACACCGGTGATGCCCCGCTCCCGGGCCATGTCACGCAGCTCGTCCACGTTCATCTGCTGGAGTTCCTCCGTGGACTGTTCCGCGGGCTCCTCCTCGGGCGCGCCGACCTCCTCCGCTGCTTCCGTTCCGCCGCCCATGGCGGCACCGGCGGGAGTCGTCGCGCTGGGCGGTGAGGTGGGGTAGCCCTCCGCCGCCCCGCTCTCGTTCATCTGCTGGACGAGCTGTTCGAGCAGCCGCTCCGTCTCACGACAGGCCTTCGCGGACAGCTCGAAGTACGTCGTCTCCCTGAACTCCTCGGCGGCGTCCGCGCTCGCGCGCAGGACGGTGCGGGTCGCCTCGATGATCGCCATCGTCGTGGGTGCGTCATAGCCCGTCTGCCGGGCCAGGATCCGGGCGGCGACCGTGCACAGGTCGGCTGCGTCGTTGTCCAGGCGCACGCACTTGATGGACATCACGATCTTCTCCGGGTCCTGCTCGGCGGCGGCCGCGTCGGCACAGGTGAGACAGACCCCGGCGCACTCGTACAACTTGTCCACCGCCTCACCCAGCAGCCGGGGCGGCATCCCCGTCTCGGCGGGGTAGGCATCGAGCAGCTTCTCGACCAGCGACATGGTGTCCTCCGTACCGCACGGTGGAAAGCCGGACACGTCCGGCCGCGTACAGGCTGCCCCCGCCACTCCACGCTCCCACCGGGCCGGGGCACCTGCCACCCGAGGCGAACTGCGCGCCGACAGGGGTCTGACCGTGCCCCGGAGGCGTGCGCGCCGCCGTTTGTCGGGTCCGCAGGAGGGGGACTCGGCGGCCATGAGTGCAACGCCGCGTCGCCGTCGGATACAGCAGAACCGGATGCTGTGGCTCCTGGACCGTCTGGAACGGACGCCCGTGGCCGACCCGGTGATCGACGCCCTTCAGAAAGGGATACGGTCCCTTCCGCTGGGGCCTGGACGGGACATGCTGCACGGGAGGTGGCTGGGGCACCCGGTCCATCCGCTGATGGTGCAGGTGCCGATCGGAAGCTGGCTCTCCGCCGCCGTGCTGGACACCCGGCCGGGCCGCTCGCGCGAGGCGGGCCTGCTGGTCGGCGTCGGCCTGGCCGCGGCCGCGCCCTCCGCGCTGGCGGGCGCGGTCGACTGGGCGGAACTGCACCGTGAGCAGGCGCGCGTGGGGCTGGTGCACGCCATGGCGAACTGGGCGGCCGTGGGACTGTACGCGACCTCGCTCGCCTGCCGCCTCAAGGGACGTACGGCAGCCGGCCGGGCCTACGGCTTCCTCGGCCTGACCGCGGTGGGGCTCGGCGGCATGCTGGGCGGTCACCTGGCCTACCGCCAGGCGTCCGGCGCCAACCACGCGGAGGAGGTCCCGCACGTCATCCGCACGGGCTGGCACCGGATCGGCAGCGTGGCCGAGTTCCCGGTCGGGCGGCCCGTACGGCGCCTCGTGGACGACGTGCCGGTCCTGGTGGTCCGCGAAGCCGGCGGAACCGTCCACGCACTCGCCGAACGGTGCAGTCACCTGGCGGGTCCGCTGTCCGAGGGCACGATCGCCGACGGGTGTGTCCGGTGCCCGTGGCACGGCAGCGTCTTCCGGCTCTCCGACGGCTGGAACGTCCGCGGCCCGGCCACCGCACCGCAGCCCGCCTTCGACGCCCGGATCCTCGACGGACACGTCGACGTGCGTCTGCGCCGCGACGGCCCGGAGGCGGACGGACAACGGGGCGAGGCGGGCACCGAAGAGGTCCGTCACCACGTCGGCTGACAGCCGCCTCGCCGGTGCGGACGTGGGCAGCGAGTACTCGGCCGGCACGGTCGGGCGCGCGCTCCGGCACGGTCTGGTCGCCGGTACGAGAACGCGACCGGTGTGGGCACCCCGCCTTCGACCCGGCCCCGCAGGGAACTCGCCGTTGACCTCCCGCACAAGGCCGTCCTTGTCTCAGCGGGTGAACAGGCTCACCAGTGTGCTCACCCCGCCGACAGAGACGACGAGCGCGCAGGCCCATGCCGCGTGGCGTCTGAGCAGGTCGCGGCGGAGGGCCCGGTAGCGGGTCTCGTACTCCTCGCGCAGTTGTGCGGCCCGTTCGACGGTGCTCTGCAGCATCTGGCGGGTGAGGTCGATGCGCTGACGGACGTAGTGGTGGGCGACGTCCTCGGCCTGGGCGGTGGTCAGCCACGGCATCCGGGCGCAGAGCTGTTCGGCTTCGAGGCGTGCCTGGTCGTGGTGGCTGAGGGCGAGGAGGTAGCCCTCGACCGTGTTGGCCGGCTCGCCGTCGCCCTCGCCGTGGGATGCCTGACGCCCGAGCCGTCTCACTGCGGTTCGCCCCAGTGGCTGTCGGTGTCCACCGCGTCGCGCCTGCCGGCGTGCTCGCCGTACTCGATCTCGGCCAGGTCCGGGTGGTGCAGGTCGAACGCGGGGGATTCGGAGCGGATGCGCGGCAGGGTGACGAAGTTGTGGCGGGGCGGCGGGCAGGAGGTCGCCCACTCCAGGGAACGCCCGTACCCCCAGGGGTCGTCGACCTCGACCCGCCTGCCCAGCTTGGCGGTCTTCCAGACGTTGTAGAGGAAGGGCAGCGTGGACAGGCCGAGGAGGAAGGAGCCGATGGAGGAGATCGTGTTGAGGGTGGTGAAGCCGTCGGCGGCGAGGTAGTCGGCGTAGCGGCGGGGCATGCCCTCGGCGCCGAGCCAGTGCTGGACGAGGAAGGTGGTGTGGAAGCCGACGAACAGCGTCCAGAAGTGGATCTTCTCCAGGCGGTGGTCGAGCATCGTGCCGGTCATCTTCGGCCACCAGAAACTGAACCCGCCGAACATCGCGAAGACGATCGTGCCGAACAGGACGTAGTGGAAGTGCGCGACGACGAAGTACGAGTCCGTCACGTGCCAGTCCATCGGCGGGGAGCCGAGGATCACGCCCGTCAGCCCGCCGAAGAGGAAGGTGACGAGGAAGCCGATGGCCCACAGCATCGGCGGTTCGAAGGACAGCGAGCCCTTCCACATGGTGCCGATCCAGTTGAAGAACTTCACCCCGGTCGGTACGGCGATGAGGTAGGTCATGAAGGAGAAGAACGGCAGCAGGACCGCCCCGGTGGCGAACATGTGGTGGGCCCAGACGGTGACCGACAGCCCCGCGATGGAGATGGTGGCGCCGATCAGGCCCATGTAGCCGAAGATCGGTTTGCGGGCGAAGACCGGGATGATCTCGGTGACCACGCCGAAGAACGGCAGGGCGAGGATGTAGACCTCGGGATGTCCGAAGAACCAGAACAGGTGCTGCCAGAGGATCGCTCCGCCGTTCTCCGGGTCGAAGATGTGCGCGCCGAACTTCCGGTCCGCCTCCAGCGCGAACAGGGCGGCCGCCAGGACGGGGAAGGCGAACAGGACCAGGACCGAGGTGAGCAGCACGTTCCAGGTGAAGATCGGCATCCGGAACATGGTCATGCCGGGGGCGCGCATGCAGATGATGGTGGTGATGAAGTTGACCGCGCCGAGGATCGTCCCGAATCCGGCCAGCGCCAGCCCCATGATCCACAGGTCACCGCCCAGCTGAGTGGTGCGCTCGCCGCCGCTGAGGGGGGTGTAGGCGGTCCAGCCGAAGTCGGCGGCGCCCTCGGGCACCATCGGGCTGCTGACCACGATCAGGCCGCCGAAGAGGAACAGCCAGTACGAGAACATGTTCAGCCGCGGGAAGGCGACGTCCGGTGAGCCGATCTGCAGCGGCATGATCGCGTTGGCGAACCCGGCGAACGTCGGTGTCGCGAACAGCAGCAGCATGATCGTGCCGTGCAGCGTGAACGACTGGTTGTACTGCTCCTGGGACAGGATCTGCAGCCCGGGCCGGGCCAGTTCCGCCCGGATCAGCATCGCCAGCACCCCGCCGATCAGGAAGAACCCGAACGACGTGATCAGGTAGAGGTGACCGATCTTCTTGTGATCGGTCGTGGTCAGCCAGGTGACGATCACCTGGCCGCGGGTGCGGCGCTCCGCCGCCGGTACGGGAGCAACCGGTTCGGTATGTGTCGCCATCAGGTCCCTCGGTCGGCAGCAGGGCGGAGTGGGGCAGCGTGTGAGCAGCCCTGCGGAAAGTAGCCCTGGCGATTTGGCACCGGCGACCGGAATGGGGGGTTTATGGGCCGAATGACCGCTTGATCCATTCGCGCGGGTGAGCCTCAGGAGTGCCCGGGGCACAGCTCCACCGTCGTCGTGACCCGTGTGACGGCGGGTGTGCGTGGCACCGAGCCGAAGCCGAAGCGCACGGCCGGTTCGACGGGCGCCAACGCCCCGAGGTCGTCACCGTCGAGGACCGCGGACACCGCGCGGATCGGACGCAGGTCCCGGGCGCCGTACCACTCGCGTCGGCCCCCACCGGCACTCCCGCGGGTGCGCACGCCGGGCAGCAGTACGCGCGCGGGCCGGTCCGTCAGCGCGCTCCACGCCGGACGCCGGGCGAGCGCGCCGGGAACCGCGCGCAGCAGGAGCCCCAGGAGCCCCCGGCGCCCGGGAACGAAGCTCAGGTCGAGTGGCCCCGCGGTGACGGTCCACACGCCGTCGCCGGCACGCACCTGGACCGGGACGACGCGTACGGTGTCGAAGGCATAGGTGTCGCCGACGAAGTCCGCGGTCTCCCGGGTGGGGGCCAGCAGCAGCCGCTCACCGTCGGCCCGTTCGAGCATTACGTCGCTGAACGGCCCGAACGGCGACTTTGGCCAGTGCCCCAGCACGATCCGCGTCCCGGAGGACGTGCCCATGCCGGCGATCCAGCCGTCGAACCGAAGCCGCCGCCGTGCGGCCCCGCGGAGGATCCGCGTCACGCGCCCGTCCCCGCACCCCGGAGGACTCGTGAGGGCGTCGGCAGCAGCGGGCCGCACCGTCCCGGGATCAGGAAGGGGCCGGCTCCGGGGCGCAGGGCCGGGAGACCCCCAGGCGTACATGCCTGACTCCCTCCGAGAAGTGCACCACGGGTTCGCCGATGGGGGCGGGGAGGCCCGCGGCGGCGGTCAGCGTCTCCTCCAGCACCTCGAGGGCGGCGTCGGCAAGCGGCCACGGCTCGTGCTCGACGGGCGTCTCCCAGAGCACGCCGATCCCGCGTGTGTACGCCCGCCAGCGCGAGGTCAGCCACACGTCCCGCTCCGTCGGCGTGATCGGGTCGCCGGGGCGGACGACCAGACGGTAGGAGGCCCCGCCGACCCATCGCGAACCCGCGTACGCGACGGAGTCCCCGGCCGAGGAGACGCCCAGGGTGCCCGGGTGGTACGGCGCGCCGATCACGCGAGCCGCCACCATCAGGGGGAAGGCGACCTCGATGGACAGGAACCACAGCCCGTCCCGCCCGGTCCGGCGGCGGACGTAGGTCCGCAGGTTGGTCTCCGCGAACGACGGCAGTCCGGGCGCCGTGGCGGGTACGACCGCGGGGCGCACGTCCGCCATGACGAAAGGCGTGAGACTCACCCAGGCGGCGCCGTCGTACACGTCGACGGTCAGTTCGTCGGGGAGCAGCGCCTGGACGTCGTCCGGCCCGAAGGGCCAGTGGACGAACGTCTGCGTCACCCAGCCCGCCCGCAGCGCGGGCAAGCCCACCCGCTGCTCCGCCGCGTACGCCACCACGGACGCGCGAGTCCCCCCGCACGGGTCCACGGAAACATCGACGCCGCCGCGGGCGCGCGAGGAAGCGCGACGGGTGGGCCGCTGGGCCGGTGCGCGGTGGCATGGGCGGGGCCGCTGGGGTGACGGGGGCCGCAGCGACCGGAGGGATTACGGGTACTCGGGCGGGCGGTGAGCCGGACACGAGCGTTCGGCTCGGGCCGATCCGAGGAGGTACGGAATGGGACTGCGCAATCACGTGGTGGTGGTGACCGGGGCGTCCAGCGGGATCGGACGGGCCACGGCCGAGGCCTTCGCACGCAAGGGCTGCGCCGTGGTGCTGGCCTCGCGCCGCGAGGAGGCGCTGGAGGCGGCCGCCCAGGAGTGCCGCAAGCATCGCGGGGCGCGGACGCTGGTCGTGCCGACCGACACCACGGACGTCAGGGCGGTCGAGGACCTGGCGCGGCGTGCGGTGGCGGAGTTCGGCAGAATCGACGTCTGGGTCAACAACGCGGCCGTCAACGCCTATGGCCGTTTCGAGGACGTGCCGTTGGAGGACTTCCGCAAGGTCCTGGACGTCAACGTGATGGGGTACGTCCACGGGGCCCGAGCGGCTCTGCGGGTGATGAGACAACAGGGTTCCGGCACGCTGATCAACATCTCGTCCGTCGCGGGTGCCGTGTCCCAGCCGTACAGCCACCCGTACAGCATGTCGAAGCACGCTGTCCAAGGGCTCGGTTCGAGCCTGCGGCAGCAGCTTCGGGTGGAGGGGGTGAAGGGCATTCACGTGTGCACGGTGATGCCCGCGACCATCGACACGCCGCACTTCGAGCAGGCGGCGAACTTCACCGGACGCAAGGTGGTCGCCATGCCCCCCGTCTACAGTCCCGAGCGGGTCGCCCGGGCCGTCGTGGACCTCGTCGGCCACCCGCGTCGCGAACGCGTGGTCGGCCCCACGGGCCGCGCCCTGGTGCGAGAGTCCCGGATGGCACCCGGGATCGCGGAGCGGACCATGGCATGGCAGACGGACAGGAGCCACCTCGACCACCACGAGGAGGCTCCGGCCACCCACGGAGCGCTGCACGTCCCCGCCCCCGGCGAGGGCGCGGTGCACGGCGGCTGGCACGGACGGCGACGCACCGCCATGCGCAGGACGGCCGTCGCCGCCGCGCTGACGGGAGCGGCCGTGACCGCGGGGCGCCGGGTGAGCCGGGGACTGTCACGCGTGTGACGCGCGGGTCGAGCAGGACCAGGACGCGGACGGGATCCGCTCCGCGTCAGCCCACGCCGGGGAGGTGGTCCATCTCGCCGTCCGACGCGCCTTGAGGAGGGGGAGCGGGGCGTCGACGGCCGGCCGGCGGAGAGAGGGCGGCCGAGGAGAAGTTGAACCGCCTCGACGGCACGAGCACCGACGACCCCGGGTTCCCGCCCTGTTCCGGGAGTCGCGCGCGGATGCGCTGCGGCACGGCCTCGGAGAAGCAGTACGAGTTCCCCCGCCCGCGGGAGAACACCGGGGCGAAGCGGCCGGCCATGACGGCCACGGCCGTCCGGGCCGAGGAGGCCACCGCGCCCACCCGCCCGCACGCGGGCGCATGTGAGGAGCCGCGTCCACAGGGATGCGGCTCCTCCTCGTCTGCGCCGGACTCGCCGGTCACGGTCCGCCCCGGCGGAAACGGCCCGGCCGACCTCTTGACCCTCGTCCTGCCCTCCTCGATGCTCAGTTGCGTATAGCGGTGCGTGTATCGAATGAGGCAACGCGTATCCGCGAGTTCCCGCGCGAGGAGTAACCCATGGCCCACGAGGTGCGTGCCGTCGTCGCCCGGAAGAAGGGCGCCCCGGTCTCCGTCGAAACGATCGTCGTCCCCGACCCGGGACCGGGCGAGGCGCTGGTGAGGATCGAGGCGTGCGGTGTCTGCCATACCGATCTCCACTACCGGGAGGGCGGCATCAACGACGACTTCCCCTTCCTTCTGGGGCACGAGGCGGCGGGCCGCGTCGAGGCCGTCGGGGAGGGGGTCACCGGCATCGAGCCGGGTGACTTCGTCATCCTCAACTGGCGTGCGGTCTGCGGTCAGTGCCGGGCCTGCAGCAAGGGCAAGCCCTGGTACTGCTTCGCCACCCACAACGCGACGCAGCCGATGACGCTGCTCGACGGCACTCCGCTCTCACCCGCACTCGGCATCGGCGCCTTCGCGGAGAAGACGCTGGTCGCGGCGGGACAGTGCACCAAGGTGGACCCGACGGCCCCGGCGACCGCCGCGGGCCTGCTCGGATGCGGTGTCATGGCGGGCTTCGGCGCGGCCGTGAACACCGGCGCCGTCGGACGCGGGGACACCGTCGCCGTCATCGGCTGCGGCGGGGTCGGAATGGCCGCCGTCGCCGGTGCGAGGCTCGCCGGCGCGACCAAGGTCATCGCCGTCGACATCGACCGGCGAAAGCTGGACCGGGCCATGGGCATGGGGGCCACCCACACGGTCGACGGCGCCGAGGGCGATGTCGTGGCGGCCGTGCGCGAGCTGACCGGCGGCTTCGGCGCGGACGTGGTCGTCGAGGCGGTCGGCCGCCCCGAGACGTACCGGCAGGCCTTCTACGCCCGCGACCTCGCCGGCACGGTCGTGCTCGTCGGCGTGCCCACCCCGGAGACGAAGGTGGAGCTGCCGTTGCTCGACGTCTTCGGGCGTGGCGGCGCCCTGAAGTCCAGCTGGTACGGCGACTGCCTGCCCTCGCGCGACTTCCCGGCGCTCATCGACCTGTACCTGGGAGGGCGTTTCGACCTGGACGCCTTCGTCTCCGAGACGATCGGCCTCGGAGACGTGGAGGAGGCCTTCGAGAAGATGCACCGCGGTGACGTGCTGCGCTCCGTGGTGGTGCTGTGAGGGCCGGCGCACCGCGCGGACGCCCCTGCCCGGAGAGGGTTACGCCGTGCCGTTCGTTGCATGTTTCGCAATCTGTTGCGCAAAAAGCAACATCCAAGCGGGTGTCGGCCCGTCCTGTGGACTCCTTGACAAGGGTTTGCGGCCGCCCCCAAACTGACGTTGCGTTCAACGCAATCCGTTTCGCTATACGCACCGAGGTGTCATGATGATTCCCGCGTGCCGTCTCGTGGACCTGCCCCGAGGCGAGGCCTACCGGCTCGACATCGATCCGCCGGTTTCGGTGTTCCACACCGATGACGGCGAGGTCTTCGCCATCGACGACACCTGCACCCATCAGGACGCCTCGCTCGCCGACGGCTGGCTGGAGGGCTGCGAGGTGGAATGCCCGCTGCACGCCTCGAAGTTCGACCTGCGGACCGGAGCCGTCGACGCTCCGCCGGCCAAGCGCCCGGTGCGCACGCACGAGGTCCACGTCGAGGACGGCATGATCTACGTCCGGCTGTCCACGGATGCCCCCAACCTGCCGCCCTGCGTGGCCGCCCGGCTCACCGGGGGTCCCGCGTGAGGACAGTGGCCGTGGTGGGTGCCTCGCTGGCCGGTCTGTCGGCGGCGCGCTCACTGCGGAAGCAGGGCTACGACGGGCGGCTCGTCGTCATCGGCGACGAACTCCACCGCCCGTACGACAGGCCGCCCCTGTCCAAGGAGTTCCTGGCCGGCGACCTCGGCGAAGCCGACCTCGCGTTGGAGTCGGACGACGAGGATCTGCGGGCGGAGTGGCTGCTCGGAACCCGCGCCGCCGGCCTCGACCCGGGGCGCCGCGCCGTGCGGCTCGCCGACGGCCGGGAGGTGAGGGCCGACGGCATCGTCATCGCGACCGGCGCGGCCGCGCGGCCGCTGCCGGGCACGGACGGCCTGGCCGGCGTGCACACCCTGCGCACCCTGGACGACGCCCGCGCCTTGCGGGACGAACTGGCCCTGGGCGGACGGCTGGTGGTGATCGGCGGCGGATTCATCGGCGCCGAGGTCGCCTCCACCGCCTACGCCCTCGGCCTCGACGTGACGGTCGTCGAGGCGGCGCCCACACCGCTGGCCGGACCGCTCGGCGAGACCATGGGCGGCATCGTCTCCGCCCTCCACGCGGACCACGGCGTACGTCTGTTGTGCGGCGTGGGCGTCAAGGGGCTGAGCGGCGAGGAGCGAAGCGAGACGGGGGTCCCCCGGGACGGAGTCCGGGGGAGGGTGGACGCCGTCCAGCTCGAGGACGGCCGGACCGTCCCCGCCGACATCGTCGTCGTGGGCGTCGGCGCACGCCCGTGCGTGGACTGGCTGGAAGGCTCCGGTGTCGCCCTCGACAACGGCGTCAAGTGCGGCGCCGACGGCCGCACCGGCCTGGCCGGAGTGGTCGCGGTCGGCGACTGCGCCAACTGGTACGACCCCCGCTCGGGCGTCCACCGCCGCGTCGAGCACTGGACCGGCGCGCGGGAGCGCCCCGACGCGGCCGTGGCCGCGCTGCTCGCGGGCGGCGCGGTGGAACCGGCCGTGCCCCGGCCGCCGTACTTCTGGTCGGACCAGTACGGCGTGAAGATCCAGTTCGCCGGTCACGCGGCCGGCGCCGACAGCGTGACGATCGAGGAAGGCGCCCCGGACGACCGCGACGTCCTGGCCGTCTACCGGCGCGCCGGGCACCCGGTCGCCGTGCTCGGGATGAACCAGCCGCGGCTGTTCACGCGCTGGCGCAAGCAGCTCGCCGCCGCGGCGTCCTGACGGCGCCGACGCCGCATCTCGTGCCGCTGTCGCGTCCGACAGGCAGCGTTGCTCCATCACAACGACGGCCGGTGTCGCTCTTCCCGGCGCGTGAATGACCGATCCACGACGTTTCGCGAGGAGTGACTGTGACCTCCACCGGCCTTCCGGAAAGCCTGATCGCCACCCTCCCCGGCTCCGCCTACACGGATCCGGGCGTCTTCGCCCAGGAGCAGGAACACATCTTCGAAAGGATGTGGTTCTGCGCCGTGCGCTCCGCCGACCTGGCCAGGCCGGGCGCCTTCAAGACCGTCGAGGTGGGCCGCGAGAGCATCCTGATCACACGCGCACGGGACAACTCCGTACGCGCCTTCTTCAACGTCTGCCGGCACCGCGGGGCCAAGCTCTGCACGGAGGAGACCGGCGAGGTCAAGCGCGCCTTCCAGTGCCCCTACCACGCCTGGACGTACGACCTGACGGGCAAGCTCGTCGCGGCGCCCAACCTCACCAAGATGCCCGACGTCAGCCGCACGGAGTACGGTCTGGCGGGCGTGGCGACGCGGGAATGGCTCGGCTACGTGTGGGTGTGCCTCGCGGAGAACCCGCCCCCCTTCGACGAGGTCGTGCGGGACGTGGTCGCCCGTCTCGGCGACACCGAGTCGATCGAGCACTACGACATCGACCACCTCGAGGTCGGCAGGCGGATCGTCTACGACGTCAGGGCGAACTGGAAGCTCATCGTCGAGAACTTCATGGAGTGCTACCACTGCGCGACGATCCACCCCGAACTCACCGAGGTGCTCCCGGAGTTCGCCGACGGCTACGCCGCCCAGTACTACGTGGGACACGGCGCGGAGTTCGGCACCGGGATCAGGGGCTTCACCGTCGACGGCTCCGAGGGGCTGGACCGCATTCCGGGGGTCACCGAGGACCAGGACCGCCGCTACTACGCGATCACCGTCAGGCCGCAGGTGTTCATCAACCTCGTGCCCGACCATGTGATCTTCCACCGGATGTACCCGGTCGCCGCGGACCGCACGATCGTCGAGTGCGACTGGCTCTACCTCAGGCACGTCGTCGAGAGCGGCAAGGACGTCAGCCGCTCGGTGGAGCTCTTCGACCGCGTCAACCGGCAGGACTTCGACGCGTGCGAGCGCACGCAGCCGGGCATGAGCTCCCGCATGTACGCCAAGGGCGGCGTCCTGGTGCCCAGCGAACACCACATCGCCGAGTTCCACGCCTTCGTCCAGGAGCGTCTGGGGACGGGGCAGCCGCGGTAGCGGCGGCTCGCGGCGGGCCGGCTCCCGGCGCCCGACGGGGGCGTCGACGGCGGCGCACGGTCTCAGCCCAGGTAGCCCATGCGATGGCTGATCTCGTCCGCGCCCTTCACCAGCACCGGGGCGAGTTCGTGCATCCGCTCCTCGGTGAACCGGTACGCCGGTCCGGAGGCGCTGATGGCCGCGACGACCTCTCCGTCCCGGTTGCGGACCGGTGCGGCCATGGCGTGGAGCCCCAGCTCCAGCTCCTCCAGGGTCCAGGCGTAACCACGCTCGAGAGCGTCGGCGAGATTCTTCTCGAGCTTCGTCCTCGCGGTCAGCGTCCGGGGGGTGATCTTCTTGAGGCCGGCCTCGGCCAGCAGCGCGGCACGCTCCTTGGCGGGCATGTGGGCCAGCAGGATCTTGCCGCTGGAGGTGGCGTGCAGCGGGGTCAGCTGACCGACCCAGTTGTGCGCGGCGACGGCACCCGGGCCGCGCACCTGGTACAGGTTGATCGCGTAGTGCTCCTGCATCACGGCGAGGTTCACCGTCTCGCCGATCTCCTCGGCGAGACGCTCGCAGACCGGGCGGCTCTGCTGGGTGATGTCGATGCGTCCAGTGACCGCGCCGGCGAGGCGCACGATGCCGAAACCGAGGCGGTACTTGCCGCGCTCGCCCGCCTGCTCCACCAGGCCGCGCGCCTCCAGGGCGCCGAGCAGCCGGAACGCGGTGGACTTGTGCACATCGATCTCGGCGGCCACCTCGCTGACGCCGGCGTCGCCACGCTGAGCCAGGATCTCCAGCACGGTGATGGCGCGGTCGACGGACTGAACCCCACCGGTCTGCGAACCCGTCGTTTCGTTATCTGGACTGTAGTTGCTCACAACGCAACTATACGGGCAGCGAAAATCCACACCAGCGGCGCGCGTCACAGAGCCGACCCGCACGGCAAGTTGCGTGGCACGCAACCTGGTGCGTATGGCGCTACCCGTACTAGCATGCCGCGCGTATCGACGGCGCGAGCGAGACGAGGCACCATGGCTCCCCTGCAGTACGACTTCGTCATCGTCGGCGGCGGATCGGCCGGCAGCGCACTGGCGAACAGACTCTCCGCGGACCCGGCGAACCGGGTACTGGTCCTGGAGGCCGGCCGGTCCGACTACCCGTGGGACGTCTTCATCCACATGCCCGCGGCGCTGACCTACCCGATCGGCAGCCGCTTCTACGACTGGAAGTACGAGTCCGAGCCCGAGCCCCACATGGGCGGCCGGCGCATCTACCACGCGCGCGGCAAGGTGCTGGGCGGCTCCAGCAGCATCAACGGCATGATCTTCCAGCGCGGCAACCCCATGGACTACGAGCGCTGGGCGGCCGACCCCGGTATGGAGACCTGGGACTACGCCCACTGTCTGCCGTACTTCCGGCGGATGGAGAACTGCCTGGCGGCCGATCCGGACGACGAGTTCCGCGGCCACGACGGCCCCCTCGTCCTCGAACGCGGTCCGGCGACCAACCCGCTGTTCGGCGCCTTCCTCAAGGCCACCGAGGAAGCCGGTTACGCTCCCACCGACGACGTCAACGGCTACCGGCAGGAAGGCTTCGCCAAGTTCGACCGGAACGTCCACCGCGGACGGCGCCTGTCCGCCTCGAAGGCGTACCTCAAGCCCGCGATGAAACGGCCGAACCTCACGGTCAGGACCCGCGCCCTCGTCACCCGCGTCCTCTTCGAGGGAAAGCGCGCCGTCGGCGTCGAGTACCGGCGCGGCCGCGGCGCCCCGCAGCAGGTCCGCGCGGGGGAGGTCATCCTCTGCGGCGGCGCGATCAACTCCCCGCAGCTGCTGCAGCTCTCCGGCGTCGGCAACGCCGGGGAACTGAGCGCCCTCGGCGTCGACGTCGTCCACGACCTCCCGGGCGTCGGCGAGAACATGCAGGACCACCTGGAGGTCTACGTCCAGTACGCCTGCAGCCAGCCGGTCTCCATGCAGCCGTACATGGCGAAGTGGCGTGCCCCCCTCATCGGGCTGCAGTGGCTGTTCAGGAAGGGGCCGGCGGCGACCAACCACTTCGAGGCCGGCGGCTTCGCCCGCAGCAACGAGGACGTGGACTACCCCAACCTGATGTTCCACTTCCTGCCCGTCGCGGTCCGTTACGACGGCTCCTCGCCGGCCGGCGGCCACGGCTACCAGGTACACGTGGGCCCCATGTACTCCGACGCCATCGGCTCGGTGAAGATCAGGAGCAGGGACCCGCGCGAGCACCCGGCACTGCGCTTCAACTACCTGTCCACCGAGCAGGACCGCCGCGAGTGGGTCGAGGCGATCCGCGTGGCCCGCAGGATCCTCGGCCGGCCCGCCCTCGCCCCGTACAACGACGGGGAGATCTCACCCGGACCGTCCGTGGAGACGGACGAGGAGATCCTCGCCTGGGTCGCCAAGGAGGGCGAGACCGCCCTGCACCCGTCCTGCACCTGCAAGATGGGCACCGACGAGATGGCCGTCGTCGACCCGGCGAGCATGCGGGTGCACGGCCTCGAAGGCCTGCGCGTGGTGGACGCGTCGGTGATGCCCTACGTCACCAACGGCAACATCTACGCGCCGGTGATGATGATCGCGGAGAAGGCGGCGGACCTCATTCTCGGCAAGGAACCGCTGCCGCCCTCCCAGGCCGCGTACTACCGCCACCGCGACGCCCAGAAGCAGGCCGGGTAAGCGTTGGGCGCCGAAGGCCTCCGCACGCTGCTGGACAGCGTCCGTTACGAGGTGCTGCCCGCGAAGGCGACCGAGGACAAGGTTCTCGCCCATGTCCCGCGCGACGTCGTCGTCACCGTGACGGCGTCGCCGGTCAAAGGGCTGGAGCCGACCCTCGACCTCGCCACCCGGCTCGCGGCGCACGGCTACCGCGTCGTCCCGCACGTGCCCGCACGGCTGCTGCGGGACGACACGCACCTCAAGGACGTCGTCGACCGGCTCCGCGGCGCGGGCGTCGACGACGTCTTCGTCCCGGCGGGCGACGCCGACCCACCGGCCGGGGTCTACGACGGGGCGCTGCCGGTGCTGCGCAGGCTGGGCGAGCTGGGCAGCCCCTTCGCCGAGGTCGGCATCACCGGCTATCCCGAGAGCCATCCGCTCCTCCACGACGACCTCACCGTCCAGGCCATGTGGGACAAGCGGGCGCACGCCACCTACATCGTCAGCAATCTCTGCTTCGACCCGCGCGTGCTGGGCGACTGGGTGGGCCGGATACGCCGCCGGAACATCGACCTGCCCCTCCATGTGGGCGTCGCCGGGCCGGTGCAGCGGGCGAAGCTGCTGTCCATGGCGACGAGGATCGGCGTGGGGGAGTCGACCCGCTTCCTGACCAGGCACCCCTCCTGGTTCCTGCGCTTCGCGGCCCCCGGCGGCTACGCGCCCGAGCGGCTGCTCGCCCGCAGTGCCGAGGCGCTCACCGCGCCCGCGGCGGGCGTCGCCGGTCTGCACCTCTTCACCTTCAACCAGATCGCCGAGACCGAACGGTGGCGCCGCGCGCTGCTCGACCGACTGCCGTAACGCAGACTTTTCCGTTCCCGGCTTGGAGCGGAAACCGGCTGTATCCGGCCGGTGAACAAGGCGCCCTCGTGGTCGCACGCTTGGCCGAACCGTCATCCCCCAACCCCTTGACGTGCGTTCCCGCATTCTCCAGAGTGTTCCACCACAAGCAATCCGGTGCGCGATGCGCAACGAAGTTCGCTCGAAGGGCTCCCGACGTGGCAGACCTGTATGTGGACGGAGAATGGCGGGAACCGGTGGCCGGAGGCCACCGGGACATCCGCTGTCCCGCTGACGGCACGCTCTGCGCGACCGTGTCCGAAGGGACACGTCCCGACACCGAGGCCGCCATCGCCGCGGCCCGCCGCGCCTTCGACGAAGGGCCCTGGCCGCGCACCCCCGAGCGCGAGCGCGGCGCGCTCCTGCTGCGCACGGCCGACATTCTCGAGCGCGACGCCAAGGAGTTCGCCCGCGCCGAATCGCTGGACACCGGCAAGCGACTGGTGGAGAGCGAGTACGACATCGCCGACGTCGTCTCCTGCTTCCGCCACTACGGCGGGCTCGGCGGCACCGACGCCGGCCGTGTGATCGACACCGGCCGCGACGACGCCGTCAGCCGCGTCGTGTACGAACCGGTCGGCGTGTGCGGCCTGATCACCCCCTGGAACTACCCGCTGCTCCAGGCGAGTTGGAAGGTCGCCCCCGCCCTCCTCGCGGGCAACACGATCGTCCTCAAGCCCAGCGAGCTCACCCCCTCCTCCTCGGTCCTGCTGATGAGGGCACTGCAGGAGGCCGGGCTCCCGGCCGGCGCCGCCAACCTCGTCCTGGGAACCGGTCCCGAGGCCGGCGCACCGCTCGCCGAGGATCCCGGCGTCGACATGGTCTCCTTCACCGGCGGCCTGGACACCGGCAGGCGGATCATGGCCACCGCCGCCGCGACCGTGAAGAAGGTCGCGCTGGAACTCGGCGGCAAGAACCCCAACGTCGTCTTCGCCGACGCCGACTTCGAGACGGCCGTGGACTTCGCGCTCACGGCCGTCTTCCTGCATTCCGGGCAGGTCTGCTCGGCCGGCGCCCGGCTGATCGTCG
Organism: Streptomyces aurantiaciflavus; assembly: GCF_049808595.1. Taxonomy (NCBI): domain Bacteria; kingdom Bacillati; phylum Actinomycetota; class Actinomycetes; order Kitasatosporales; family Streptomycetaceae; genus Streptomyces; species Streptomyces aurantiaciflavus. The sequence goes on along the minus strand of NZ_JBNCAQ010000007.1, from coordinate 230,865 downwards.
AGGACTCGCTGCACGACCGCTTCGTCGACGAGGTGGTCCGCCGCGCCCGGCGGATCCGCCTCGGCGGCCCCTTCGACCCCCAGGCGGAGACCGGAGCGCTGATCTCCGCTCAGCACCTGGCGAAGGTCGAGGCGTATGTCGCGGCCGGGCTCGCCGAGGGCGCCGTACTGCGCTGCGGCGGCGAACGTCCCCGTGACCCGGCGCTGGCGAACGGCCACTACTACCCGCCCACCGTGCTCGACGAGTGCCGGCAGGACATGCGGGTGGTGCACGAGGAGTCCTTCGGGCCCGTGCTCACCGTGGAGCGCTTCACCGACGAGGACGACGCGGTGCGCGTCGCCAACGACACCGAGTACGGACTCGCCGGGGCGGTGTGGACGCAGGACGCCGGAAAGGCCCAGCGGGTCGCCCGGCGGCTGCGCCACGGCACGGTGTGGATCAACGACTACCACCCCTATGTGCCGCAGGCGGAATGGGGTGGGTTCGGGCACTCCGGCGTGGGCCGGGAGCTGGGACCGACCGGCCTGGACGAGTACCGAGAGCCCAAGCACATCTGGCAGAACATCCGACCCAGGCCGCAGCACTGGTTCCGCGGCTGAACGCCGAAAGAGGTCGACCATGACCCCAACACAGACCGAGACGCCCCGGCGGCGCGGCACCCCCCAGGACGCGGCCCCGACGCCGGTCATATCCGTGCGCAAGCTGTGGAAGGTGTTCGGGCCGAAGGCGGACCAGGTACCGGACTCCGCGGAACTGTGCGCGCTCACCCGCCGGGAACTGATGGACCGCACCGGCTGTACCGCCGCCGTGCGCGACGTGAACTTCGAGGTCGCGCCCGGCGAGGTCTTCGTCGTCATGGGCCTGTCCGGCTCCGGCAAGTCCACCCTGGTGCGCTGTCTGACCCGGCTCATCGAACCCACCGCCGGCGAGATCGTCTTCGAGGGCGAGGACATCCGTGACGCCGACGCGAAGCGGCTGCGCGAACTGCGACGCAACAAGTTCTCCATGGTGTTCCAGCACTTCGGGCTGCTGCCCCACCGCCGGGTCGTCGACAACGTGGCGTTCGGGCTGGAGATCCGCGGCATGGGCAGAGCCGAGCGCACCAGGCGGGCACTGGAAGTCGTCGAACTCGTCGGCCTCGCCGGATACGAGAACTCCTACCCCGATCAGCTCTCCGGCGGTATGCAGCAGCGCGTCGGTCTCGCCCGGGCGCTGGCCGGCGATCCGGACGTGCTCCTCTTCGACGAGCCGTTCTCGGCGCTCGACCCGCTGATCCGCCGGGACATGCAGAGCGAGGTCGTCCGCCTGCACCACGAGGTCGGCAAGACGATGGTGTTCATCACCCACGACCTCTCCGAGGCGCTGAAGCTGGGCGACCGCATCCTCATCATGCGCGACGGCAGGATGGTCCAGTGCGGCACCGGCGACGAACTGGTCGGCGCCCCGGCCGACGACTACGTGCGCGACTTCGTCAAGGACGTGCCGCGCGGCGACGTACTGACCCTGCGGTGGATCATGCGCCCCGCGGAGCCCGACGACCCCCTGGACGGGCCCGAGCTGGGTCCGGACGTCGTGGTGCGGGAGGCCACCCGGGCGGTGCTCGCGGCGGAGAAGCCGGTCAAGGTCGTCGAGGACGGCAGGCTGCTCGGCATCGTCGGCGACGAGGAGATCCTCGCGGTGGTCGCCGGACAGGAAGGCGACATGTGATGACCGTCGCCGTGGAGAAACCGGAGAAGACGGAGACGGTGGAGCAGGTCGCGCCGCCGGTCGCCAGGGCGCGCGGGATCAGCCGCCGCACGGTGCTGGCCGCGATCATGGTCGTCTGGCTGGTGCTCTTCGCCGTGCTGCGCGGAAAGCAGACGCTGACGCTCGCCGCGGCCGACCTCACCGATCTGCACCGCTGGTTCAACGACGTCAACGACTCGATCGGCGCGAACCGCAACTCCAACCCGCTCTTCCTGTACTTCTTCAACGAGATCCGCCTGGTCATCGACACCCTGGTGACCTTCGTCCAGGACCTGATCGCCCAGCCCTCCGACGGCCGTCCCGTCCCGCAGATCGGGTGGCTCGGTGTCGTCGGCATCACCGGCTACGTCTCGTGGGCCGTGGGCAATTGGCGGGTCGCGCTGCTCGCCGTGGCCGGGTTCGTCTTCTTCGGGCTGCAGGGCCTGTGGCAGGAGAGCATGGACACCCTGGCGCTCACCCTCTCCGCGGTCCTCGTGGCGCTGCTGTTCGCGATCCCGCTGGGCGTGTGGGCAGGGCTGTCGGACCGGTTCAACCGGATCGTGACGCCGTTCCTGGACTTCATGCAGACGATGCCGACCTTCGTCTACCTGGCCCCCCTGACTCTGTTCTTCCTCATCGGCCCGGCCTCCGCCACCATCGCCACCGTGATCTACGCGGCTCCGCCGGCGATCCGCATCACCGCGCACGCCATCCGCTCCGTTCCGGAGACCACCGTCGAGGCGGCCGACTCGCTGGGTGCCACCCGGTGGCAGGCGCTGCTGAAAGTCCTGCTGCCCATGTCGAAACGGACCGTGGTGATGGGCGTCAACCAGTCCATCATGGCCGCCCTGGCCATGGTCACCATCGCCGCGCTGATCGACGCGCCCGGTCTCGGCAAGACCGTCGTCCAGGCACTGGAGTCGCTCGACGTGGGCACGGCTTTCAACGCGGGCCTGGCCATCGTCGTCATGGCGATCGTTCTCGACCGGGTCACCACCGCGGCGAGCGGACGTGAGGAGGCGGCCCGGCGCTCGGGCGGCCGCTTCCGCGCCTGGCGGCGGCCGCTGCTGGCCGCGGGCGGGGTGGTCACGGCTGTTCTCGTCTACATGTCGCACACCTACGTGTGGGCGGCGGAGTTCCCGGGCGAGGGTGACACCGGCAGCTCCATCGCGAGAGCAGCGGACACGGCGACCACCTGGGCGCAGGACCACCTTTCCGGGCTCACCAACACCTTGCGTGACGCCATCACCAACGGCCTGCTCAACCCGTTCCAGTCGCTGCTCACCGACTCGCCGTGGTGGCTCGTCGGTGCGGTGCTGATCGGGCTCGGCGTGGTGTTCGGCGGCGGGCGCGCCGGGGCCGTCACGGCCGTGTGCGTGGGGCTGCTGGTCGGCACGGGCATGTGGTCGGACAGCATGACGACGTTGGCGTCGACCCTCGTCGCGACCGTGCTCGTGATGGTGCTCGGTGTCGTCTTCGGGGTGTGGATGGGCCGCAGCCCGCTCGTGGACCGGGTGCTGCGGCCCAGCCTGGACGCGGCGCAGGTCATGCCGCCGTTCGTCTATCTCGTGCCGTTCCTCGCGCTGTTCGGCGCGACACGGTTCACGGCCATCGTCGCCGCCGTCGTCTACGCGGCGCCGGTCGCCATCAAGATCATCGCGGACGGGGTGCGGGCAGTGCCCGAGACCACCGTCGAAGCGGCCACCTCCGCCGGGTGCAACACCTGGCAGATCATCACCAAGGTTCAACTGCCGATGTCACGCGGTGCCCTGACGCTCGCGACCAACCAGGGCCTGATCTACGTGCTGTCGATGGTTGTTGTGGGCGGCCTGGTAGGTGCGGGCGCCCTCGGCTACGACGTCGTGGCCGGATTCTCGCAGGGAGAGCTGTACGGCAAGGGGCTGGCGGCAGGGCTCGCCATCGTACTGCTCGGAGTCATGTTCGACCGGATCACTCAGGCAGCGGCGCGACGCGCGAGCGCTTAAGGAGCAGGAGACCATGGCAAGACACTGGCGAGCCGGCGCGGCCGGCCTGGCCCTCCTCGGCCTCACCCTCACCGCGTGCGGAGGGGCGAAGGTCGGCGAGAGTTCCTCGGGTTCGGACAGCTCGGGCAGCTCCGCCAAGTGCGGCACGTTCAACCTCGCGGTCAACCCGTGGGTGGGCTACGAGGCCAATGCGGCGGTTGTCGCCTACGTGGCCGAGAAAAAACTGGGCTGTACGGTCAACAAGAAGAACCTGAAGGAAGAGATCGCCTGGCAGGGCTTCGGCACCGGCGAGGTGGACGCGATCGTGGAGAACTGGGCTCACGACGACCTGAAGAAGAAGTACATCACCCAGCAGAAGGTCGCCGTGGAGGCGGGCCTGACGGGCAACAAGGGGCAGATCGGCTGGTACGTACCGCCGTGGATGGCGAAGAAGTATCCGGACATCACCGACTGGAAGAACCTCGACAAGTACGCCTCCCTGTTCAAGACGTCGGAATCCGGCGGCAAGGGGCAACTGCTGGACGGCGACCCGTCGTACGTGAGTTACGACGCGGCGCTGGTGAAGAACCTCAAGCTCGATTTCAAGGTCGTACAGGCAGGCAGCGAGCCCGCGCTGATCCAGGCGTTCCGCCAGGCCGAGGCCAAGAAAACGCCGCTGCTCGGGTACTTCTACGAACCGCAGTGGTTCCTCGCGGAGATGCCTCTCGTCAGAGTGAACCTCCCCGCGTACACGAAGGGGTGTGACGCCGACCCGCAGAAGGTCGCCTGTGACTACGCGGTCGACGACCTTGACAAGATCGTCAGTAAGAAGTTCGCGGATTCCGGCAGTCCCGCCTACAACCTGGTGAAGAACTTCAACTGGACCAACGACGACCAGAACCTTGTGGCGAAGTACATCGCGAACGACAAGATGAGCGCCGAGGCAGCGGCGAAGAAGTGGGTCGACGCCCACCCCGACAAGGTCGACGCCTGGCTCAAGTAGCACAGAGCCGAAGGGGCCGGTCGAACACGCCCGGCGGGCGGTGCGCACCCGTGTGCACCGCCCGCCGGGCGTTGCCGTGTTTCGTGCTGTTCCCCGACGTCACGGACCCCTTGACACCCTCTCCCCGAGACAGGCACATTGAGTTGCGCAACCTGAATCATGTTGCGTAGAAGGCAACTCGACCGGTTCTGAATCCGGAGGTGCGGCGATGACGGGACCCCGAGTGGTGATCATCGGAGCGGGCGTCGTGGGAGCGGCACTCGCGGACGAGATCTCCGCACGCGGCTGGACCGAAGTGACCGTGGTCGACCAGGGCCCGCTCCCCGCCACCGGGGGATCGTCCTCGCACGCCCCGGGCCTGGTCTTCCAGACCAACCCCTCCAAGACCATGACCGAGCTGGCCCGCTACACCGTCGAGAAGTTCTGCTCCCTCGACGTCGACGGACAGCCCTGCTTCCTGCAGGTCGGCGGCCTCGAGGTGGCGACCACCCCGGAGCGCGTCACGGAACTCCACCGCCGCCACGGCTGGCTCACCTCCTGGGGCATCGAGGGCCGGCTGCTGAGCGCCGAGGAGTGCGTCGCAGAGCACCCACTGGTGAACCCGGACAAGGTCCTCGCCGGCCTCCTCGTCCCGACGGACGGCCTCGCGAAGGCCGTCCTCGCCGTCGAGGCGCAGATCCGCCGGGCCACCGAGCGCGGCGTACGCTTCCTCGCCCGCCACGAAGTCCTCGACGTCCTCCGGGCCGACGGCCGGGTCACCGGCGTCCTTACCGACCAGGGCGAGATCCCCGCCGACGTCGTCGTGTGCTGCGCCGGCATCTGGGGCCCGAGGATCGCCCGCATGGTCGGCATGAACCTCCCGCTGACCCCGCTCGCCCACCAACTGGCCTGGACCGGCCCGGTACCGGCCCTGGCGGGCCAGACCCGGGAGGCGGTGCGCCCGATCCTGCGCCACCAGGACGCCGACCTCTACTACCGGGACCGCTTCGACGGCCTGGGCATCGGCTACTACGGCCACCGTCCGATGCCGGTCTCCGCCGACGACATCCTGTCCGTGGACGAGGCCGACGGGATGCCGTCCGTGCTGAAGTTCACCGAGGACGACTTCGCGGACGCCTGGACGGAGACCCAGTCACTGCTCCCCGCGACGAAGGACGCCAAGGTCGAGGAGGGCATCAACGGCCTGTTCTCCTTCACCACCGACGGCCTGCCCCTCCTCGGTGAATCCCCGGACGTGAAGGGCTTCTGGGTCGCCGAGGCCGTCTGGGTCACCCACTCCGCGGGCGTGGGACGGGCCATGGCCGAATGGCTGGTCGACGGCCACTGCTCCTCCTTCGACCTGCACGAGTGCGACGTCAACCGCTTCGAGCCGCACCAGCTCTCCCCGGAGTACGTGCTGGCCCGCGACTGCCAGAACTTCGTCGAGGTGTACGACATCCTGCACCCGCTGCAGCCGTCCGGGGACCCGCGCCCGATCCGCACGAGCCCGTTCCACGCCCGCCAGCAGGAGCTGGGCGCCTTCTTCCTGGAGGCGAACGGCTGGGAGCGCCCCCAGTGGTACGAGGCCAACGCGAACCTGGTCGAAGGCCGTTCCCTCCCCACGCCCAACGAGTGGGCCGCACGCTACTGGTCGCCCGTCGTCGGCGCCGAGGCACAGACCACCCGTGAGACCGTCGCGATGTACGACATGACGGCCCTCAAGCGGCTCGAGGTCAGCGGGCGCGGCGCCGCCGACTTCCTCGAGCGGCTGTGCACCGGCAAGGTCGCCAAGTCCGTCGGCTCGGTGACGTACACCCTGCTCCTCGACCACGACGGCGGCATCCGCAGCGACATCACCGTCGCCCGGCTGGCCCCCGACCTCTTCCAGGTCGGCGCCAACGGCAACCTGGACCTCGACTGGTTCACCCGCCACCTCCCCGCCGACGGCACGGTCCAGGTGCGCGACATCACCCCCGGCACCTGCTGCATCGGCCTGTGGGGACCGCTCGCCCGCGAGGTGCTCCAGCCGCTCACCGACGCCGACTTCTCGGCGGCCGGCCTGAAGTACTTCCGCGCCCGGCGCGCCCACATCGGCTCCGTCCCCGTCACCGCGATGCGCCTGTCGTACGTCGGCGAACTCGGCTGGGAGCTGTACACCACCGCCGACCTGGGCCGGAAGCTGTGGGACACCCTGTGGCGGGCGGCCAGGCCGCTGGGCGGCATCGCGGCCGGCCGGGGCGCCTTCAACAGTCTCCGCCTGGAGAAGGGGTACCGCTCCTTCGGCACCGACATGACCTACGAGCACGACCCCTACGAGGCCGGGGTCGGCTTCGCCGTCAAGGCCGACAAGGACGACTTCATCGGCAAGGCGGCCTTGGAACGGCGCAAGGCCGACGTACGGCGGAAGCTGACCTGCCTCACCATCGACGACCCGCGGGCGGTCGTCATGGGCAAGGAGCCGGTCTACGACGGCGACCGCCCGGTCGGCCATGTCACCAGCGCCGCCTACGGCTACACGATCGGCAAGGGGATCGCCTACGCCTGGCTGCCGACGGAACTCACCGACCCCGGCACCACCGTGCACATCGGCTACTTCGACCAGCGCGTCGAAGCGGTCGTGGCCGAGGAACCGCTGTTCGACCCGGCGATGTCCCGTCTTCGCGGCTGAGTGGTCCGCGGGGGCGCCGGGACCCGACCGGGCCCTCTCGCCCCGGGGCCGTGGCCGCGCTGCTTGCGAAGGCGCTGTCGGCGTACGCGAGGGAACCGGCCGCCCGGGTGCCGACGGCCGAGGCGCTGGAGCGCTTCACCCGGCTGTGCGTACGGCGCACCGCGGGCGGGCTCGCGCCGTCCGCCCGGTCGGGACTCGACGTCCGTACGCCGGCCCGCGCCGCCGGGCCGGCGTGGCCGAGCAGGCCTTCTACGCCGTCGCGGCGCCGCTTTCCGTCGGCTGCTGGATCCGAACGAAAGGATGACGCGGCCCCGGGCATTCCGACTTCCGTTCAGGAGAAAGCAGATCAGTGGGCTGATGACGTCGATCGGGCAGGCTGTGAGAATGGTCGGCGGACAGGGCGTCGCATTCCGGCTTCCGCATTGACGGACGTATCCGGGGACATGGGCCGGGGGAGGGCCGCCAGCGCGTCCTGTCGGCGTGGCGGGGCAATCGCGGATGTCCCGGTGCGGATTCCTGTGCGGGTTCAACATGTGGGGGAACTTCTGTGCAGATCAATATTCTCGGCCCGGTGTCCGTCACCGTCGGGGAACGGACGTACGAGGTCCGGGCGGGCAAGGTCCGGGCCATGCTCACGACGCTCGCGCTGGAGGCGGGCCGCGCCATCTCGCATCTCGAACTCGCCGAGGAGCTGTGGTCGGGCCATCCGCTCGGCAACCCCCGCAACGCCCTGCAGGCCCACGCCACCCGTGTCCGCAGGCTGCTGGACCGGCCCGGGCGGGACGGGGGGCGCGAGACGAGCGTGCTGCGGGCGGTGTCCAACGGCTACCTGCTGGACGTGCCGCGCGACTGCGTCGACGGCAACCGGTTCCTCGATCTGGCCTCCCAGGGGGCGAGGACGCTGCCCACCGCCCCCGACAGGGCCCTGCGGCTGCTGGAGGCCGCCTTGTGCCTGTGGCGCGGACCGGCGCTGCTCGACGCGGGGGAGGGCCTGCGCTGCCGGAGCGCGGCGGTGCTGTTCGAGGAGCGCCGGCTGACGGCCTGGGAGCAACTGGCCGGCGCCAGGCTGGCGCTCGGCGACGAACCACAGGCGGTCGCCGAGCTGCGGCGACTGGTGGCCCGGTATCCGCTCCGGGAGCACTTCTGCGAGCTGCTCATGCTCGCTCTCTACCGGTCGGGGCGGCAGGGCGACGCCCTGGAGCTGTTCCGCCGCACCCGGCAGCGGTTCGACGAGGAACTGGGCATTCTGCCGGGTGCGCGGATGCAACGCCTGCACGCCGAGATCCTCGCTCAGGACCCCGTGCTGAGCCATCCCGCCGCCGTGGGGCGCCTGCGCCGGGAACCGGGCCGTGACGGCCTGCTGGCGGTCTGACGACCGGGCGGGGCGGGTCGTGACCGCCGACGAAGCCCTGGCGAGGACCGACGCGACCGCCGGGGAGCCGGCCACCGCGGAAGCCGGGGAAACGGCCATCCAGGAAGAGGAGCCCTCCGAGATGCGCCCCACGCCGGACACCGGCACCGGCCCGGCCCCCCGCACCGGGCCGCCGCCCTGTACCGGCCCGGACGGCGGTACCGCGCGGCGAGAGCCGGTCGCCCTCGTGGGCATCGCCGCGCTCTACCCTCACGCGCGCGGTGCCGACGCCTACTGGCGGCTGCTCACGGCCCGGGAGCAGCCGGATCCGGGCGCCGCACGGGCACTGTCCGATGTCACCGTCGACGTCGCCCGGTTCGGCATTCCGCCCGCACAGGCGAGGTCTCTGGCCCGGATGCAGCTCCTCGTGCTGGAGGCGGCGCGCCAGTGCCTCGACGACGCGGGACACCCGCGGCGGGCGCTGCCGACCGACCGCACCGACGTGATCGTCGGCACCTGCTTCGGCCTCGACCGTCAGTACGCCAACGCCCTGCGCGTCGAGGGCAGTCGGTACGCCCGCGACCTGCGGCGGGTGCTGTCCGGGCCGGAGTCCGGCGGCTTCGGTCGGGACACCGCGGCCCGGGCGGCGGAGGAGTTCCGCGCGGCGCTGTCGCGGCGCTACGGCGCGTCGCCGCACGACCGGGTCGGCGAGATGGCCAGCACCATCCCGGCGCGGGTGGCGTCCGCCTTCAAACTGAGTGGGCGCACCCTCGCCCTGGAGTCCGCCGACGTCACCTCCCATCTGGGGCTCGCCCTCGCGGTCGACAGCCTGCTCGGCGGCGTCTCGGACGCCGTCCTGGTGCTCGCGGGCCAGCAATGGGAGGGCCGCTTCCTCTCCCGCGCGCTGGCGGCGAAGGGGCTCCAGGCGTTTCCCGCCCGGCCCCTCGACCCGGACGGCACGGGCTTCGTGCCCGGTGAGGGCGTCGGTGCGGTGCTGCTGAAGCGGCTGTCGTCGGCGCTGCGCGACGGCGACCGCGTCTACGCGACGATCCGCGACTGCTCGCTCCACCACGACGCGCGCCCCGGCGTCTTCCGCTATCCCACGGCATCGAGGCCGCGCCGTGCGGCAGCCGAGGCCGGTCACCGGAGGGTCGGTACACCCCCCGCCTCGGTGCAGTACGTCGAGTGCGCCGGCTACGGGGTGGGCGCCGAGACCAGGGCCGAACTCGACGCGCTGGCCGCGCTGTTCGCGGAGGCGGCCCCCGGTTCCGTGGCGCTCGGCAGCGCCCGGGACCGGCTGGGGCACACCTTCGCGAACTCCGGGCTCGCCAGCGTCACCAAGGTCGCGTTGGCGCTCCACCACCGCACGCTGCCGCCGCTGAGCCCGCAGGCGGGACCAGCGGGCGACCGCTCCGCCATGTCGGGCGCCCTGCCCGCGCCGTTCCGTGTCCCCCGGGCGGCGGAACCCTGGCCCGCACCGGCGGACGGTGCGCCCCGCAGGGCCGCGGTCAGCGCCACGTCCCTCACCGGGACGCTGTGCCACCTGATCCTGGAGGAGCACCTGTCCGACACGGCCGCGCACGACGTGCCCAGCTGGGGGGCCGCCGCGTCGGCGGAGGCTTGTGCGGCTGACTCCATGGGCGCTGGTGGAACCGCGGCTGCCGCTGAGCCGGTGGCCGGCGTCGGCCGGGCTGCTGCGTCGGCGGGGGCCGGTACGGCTGATCCCGGGCCGGATGCCGGTGCTGCTGCTGAGCCGGCAGCGGCTTCTACGCCCGAACCCGAGGCGACCGCGCGCCCGTTTGCCGCCCCCGTGGCGGCCTGCGCCGCTGAACCCGTGTCGGTGGTGGCCTGCGCTGCCGAACCCGTGCCGGTGGTGGCCTGCGCCGCCGAACCCGCGCCGTTGGCGGACCGCGCGGCCCAACGGGCGTCGTTGGCGGCCCGCGCCGCCCAACCCGCTTCCGTGGTGGCCCGCGCCGCCGAACCCGTCGCGGTGGTCGGTTTCGCCGGACGGTTCGCCGGGGCGTGTGACGCCGACGCCTTCTGGCAGGTCATGCTCTCCGGACGGGACCGTATCGGGCCGCTGCCCGAGGCGCTGCTCGACCGGGGGCAGTACCACGTCCCGGATGTGCTCAGCCTGTCGCACACCTACACCGACCACGGCGCCCCGGTGCCGGTGCCTCAGGAGCCGCCGCCCGGCCTGCGCGTACCGCCCCGGCGCTACGCGGCCATGGACGCCGCCCAGCGGCTGACGCTGGCTGTCGCCAGCGAGCTGTTCGCCGGGTCCGGCCGTGCGCCGGGCACGCTGACCGGCACCGGCCTGGTCGCCGTCGGCAGCAACCTCGGCCTGTCCCGGGAGCGTTACCTCAACGCGAGGCTCTGCCTCGACGAGTACGAGGCCGAGGTGGGCGGACTGGGCGCGCTCGGCCACCTCTCGGCGGACGAGGTGCGGGCCGTGCTCAAGCTGGTCCGCGAGTCCTGCGGCGAGCCGCCGGACGTGGATTCCCCGGCGGCTCTCGACGGCGCTCTCGCCGGCGGCGTGGCCGCGCTGCTGGCGAACGAACACGGGCTGTCCGCCGTGCCGGTGGCCGTGGAGGCGGCGTGCGCGTCGTCGCTGGCCGCCCTCGACGTGGCGGTGAACCGCCTGCGGTCGGGCAGCGCGGACTACGCCGTCGCCGGCGGCGTGGAACTGCCCTGCAACGCCCGCGACATGGTGCTCTGCTCGGGGCTGGGGTTGCTCTCGCACGAACGGATCACCCCCTTCGACGTCCGCGCCGACGGGTTCACCCCGGGCGACGGCTGCGCCCTGTTCCTGCTCAGGCGCTACCGGGACGCGGTGCGTGACGGCGATCCCGTGGTCGCGGTGCTGCGTGCCGTCGGCGCGTCCAACGACGCAAAGTCCCTCATCGCACCGGATGCCGACGGCCAGGCACGCGCCATCGGGCGGGCCTTCGAGCAGGTCGACTTCGAACCCGGCGACGTCGACTACCTGGAGGCCCACGGCACCGGCACCCGCGTCGGCGACCGCGTGGAGGTGACGGCGGCGGCCCGGGTGTACGGCGGGGGGCGGCGCGGCCGCCCGCTGCACATCGGGTCGGCCAAGTCGTTCTTCGGCCACACCTTCGCCGCCGCGGGCGGCGCGGGGCTCCTGCGCGTCGTACAGGCCCTCAGGGCCCGGACCCTCCCGCCGAACGCCAATCTCCGCACGCTGAACCCGGAGCTGGTACGGGAGCTGGAGAGCATCCCCGCACGCGTCGCCACGGCTGCGGCGCCCTGGGAGCCGGTGTCGGGGCGGCCGCGGCGTGCCGCCGTGAGCTCCTTCGGCACCGGCGGCATCAACTACCACCTGTTGATCGAGGAAGCGAAGGACGGACCGCGATGAACTTCGACTTCGACGCGGAGACCGGGGAGATGCGCGACATGGTCGTGCGCTTCGCGGGGGGTGAACTCACCGCCCCGCCCGAGTTCGACCCGGAAGACTTCCGGCGGCGCTGGCGGCTGGCCGGCAAGCAGGGGCTGGTCGGCAGCACCGTCCCCGTCGCGTACGGCGGCAGCGGCCTGGACGCCGTCTCCGCCGCGGCGATGACGGAGGCGCTCGGGCAGGGCTGCACCGACACCGGGTTCGTCTTCTCGGTGGCGGCGCACCTGTTCGCCGCCGTGATGCCGGTGGTCGAGTTCGGCACCGAGGAACAGAAGCACCGCTGGCTGCCCGCCCTCGCCTCGGGGGAGCGGATCGCGGCGCACGGCGTCACCGAGCCGGAAGCCGGATCGGACGCGCTGCGTCTGCGCACCCGTGCCACGCGGGACGGCGGACGCTACGTACTGAACGGGTCCAAGTGCTTCATCACCAACGCGCCCGTCGCCGATGTCTTCGTGGTGCAGGCCGCCACCGTCCCGGGCGGAGGCTTCTTCGGCCTGACCACGTTCCTCGTCGAGGCCGGGACGCCCGGGCTGAGCGTCGGCCGCCGCTACGAGAAGGCCGGGCTGCGCGGGTCCCCCATGGCCGACGTCCACTTCGAGGACTGCGGGGTGCCCGCCGACCAGGTGCTCGGCGCGGAGGGATCGGGTGCCGCCGTCTTCGCGTCGTCCATGAGGTGGGAGCGGACGTGCCTGTTCGCGGCCTATCTGGGGGCGATGAAGCGGGTCCTGGACGACACCGTGGAGCACGTGCGGGAGCGTCGGCAGTTCGACGCCGCAATCGGCTCCTTCCAGGCCGTCGGCCACCGGGTCGTGGACATGATGCTGCGGTACGAGTCCGCGCGGCTGATGCTCTACAAGGCCGCCAGGGCCCTGGCGGACGGCAGTGACGACGAGGTCGGCCCCGCGCTGGCGAAGCTGGCGGTGAGCGAGGCGGCGGTGCAGCTCGGCCTGGACGCCGTCCAGCTCCGCGGCGCGCTCGGCGTCCTCGACGGCGAGTCCCACACCCTGCTGTGCGACGCCGTACCCGCCCGGATCTTCTCCGGGACGAACGAGATCCAGAAGAACAACATCGCTCGTGCGCTGGGACTCGGCGGCCGGCGCGCCGGCGTGCGCCGCTGACGCCGTACGAAGGACGGGAGACCACCGTGCCCCTGATCATCCACCGCATCCGGCTGCGGGCGCAGACCGATCCCGCCCGTTTCGAGGACTGGGTGCGGCACGTCGACTACGCCGCATGCCCCGAACTGCCCAGTGTGCTGTCCTTCAGCGTTCAGCGGGTGTCGGCGGACCCGCAGGCGCCGTTCCACTACGTCGAGGTCGTCGAGGTCCGCAGCCGGGTGGATTTCGAGCGGGACATGGGCTCGGAGGTCTTCCGGGGGCTGGCGGCCGACTTCGGCACGATGGCCGAGGTGGTGGACGAGGTGGTCGGCGACCGCGTCGGGTCCGGTTACCGGGCCGCCTGCTGACGGCGCGGCCCGGACCGGGAGACCGGTCAGTCGGCGCCCGTCGCGTTCGCCTGCCGGACCGGGGACGCGATCGCGTCGACCAGCCCCGTCTGGTAGGCGACGGCGACGGCCTGGGCGCGGGTGGACGTGCCCATCTTGCGCAGCACGTTGTGGACGTGCGTGCGCACCGTCGCCTTGGACACCGAGAGTTTCTGCGCGATTTCGGCGTTGGATATTCCCCGGGTCAACAGGAGAAGGATTTCTCTTTCCCGTGGGGTGAATCTTTCGACTACTTGCCCCATGGGTGGTGCCGGTTTCTTCTCGAATTGCCTTCCGAGTGATGTGCGGGCGGCCAGCGGTGCCACGAGGGAATTTCCCTGCACCACTGTCGTGATGATGTGGATGAGTGCCTCGGCCGAACTGTCCACGGAGAACACCGCGTGCACGCCGTGCCGAAGCGCCTCGAATGCGCGGTGCGCGCACTCGGCGGTGCTGAGCAGGATGACCCGGCTCAGGCGGGAGAGTTCGGCGAGTTCGCACCTGTCGTCGACGGTGAGCACCGGAGCGACGACGATGATCGCGTCGGGACGGGACTCGACGGCCGCCCTGCGTGTGCGGTCCAGCGAGGTCTCCACCCGCACGTCGAGGTGGTGCTGTCGTAGAAGGGCGGACAGGCCGGCGCCCATGATCGCCTCGTCGCAGTAGACGACTACGTGCATGCTCACCGGCGGCCCCGGGGGGCCCGCCGGGCGGCGACGCGAGGAGTTCCGGGCCGGATGAAAGGAGGTTGAAGCGTCAATAAGCACTGGGTCATGTGCATCATTTCCCCGTTTACTTGAGGCGCCTCACATTAGCATGCGAGCAGTGACGCCGGTAAGGTTGTGCGGCGCTTCTCGGGGCGCTTCCATAGTGCTCTGCAAGCGGTCTGAGAAAGAAGACCGCGGCCGGCCGAAGGGGACGTTTCTGCTGGCTGGATTCCTGCTTCGGGCTGGCTGGATTCCTGCGTTCTTATTCAAGGGGCAAGTCCGGGGTGCATTTCCGGAAGGCCGTGGAAGTGCGCGGCGGACCGCGCACTCGTATTTTCATATCGGACGGTGTTGCGCGGCGTCGGCGCACCGCGGGGCCGGCGGGCTGCCGACGGTGGGCCGGCCGAGCCGGGCGAGGAAGAACGTGTGTCCGGGGAGACCGAGCGCGGTCCGCGCCTCGTGCCTCAGGTCGTCGTGCTGCAGCAGCACGCTGATCGGATGCAGAGCGAGGCCGGACCGCGTGGCCCGGAGCCAGTGGTCGACCAGCCGCGCCCCGCCGCGCAGGACGTCGGCCGGCCCGGGGGCGACGCCGGTGAAGCCCATCGCCACCACGGCGGGGGAGCGGCGGGCCAGCGCCGCGAGGCCCGCGGCGAGGCGCCTGTCGTACCCCGCACGGCACAGCACGCGCATCGCCGACGGCGCCAGGGCCAGGCGCCTGGCCAGGTGGTGCGGCCGCGACATCGGCCCGAACAGCTGGGTGAGGGTGAAGCCGTCCCCGCGGCCGTGTGCGTGGGCTTCGCTCCAGCGGAGGAAGGAGTGCGTCTCGCGCCAGGCACGGTGATGAGCGAAGTCCCGGCCCGCGTGCCGGGCGAGCAGCGCCGCGAAGGCCTCCAGCGCCGTGGGGTCCGTGAGGTGCCGGACGTCGATCCCGCCGCTGCCCTCCGCATCGTGGGCGGGGCGGGCGAGGTGTTCGAGGAGCCCGGGATCGAGCGGAGCCGTCCGGTACGGGGAGCGGTTGGTGCGCCGCTCCCGCGCCGTTGCAGCGAGGTCGGCGACGCGCTCGTCGGAGGCCGCACCGCGCCGCAGCGCCACCACGCACAGCAGGCTCCACTCGCGGGGCCAGACAGCCCCGAACGGGCAGGCGCCGGGCTCCTCCGCCGTGCGCGACCGCACCGGTGCCCAGCCCTGGGCGGCCAGGGCGCGCAGCAGCACCCGCCAGTACGCGCCGCAGCTCACCCCCATCTCGACGGCGTGCGCGGGCAGCGCGACGAGGTGGCGGCGCCGGTCCAGAGCGAGCGCCAGGTACTCGGTCCCGCCGGGTGGGGAGGACGCCTGCCCGGCGTCGTCCTCCGCGAGGCCCAGGAAGGCGGCCGCCGCGGCACGGGCCGGCCCGCTCACGGCCCTGGCCAGGCCCCACGGCTGGCAGTTGTGCGACGAGGGACTCAGCGCGGCGCAGCGCGTCGCCTCGTCGAGCGCCTCGGGGAACGGCCGCGCCGGCGACGGCGCGGGACAGGACGATGGCGGCAGCATGCCGTCCTCCACCTCACTTCGCACAGGGCAGGTCACTTCCGCGGAGGGCAGGTCACTTCCGCAGGGGCAGATCACTTCCGGCGTCGGGGGATTTCGCTGCGCGAGGGGGGGCTCCACCACGCCAGGAGGGCGCTCCCGTCCGCGGAAGGCCGTTCACGTCCACACAAGGGCCAGGAAGCAGCCGTCGACCTCACCCGCCCAGGTCCGTGGCGCGGCGTTGTCCGCGGTCGGAGCGTGCCGCAGCAGGCCGGGGCCCGCGCGCCAGGAGAACGCCCCGTCGTGGTGCCGGCCGGTGAGGGCGACCTCGCGGAAGTCGACGCGCAGCCCGAACCCGTAGTACTTGAGCACCGCCTCCTTGCACGCCCAGCGCAGCGGCAGCGGCATTCCGGCCAGGCGTCTGCCCTCCGGGCAGGGGGAGCCAGGGTCCCCCTCGTGGGAGAGGAGCAGGGCCAGCGGGGGCGCCAGGGTGCGGCGGTGCTCCAGGTCGATCCCGACGGCGTGCGGTGCGCACGCGGCCACGGCGAAGTCCCCGGAGTGGGAGATCCCGACGCCGACCGGCGCGTCGACCACGGGCCGGCCGGCCCGCGGCCCGTGCGGGACGGCACCGACCCGGACCGCACGCGTCCCGGCGTCCCGGCCCCCGTGCCGCCGCAGGTACGCGCAGACGGCGTGCTTCACGGCGAGCCGGCCCGCCAGCCACTCGTAGCGGCGCCTGGGCACGCGCAGGGTGGCCGCTTGGGCCGCCTCCTCCGGCGCCAGGTGCCGGGCCTCCAGTCGGGCCGCCACCGCGTGACTCTGCGCGCGCAGCCACGCGACGGACACCACCGCGACGGTGAGCCGGTCGGCCGGGTGCGCCACATGCAGCGGCCGGGCCGGGTCCGGAACGAGGCGGTTCCCCGCGAACGCCGCGGGCGCCGCCCGCGGGCGGCGCGGGTCGGCCGCGCGGGGGAGCGGCACCGACCGCGTCGGCGGGGCGTCAGCGGTCGACATCGGGCGGCAGCAGGAACGGGTAGGTGCGCCGGCGGACCGTGCGGTGCCAGAAGCGGTCCGCCCTGCGCAGCCGTTGGACGAACTCCCACATCCGCGCGTCGCCCCGGTAGTACGCCGCCACCTCCTTGGCGGTGAGGGGCCTGGCGAGACGCGCGTTGGCCTGCTCCAGGAAGCCGGGGATCAGCTTCTCCAGCCGTTCCTTGTGCAGGTTGCCGAGGAAGTCCAGGACCACGCCGCGCGTCGTGTAGAACTTGTCGAAGATCGACGTGGCCGTGCAGATCCGGACCGCGTCGCGCAGGGCCCACGGCAGGGACGTGAAGAACAGGGGGACGTCCAGCAGTTCACGGCCGCGGGCGTCCCGCATGAGCGGCGTCGTCACGTCCAGGTGGACCAGCTCACCGTCGGTGTCCACCCAGTTCGAGGCCTGCGCGTCCAGCCCGAGCGACGGGTCGACGACGCCGTCGACCTGGTCGAGGAAACGGGCGAAGAACTTCTCGGCCCACACCTCGCCCTCCGTGTGCAGGAGGCGGGAGCACAGACGCCGCGCGGGCAGGGCGGGTTGGACGCAGTAGCCGACGATCCGCCCCGAGGGCAGGGAGGTGTGCCACAGGCGTGTCTCGGCGACCCGCACCCCGCCGTGCTGCAGCCGCTGGAGGTATGCGGCGAGGGTGCGTTCGTAGCGTTCGAAGCGGTCCCGCGTCGGGAAGACCGGCAGCCGCTTGCAGGCGAACGCGCCGTGTTCGGTCTCCAGCCTCAGGACGAGGGTGACCTCGCCGTAGCCGAGCACGCTCAGGCCCGTGTCGTCGGCGTTCCTCAGCGCGGTCCGCACCCGGTCTTCGAGCGCCCGGAGCTCGCGGTCGGGGACCGTGAAGGTCATGGTGGCGTCACCTGCTTCCGGTTCTCGGAACTGTGGGGAGTGCGGTGTTCGTCAGCCGCGGGACGTGCCGCGGGGCGCCGGTCTCCCGGGCGACCCGGGCTCGGGCCTGGACGACCCGGCTCGGGCGGGGGCGACCGGGCTCGGGCGGAGGCGACCCGGCTCGGGCGGGCGCGACCCCGGGCTCAGGCGGACGTGAAGACCAGCACCGCGTTCTGGCCGCCGAAGCCGAACGAGTTGGTCAGCGCGACCTGGACCGTCTGCCGGCGCGGGGCACCGCGGACCACGTCCAACTCCACGCCCGGGTCCTGCCGTTCCAGGTTCGCCGTGGGCGGCACGGTCGAGCGCTCGACGGTCAGGACGGTCAGCGCGGCCTCGATCGCCCCGGCGGCACCCAGAGCGTGTCCGAGCACGCCCTTGACCGAGGTGACGGACGCCCGGTCGCCGAGCAGCTCGCGGAGCGTGCGGGCCTCCACCGCGTCGTTGAGCGGGGTGGAGGTGCCGTGCGCGTTCACGTGGTCGACCTCCGCCGGCACCACCCCGGCCTGCCGCAGCGCGGCCCGCACCGCCCGCCGGACACCGCCGCCTTCGGGGTCGGGGGCGGTGATGTGATGGGCGTCCGCGGACGCGCCGTAGCCGGCTAGCCGTGCCCGGACCGTGGCGCCGCGGGCCCTGGCGTCCGCCTCCCGCTCCAGCACGAGCATGCCGCCGCCCTCGCCGATGACGAAGCCGTCCCGGTCGGTGTCGAAGGGACGGGACGCCGCCGCGGGCTCGTCGAGCCGCCGGGACAGGGCGCCCATCCGGGCGAAGCCCGTCACCATCAGCGGGCTCACCCCCGCCTCGGCTCCGCCGGTGACCACGACGTCGCAGGTGCCGTCGTGCAGGAGGCGGGCGGCCGCGCCGATCGCCGTGGCACCGGACGCGCAGGCCGTGGCGGTGACGAAGTTCGGGCCGGTGGCGCGCAGCTCCATGGCCAGATGACCGGCGACCATGTTCGGCACGAGCATCGGGACCAGCAGGGCGGACACCGCCTCCGGCCCCAAGCCGAGCATTCTGCGGTGCTGCGCCTCCCAGGTCCCGACACCCCCGAGCCCGCACCCCACGACCACGCCGACCCGGGCCCCGTCCCAGCCGGCCGGGTCGAGCCCGGAGGAGGCGACCGCTTCCCGGGCCGCGACGATCCCCAGCTGGACGAAGCGGTCGTGCGTCAGGGGGCTGCGCCGGCCGACGTGGCGGACCGGGTCCAGACCGGGCACGGTGCAGGAGATGTCCACCGGGAGCCCGTCCAGATCCGGATTCCGCGCCGCCGTCGGCACCCCCGCGCAGACCCGCTCCCAGGTCGCGTCCGCGCCGATGCCGGCCGCGGTGACGAGACCCAGCCCGGTGACGGCGAGGGCGGGTGCGGGCCTCACGACGCCGCGGCCGCGGTCCGGCTCTCGATCAGCTCCGCCGCCTGGGCCACGGTGCCGTCCGGCGCCGCCGCGTCCTCGTCCAACTCCACACCGAACTCGGACTGGATCACCAGCACCAGCTCCACCAGGAACAGCGAGTCCATCTCGAGGTCCCGGAAGGTGACGTCGGGCCCGATCTCCGTACGGTCCACCGCGAAGCGGTCGACCAGCAGATCGACGAGTTTGTCGTACGTGGCGCTCATGAGGGTGATCCGCCTTTCCAGGAGAGGGTCCGTCGACCGGCGCGGCCGGTGCACGGCGTCACACCGCAGTCTGGGCAGGCGGCCTGACCGCCCGCTGACCGGCGACTGACCTGCGCCGGGTCAGCCGCCGGTCAGCGGGCGGTCAGCCCCGGCCCACAGACTCGGCACGACCCGAACCATTCGGCCGTACCGCATCCGAGGAGCACAGCCGTGAATTCCTGCCGTCGGCACAGACTTCGCCGGGAGACCAGGCACCGCCACCGGCATCACGGCGGTGGCCGGTGACCCGCGCTGCCGTACTGGACGGCATCGGGAGCTGCCTGCCGCCCCGGCTGGTCACCAACGACGAGCTCGCGGCGAGGCTGGACACCTCCGACGCCTGGATCCGGTCACGGACCGGGATACGGCAGCGCTACGTCGTCCCGGACGGCATGGGCACCTCCGACCTGGCCGTCGGCGCCGGCTCCCGGGCGCTGAAGTCCTCCGGCGATCCCCACGCCGACACCGTCGTCGTGGCCACCACGACACCCGACCGGCCCTGTCCGGCCACGGCCCCGGCGGTCGCCGCCAGGCTGGGCCTCGGCCATGCGGCGGCCTACGACGTGGCGGCGGTCTGCACCGGGTTCCTGTACGCGCTCGCGACCGCGTCGGGGCTGATCGCCATGGGCGTCTCCGCCCGCGCCCTGGTGATCGGCGCGGAGACCTTCTCCCGGATCCTCAACCCGGACGACCGGTCCACGTCGGTCATCTTCGGCGACGGCGCGGGGGCCGTGGTGCTGCGCGCCGGAAGCCCGGACGAGCCGGGCGCCCTCGGCCCGTTCGAGCTGCGCAGCGACGGCTGGGGCCGGGATCTCATCACGGTGCCGGCCGGTGGCCCGCCGCCGGCCGGCACCGCCACGGGGCCCGCAACCGCCGACTACTACTTCACGATGCAGGGCAGGAAGGTGTTCCGGCTTGCCGTGCGGCGCATGGGGGAGTGCGCCCTGGCCGTTCTGGACCGGGCGGGACGGCGGCCGGGCGACGTCGACCGCCTCGTCAGCCATCAGGCGAACCAACGCATCATCGAGCGCCTGGCCGACGAGATCGGCATCCCGTACGAGCGCACGGTCAGCGACATCGCCCGGGTGGGCAACACGGCGGCCGCCTCCATACCGCTGGCCCTCGACCACGCGCACGCCGAGCGTGTGCTCAGGCCGGGAGACCGGGTGCTTCTCACGGCGTTCGGCGGTGGCCTCACCTGGGGGGCGTCGATGCTCACCTGGCCTGCCATCGACCCCGTCTGAGGGCCTGCCCCGGCCACCTCCGAGGGCGGCGTGCCGCGCCCTCGACCCGCCCGGTCACGCCGTCACGAACGCGCAGAGGACTCAGGGGACCAAACGTGCAGCGGACTCGACCAAGGACGACCATGACCCCGCAGAAGCTGATCACCGACTACATCGCCGACGTCTGGATGGACGGCGACGCCGAAGGGCTGGAGCCGCAGACGCCGATCGCCGAACTGAACATCATCGACTCGGCGGGGGTCTTCGACCTCGTCCACTTCCTGCAGACCGAGTTCCGGATCACCGTTCCGCTGCACGAGGTGTCGCTGGACAACTTCCGGTCCGTCAGCGCGATCGCCGCTCTCGTCGACCGGCTGCGGAGCGACGACCGGCGGAAGGGCGGTCCGCGCAAGGACGATCCGCCCAGGGGCGGTCCACGCATGGACGGTCCGCGCAAGGACGACCTGCCGAAGCCCGACCTGCCGCAGGACGAAGGGGGCAGCGCCGCATGACCCACCGCGCAGATCTCGCGGATCCCGTGGACGAACGGCCCGACCCGACGCGCATCCTCGCGCAGGTGGTGGACATCGTCGCGGCCCGGACCCTCTACGACGAGTCGCACCTGGGGCCGGACAGCCACTTCGAGGCGGAGCTCGGCATCGACTCCGTCCTCCTGCAGTCCGTACTGGCCGCCGTCAGGGAGCGCTTCCGCCTCGGCGCCGGCGCACTGCACGGCGGGATCACCACCATCAGGGAACTCGCCGACGCCGTGCGCGGCGAACTGGAGGCCGCGCAGGCCGGGCCCGCGGTCGTCCGGGATCCCGGGGGCACCGCGGGTCCGGCGGTCACCGCGGGTACGGCGGTCACCGCAGGTCCGGAAGACACCGTCCTGGAGGCCGTCGTCACCGCCGCCCTGCGCCAGACCCAGTACCAGCGCCACCAGCTCGACCCCGACGCCGACATCGAGAGCGAACTCGGCATCGACTCCGTCATCCTCACCTCCGTCGTCACCGAGGCCGCCGAGGCCCTCGGCCTGCCGCGCACCACGCCCGCCGCGGTGGACGCCACCACGCTGCGCACGCTGGCCGAGCACCTCCGCGCCCGGACCGCGCAACACCCCGCGAGCCGGACACCGGCGCCGACGGCGACGGTGGCAGAGGAGGACGACTGGGACCGCCGCTCGATGAAGGACTTCGTCGAGGAACGCGACCGCGACCTGTTCGCCAAGGCCCGCAGCTTCGGCCCGTACCTGCGCAGGCGCGAGGAGGAACAGCACTACTGGTACGGGATGCCGCTGCGCTCGCAGTGCCGCAACCGCGCCGTCATCTACGACGAACTGGCCGGCCGCGAGCGCGAGTTCCTCATGTTCGCGTCCAACAACTACCTGGGACTCGCCAACCACCCGAAGGTCGTCGAGGCGATCTGCGACGCCACCCGCGCCTACGGGGCCACGCACACCGGCTCGCGGTTCATCGGTGGCACCAACACGCTCCACAAGGAGCTCGAACGGCGGCTCGCCGCCTTCAAGCAGCGCCCGGCCTGCATCGTCTATCCCGGCGGCTACGCCGCGAACCTGGGCGCCATCTCCGCGCTGGTCAGGAGCTACGACACGCTCGTGACCGACAAGCTCAACCACATGAGCATCCTGGACGGGGCCAGGCTCTCCGGCGCCGTCCGCAGGATCTACCAGCACAACGACATGGCGGACCTGGAGCGCATCCTCCGACGGGGCGCCCAGGACGCCGAGGGAGGCCTGCTCGTCGTCGCCGACGGCGTGTTCAGCATGCACGGCGACCTGTGCGACCTGCCCGAGATCGTCCGGCTGGCCCGCACCTACGGGGCCCGCGTGATGGTGGACGACGCCCACGCCACCGGCGTACTGGGCGCGCGCGGCTCCGGCACGGCCGAGCACTTCGGCCTCAAGGGCGAGGTCGACCTGGAACTCGGCACCATGAGCAAGGCCCTGGCCGGCATGGGCGGATTCGTCGTCGGCGACGAGGAGGTCGTCGAGTACCTCCGCTACTACTCCCACTCCTACGTCTTCGCCGCGAACATCCCCGCCGGCGTGGCCGCCGGACTCATCGCCTCCCTCGACGTCATCGAGTCGGAACCCGAGCGTGTCAAGCAGCTGTGGACCAACATCGGCACGTTGCGCGGGCGGCTGCTGGAAGCCGGGTTCGACCTGGAGAACTCCGAGAGCGCCATCCTGCCCCTCGTCATCGGCGACGAGCGCGGGGCGATGGAGATGGGCCGGGCGGTCCGCGCCCGCGGGCTGTTCTGCCAGACCGTGGTCTACCCGGGCGTACCGCTCGGGGACGCCCGGCTCCGGGTCAGCGTGACCAGCGAGCACACCCCCGAGGACCTGGAACTCGCCGCGGAGATCTTCGTCGACGCGGCCCGCGAGACCGGCGTCCTGCCGGCCACGGCATGAGGCAGGAGGCGCAGACCATGGCTGCCCGGAACCCCTCCGACCCCTCCGCGACCGCCCCTTCCCGCATCGACCCTCCCCCGACCGAGTCCCCCGTGACCGGCTCCTGCGCCGTCAGCCCGTCCGTGATGCGCCTGCCGCGGGACGTCGCCCGCCGGCACGCCGACCGGCCGGCGATCGTCGGCCAGGAGACGGTGACGTACCGGGAACTCGTCGCGCGTGTCGACGTGTTCGCCTCCCGGCTGCTCGACCTCGCGGTCGTGGCCGGCGACCGGATCGCGATCTGGACGGACAAGCAGCCCCGCTACGCCGAGGCGATCCTCGCCGCCCTGCAGGCGGGCTGCGCCTATGTGCCCCTCGACGGCGGCCAGCCCGTGGACCGGGTGCGGACCGTCCTCGCCGACGCCGAACCCGCCGTCCTCGTCACCGACCGGCGCCGCCTCGGCCTGCTCGCCGCCGGACCGCTGCCGTCCTCCTTGAAGGCCGTCGTCACCACCGGGGACGGGCCGGGGGAGGGGACGGTGGCCGGCGTTCCCGTCCTCACCTGGGCGGACTTCACGCGGGTGGCGGCCGGACGGGTGGCCCTCGTGCCCCCGGTCGGGCCGGCCGACCTGGCCGCGATCCTCTACACCTCCGGATCGACCGGCGCCCCGAAGGGCGTGCGGATCTCCCACCGCAACCTCGCCCAGTTCGTGTCCTGGGCCCGCGCGGAACTCGACGTCCGCCCCGACGACGTCTTCGCCAACCACGCCTCGTTCAACTTCGACCTGTCCACCCTCGACCTGTTCGCCGCGCTGACCACCGGAGCGGCGGTGTGGATCGTCGGGGACGCCCAGGCGCGGGACGTCTCGGCGCTGGCCGACGGCATCCGCGAGCACGGCGTCACCGTCTGGTACTCGGTCCCGTCGGTGCTGAACCTGCTGACGGCGTCCGGCGCGCTCACCCGGGAGGGGGCGCGGAGCCTGCGCTACGTGCTCTTCGCCGGCGAGGTGTTCCCCGTCGCGCAGCTGCGCGCGCTCGCCGGGCTGCTCCCCCCGGGCGCCGCGCTGTACAACCTCTACGGGCCCACGGAGACCAACGTCTGCACCTACCACCGGGTCCGGCCGCAGGACCTGCGGCGCACGGTGCCGGTGCCGATCGGCCGCCCGATCAGCGGGGCCCGGCTGACCGTCCTCGGCGACGACGGCAGGCCCCTCGTCCGGCCCGGCGAGATCGGCGAACTCGTCGTGGCCGGCGACTGCGTGACCCCCGGCTACTGGCGGCGCCCCGACGACCCCGCGGCCGCCTGCCACTGCCGGGGTGAGCACCCCACGGGCGACCTGGTGAGCTTCGACGACGACGGACTGCTCGTCTACCACGGGCGCACGGACCGCATGGTGAAGCTCAACGGCTACCGGGTGGAACTGGGGGAGATCGAGGCGGCCGTCCTGCAGCACCCCGCCGTCGCCGACGCCGCGGTGCTCCTCGCCGACGAGGGCGCCCAGGCCCGCCTCGCCCTGTACTACACGCTGCGCGAGGGCGCGACCAGGCCGAGCCTGCTCCAGCTCAAGCAGCACTGCGCACGGCGCCTACCGGCCTACATGGTCCCGCACACGGCGACCCGCCTGGACCGGCTGCCGCGCAACGCCAACGGCAAGACCGACTACCGCCGTCTCGGCCAGGAGGCGGCCCGGACCACAGCAGAGCCCGCGGGCGCTGCGCGGTGAGCGACGGGAGACGATGGTGAGCCCAGGCCCGAAAGAGACCCACCGGCACCTCGCAGCGCACTGGCAAGGAGAAGAACCACCGACCGTCGCCGGCCTGCTGCGGCGGCGCCTCGACCTCACCCCGCAGGCGGACGCCTACCGCTTCCTCACCGGCACGGACGGCACGGGCGAGACGTGGACCTACCACGAACTGGACCTGTGCGCCCGCGCCGTGGCCGTACGCCTGCTGCGCGAGAACCTCGGCGGCAGGCCGGTGCTGCTGCTCCACCCGCCGGGACTCGACTACATCGCCGCCTTCTTCGGCTGCCTGTACGCGGGGGCCGTGGCCGTTCCCGCGTACCCGCCCGACAACGCGCGGTTCGGCCAGACCATGCACCGGCTCGCCGCCATCGCCCGGGACTCGGGCGCCACCCATGCCCTGACCACCCGCGCCGTCCGGGAGGCCGCGCTCGGCAGCGCGGACGAAGCGGCCGCGACCGGCCTCGACCGGCTGCGGTGGATCACCGCGGAAGAGGTGGACACCGACGGGGCCGAGGCCTGGGAGGAGCCCGGCGCCACCGGCGACACCCCGGCGTTCCTCCAGTACACCTCCGGCTCGACCGCCACCCCCAAGGGCGTTGTGATCGGCGACGACAACCTCCTCGCCAACCTCCGCTCCATCCATCTGCGGCTCGGGCACGACGGGGACGCGCAGATGGTGTCCTGGCTGCCGCCCTACCACGACATGGGCCTGATCGGCGGCATCCTGACCCCGCTCTACGGCGGCTTCACCGCGCACCTCATGGCGCCCATGACGTTCGTACAGCGCCCCCTGACGTGGCTGGAGACCCTGTCGCGCACCCGGGCCTCCACGAGCGTGGCGCCGAACTTCGGTTTCGAACTGTGCCTGCGCCGGATCACCCCCGAGCAGCGCGACGCCCTGGACCTGCGGCACTGGCGGCTGGCCCTGAACGGCGCGGAGCCGGTGCGCGCCGACACCCTGGAGCGCTTCGCCGACTACTTCGCACCGGCCGGCTTCGACCGCGCGGCGCTGCTGCCGTGCTACGGGCTGGCCGAGGCGACGCTGATGGTCACCGGCGCCGACCCGCACCGGGAGCCCGTCGTCGGGACGCTGGACGCCACGGCCCTGGAGTCGGGCGTCGTCCGGGACGCCGGTCCGGGCACCGTCCGCACGACGCGGATCGTCGGCTGCGGCACCGCCGTACCCGACGTCGAGGTGGCCGTCGTCGACACCGCCACCCGGCGGCGCGTCACCGGGGACGCCGTCGGCGAGATCTGGGTCAGCGGCCCGGGCGTGGCCCGCGGCTACCGGGGCCGCCCCGAAGCCGACGCCGAGACGTTCGGCGCCCGCATCGACGGCGAACCCGGCACCGCCTGGCTGCGCACCGGCGACCTGGGTTTCCAGAGGGACGGCGAGCTGTATGTCGCCGGCCGCGTCAAGGACGTCGTCGTCGTGCAGGGCCGCAACGTCCATCCGCACGACATCGAGCTCACCGCGGAACGGGCCACCGAGGCCGTACGTCCCGGCAACGGGGCTGCCTTCGGCGTGCCGACCGCGGAGGGCGAGCAGCTCGCGCTCGTCTGCGAACTCGGCGGCCGCCCGGGCGCCGACGACCCGGTGGCCGTCCTGGCCCGGCTGCGCGCCGCCGTCGCCGACGAGCACCAGGTCACGCCGCACACCATCGCCCTGGTCAAGCGGTCCACGGTGCCGAAGACCACCAGCGGCAAGCTCCAGCGCCAGGCGGCGCGCCAGTCCTTCCTGGACCTGCGGATGACCGTCGTGGCGGCCAGCGTCGTACAGGAGGCGGAACCGCCGACGGCGGAAGACGGCGCCCTCCCCGACCGAGCGGCCCTCGACCGCCTCCCGCCCGCCGAACGCCGGGCACGGGTGACGGACATGGTCCGCCGGGCTCTGGCCGAGTCCGCGGCGGGCCGGGACTCGGGCCCGGAACCGTCCCTCGCCGAAGGAGGCGGCGCCTTCACCGACCTCGGGCTCGACTACCCCCGTCTCCTGGACGCCGTCCATCGCCTGGAGCGGCGGCTCGGCGTCCAGGTCCCGGTGGGTGAGCTGCTGGTCCGCCCGCACACCGACACCCTGGTCGCCCTCGTCGACTCCCGCCTCGGCGACGGCTCAGGCACCGGGCCGGGCCGGACGGCACCCGGCAGCGCGCAGATCGAGACCTGGCTGACCGAGCGGATCGCCGCCCGGCTCGGCCTGCCCGCCGTGACCGTCGACCCCACCCAGCCGTTCGCGTCCCTGGGACTCGACTCCAAGCAGGCGGTGGCGGTCGCCGGTGAACTCGGCGACTGGCTCGGCACACCGCTGCGAGCCGGCCTC
The DNA here is from genome assembly GCF_049808595.1 of Streptomyces aurantiaciflavus. NCBI lineage: Bacteria > Bacillati > Actinomycetota > Actinomycetes > Kitasatosporales > Streptomycetaceae > Streptomyces > Streptomyces aurantiaciflavus. Next base: position 203,785 of record NZ_JBNCAQ010000007.1, on the reverse strand, counting down.
GTCTTCGACCACCCCTCGGTCAGGGACCTCGCCGCCCGGCTCGGCACCGACGCGGCACCGACGTCCCCCGCCGCACCGGCGTTCCGGACGGCGGCGCCGTCCCGCGACGCGGCGGACGCCGCACGCCCACCCGTCGAGGAACCCATCGCGATCGTCGGCATGGGCTGCCGCTTCCCCGGCGCACCGGACGTCGACAGCTTCTGGCGGCTCCTGCTCGACGGCCGCGACGCCGTCGGGGAGGTGCCCCGCGACCGCTGGGACCCGCAGGCGGTGGGCACGCCGCCGTTCGGCGGATTCCTCGACCGCGTGGACGAGTTCGACGCCCGCTTCTTCGGCATCTCGGCGCGCGAGGCGGAACGGATGGACCCGCAGCAGCGGCTGCTGCTGGAGACCGCCTGGCAGACCCTGGAGGACGCCGGTATCGCGCCCACCGCGTCGGCCGGCACCGACACCGGCGTCTTCGTCGGCGTGAGCAGCCACGACTACGCCCAGCTGCAACTGCCGCGCCTGGACGCGGTCGACCTCTACACGGCGACCGGCAACGCCCAGGCGGTCGCCGCCAACCGGCTGTCGTACGTCCTCGACCTGCGCGGGCCCAGCCTGGCCGTGGACACGGCCTGCTCCTCGTCGCTTGTCGCCGTCCACATGGCGTGCCGGAGCCTGCGCTCCGGAGAGTGCCGCACGGCGCTCGCCGGCGGGGTGAACCTGATGCTCACGCCCGGCCTCACGGTGGCCTTCGCCGACGGCCGGATGCTCGGGCCCGGTGGTCGCTGCCGCACCTTCGACGACGCCGCGGACGGCTATGTGCGCGGCGAGGGCGCCGGCCTGGTGTGCCTGAAGCCGCTCTCCGCCGCGCTGGCCGACGGCGATCGCGTGTACGCCGTGATCAGGGGATCGGCCGTCGGCCACGGCGGCCGCGGCAACGGTCTGACCGCGCCGAGGGGATCCGCCCAGCGTGCCGTCATGGCCACCGCCCTGGACCGGGCGGGACTCGGCGCGTGCGACATCGGCTACGTGGAGGCCCACGGCACCGGCACCGCCCTCGGCGACCCCGTCGAGTGGGAGGCGCTCGCGGAGATCTACGGCCGGGGCCGCGCCGACGGCGAGCCGTGCCTCGTCGGCTCGGTGAAGACCAACATCGGCCACCTGGAGGCGGCCGCGGGCATCGCCGGGCTGATCAAGGCGGCGCTCGTCGTGCGGCACCGCCGGGTGCCGCCGCTGCTGCACCTGACGACCCCCAACCGGCGTCTGGACTGGGACGGCGCCGGGCTGGCCGTTCCGACGCGGTGCCGCGACCTGCCCGCCGGCTCCACCGCCCGCGCCGGCGTCAGTTCCTTCGGCTTCGGCGGCGCCAACGCCCACCTGGTCCTCGAAGCCCCGCCCACACCCGCCGTACCCGAGGGACAGCCCGTGACCACCGCACGCCCGGCCCACACCCTGTGCCTCTCGGCGCACACCCCGACGGCCCTCACCACACTGGCCCGGCAGTACCGCGTCCACCTCGCCGCGCACCCGGACACGCCGCCGGCGAGCCTGTGCCACGCGGCCAACACGGGCCGGGCGCACCTGCCCCACCGGGCCGCGCTCACCGTCGGCACGGCAGGCGAACTCGACGCCGCACTCGAGGCGTTGATCGGCGCCGAGCCGTCCACGGCCGTCGCCCGGGGACACGTCGTCGGCGGGCGGGCGCCCACGACGGCGTTCCTGTTCAGCGGCCAGGGCACCCAGTACCCGGGGATGGGCCGCGAGTTGTACGAGGGGAACCCTGGGTTCGCCGCCACCCTCGACCGGGCCGACGCCGTACTGCGCCCGCTGCTCGGCACCTCTCTCCCGGACCTCCTGTTCGACGACGCCGAAGGTGGGCGGCTCGCCCGCACCCGGTACTGCCAGCCGGCCCTGGTCGCGCTGGAGATCGCCCTCGCCGAGCTGTGGATGTCGCTCGGCGTGCGCCCCGCCGCACTGCTCGGGCACAGTGTGGGCGCCCTCGGCGCGGCCTGCGTGGCGGGTGTGCTGTCCCTGGAGGACGCGCTGACGCTGGCCGCCGAACGCGGCCGGCACATGGACGAGCAGCCGGGCGACGGCGCGATGATCGCGTGCGTCGGCGACGCGGACGTCATCCGCTCCACGGCCGCCGGTTTCGCCTCGGTGGCGGTGGCCGCCGTCAACACACCGGACCACCTGGTCCTGTCCGGCGCCGCCGAGGAGATCCGGGCGCTGCACGGCACCCTGGCGGAGCGGGGCGTCACCGTGCGCCCGCTGGCCGTGTCCCACGCCTTCCACTCCAAACTGATGGCGGGGGCGGCGGCACCGCTGCTGGACGCGGCCCGTGGTCTGTCGTTCCACGCTCCGCGCATCCCCTGGATCTCCGACGCCACCGGAGAGCCGGTCGACCGCGTCGGCCCCGACTACTGGGTCGATCACATGCTCGGCACCGTGCGGTTCGCCGACGGGTTCGCCGCCCTGCGACGGCTGGGCTGCGACGCCTTCGTCGAGGTCGGTCCGCATCCCACCCTGCTCGGCCTGGGCCGTGCCATGGCCGCCGACGGCGCCGACCGCTCAGGGGCTGCCGGCCGCGCTCCCCTGTGGCTGCCCTCGCTCCGCCGCCGGGGCGGCGCGTGGGAGACGCTGCTGCGGGCCCTGGGCCAACTGCACTGCGCGGGCGGCGAGGTGGACTGGGCCGCCCTCGACCGGCACCACCCGCCCGAGCGTGTCTCCGTGCCTCACACCGTCTTCGAACGTGAACGGTACTGGTGCGCACCGGCCGAGGCGGGGACGGTGTCGGCGGCGGCCGGGTCAGCTGCCGACACGGGCGCGAGCCGGGCGGCCGCCGGTTCGGGCCCGGCGCCGGCCTCCGGCGCAGCACAGGCCGTCCCGTCGGGAAACCGCGCCGCGCAGCCGACGCCCCCACCCCCGGCGCCGACGGCGTACGGCGCGCCCCCGATCACCTGCGGCCGTCTCACCGCACACGGACCCGACGGCATGCCCTACGCCCCACCCGGCGGAGTGTGGCCCGGGTACTCCCTCGTACCGGCCCCGTCCCACAGCCACCCGGGCGCCGTCCCGCCGTACTTCATGCCCACCCCCGTGCCGCAGCCCGGGGCCGTCTCGCGCTCCGACGTGCACCGGGCCGTGCTCGACGACCTCGCCCAGGTGTGCGGCTTCTCCGTCGAGCAGATCCCGCCGTCCGCCCGGCTCAGCACGGACCTGGGGCTCGACTCACTGATGCGGACCGACCTTCAACGGCGTATCACGGCCCGCTTCCCGCGGCAGGCGGAACGGCTGCTGAACGCACTGCCGGAGGACCCCACGGTGCAGGACGTGGTCGACGGACTCACCGGACCGGGAGCGGACGCGCCCGCCCCCTGGCCCGCCCCGTCCGTCCCCGCCGCCGCCCTTCCGCCGCCGCACGCCCCGTCCCCGACACCGCAGTTGGCGATCGAGGAGTGGGAGGAGTACGCCGAACACCGGGCCCGCCTGCGGCAGGTCGGCACCGCCGGTGACAACCCCTACGGCCGTGTCCACGAGGGATTCAACACGGGCCGCGCCACGGTGAACGGTCGCAGCGTCGTCAACTTCGCCGCCTTCAACTACCTCGGGCTCTCCTGCCATCCGCGGGTCCGGCAGGCGGCGAAGGAGGCCGTCGACCGCTACGGGACGTCGAGTTCGGCGACCCCGCTGCTGTTCGGCGAGACCCCGTTGCACCACGAACTGGAGGCCGAGATCGCCTCGTTCCTCGGCACCGAGGCGGCGATCGTGTTCGCCGGCGGCCACGCCACCAACGTGGCCACGGTGGGCCATCTCTTCGGACCCGAGGACCTCATCGTGCACGACGAGTGGATCCACGACAGCACGGTGCGCGGCTGCGTTCTCGCCGGCGCCCGGCGCAGGACCTTCCCGCACAACGACTGGGAGGCCCTGGACCGGATCCTCGGCTTCGCCCGCGCCCGGCACCGCCGCGCGCTCGTCGTGATCGAGGGCGCCTACAGCCAGGACGGCGACATCCCCGACCTGCCCCGCTTCGTCGAGGTCAAGCGGCGCCACGGCACGATGCTGATGATCGACGAGGCGCACTCCGTCGGCGTCCTCGGCCGGACCGGCCGCGGCATCGGCGAGCACTTCGGCACCGCGCCCGGCGACGTCGACCTGTGGATGGGCACGCTCAGCAAGGCGATCGGCAGCCTCGGGGGGTACATCGCCGCGCGCGGACCCGTCATCGAGTACCTCAAGTACACCGCTCCGCTGCACATCTTCAGCACCGGCATCGCCCCGGCGAGCACGGCGGCGGCCCTGGAGGCCCTCCGGGTCATCAGGGACGAGCCGGAGCGCGTGGCCAGGCTCCGGGAACTGTCCGAGTCCTTCCGCACGCAGGCCAGGGCACGGGGGCTCGACATCGGCGTGTCGCGCGCTTCCGCGATCGTCCCCGTCATCACCGGCGACTGGCAGAAGACCATGGCGCTGTCCAACTCCCTGCTGGAGCAGGGCGTCAACGTCATGCCGATCGGCTATCCGGCCGTGGCACGCGACAGGTGCCGCCTGCGGTTCTTCATCAACGTCGACCACAGCGAAGCCGACCTCGAACGCTCCCTCGACCTCCTGGTGTGATGCATGGCTGAGACCACCGACCACCCCACCCCCGACCCGGTCCCCGACACCACCGTCTCCCGCCGCGCCTGCGACGTCCTGGTCACCGGCGCCGGCGGCTTCATCGGCGGACACCTGACCCGCCGCCTCGCCGAACGCGGCCACCGCGTGCGCGTCCTGGTCCGGCCCGGCAGCGACCGGACCGCGTTCGAGGGCGCGGCGGCCGACGTCGCCGTCGGCTCCCTGGAGGACGCCGAGAGCCTGCGCCGCGCCACGGCCGGCGTCCGGCACGTGTACAACTGCGCGGGCACGTCCGCCGACTGGGGCCCGTGGGAGGACTTCCGCACGGCCAACGTCGACGGGCCCCGCAACCTCGTGGAGGCGGCCCACCACGCCGGCACCGTCGAGCGGGTGCTGCACGTGAGCACCACCGACGTCTACGGCTACCCGAAGCGGCCCTGCGACGAGACCACGCCGCCCAAGGACATCGGCCTGCCCTACAACCGCAGCAAGGTGCTCGGCGAGCGCGCCGTCCACGAAGCGGCCCGCAGCACCGGCGTGCCGGTGACCGTCGTACGCCCGGTGTCGGTGTACGGGCCCGGCAGCAAGGACTTCGTGATCGAGATCGCCCAGCTGCTGCTGCGCAAGCAGATGGTCCACATCCGCGGCGGCGAGGTCCCCGCCGGGCTGCTCCACGTCGGCAACGCCGTCGACGCCATGATCTGCGCGGCGACCTCGGAACGGACCGCCGGCCGGGCCTACAACCTGCGCGATCCCGAACCCACCACCTGGCGCCGCTACGTGGCCGCGCTCGCCGAGGGCCTGGGCGTCGAGCCGCCGCGCCTGAACCTGCCCACGCCGGTGGCCACCGCCGTCGCGACCGTCTCCGAGAAGCTCTACGGCGCACTGGGCATCCGCTCCCGGCCCGTCCTCACCCGGCACGCCGTGCACCTCTTCGACCGCGACCAGTCCTATCCGATCGACCGTGCCCGGCAGGACTTCGGCTTCCAGAGCGAGGTGGACTTCGAGGAGGGCGTGCGCCGCACCGTGGCCTGGCTGAACTCTCCCGAGGGGCGCCGCCGTGTCACCCGCTGACCTCGTACGCCGCCCGGCGGGGCAGTCCCTCTGGTTCCCCCGGGCCGCGGGAGGGACCCCACCGGGCGCGGACGCCGTGCCGCGTCTGGTGTGCCTGCCCCACGCCGGCGGCACCCCGTCGGTCTACCGCGGCTGGCAGGAGGAGCTCGGCGACGGCGTCGCCGTGGTGCCCGTCCTGCTGCCGGGGCGCGGCCTCCGGCTCCGCGAGGAGCCCCACACCGCCCTCGCCCCGCTGGCCCGCGACCTCGCCGCCGCCCTCGTCGAACAGCGACTGGCCCACGACTACGTCCTGTTCGGCCACAGCATGGGCGCGCTCCTCGCCTACGAGGTGGCCTGCCAGCTGCGCGACCTCGGCCGGACCGAGCCGCTGCACCTCTTCGTCTCCGGGAGCCGCGCGCCGCACCTGTACGGCGACCGCTCGGACCACACCCTGCCCGACGCCGAACTGCACCGGCTCGTCCGTGACCTCGGCGGCCTGGGCGCGGACCACGAGGTGGGCGCCGCCTACCTGGCCCGCCGGCTACCGGTGCTCCGGGCCGATCTGCACGCCTGCGACACCTACCGGTGGCGGCCCCGACGGCCGCTGCGATGCCCCATGACCGCGTTCTCCGCCGACGACGACCCCATCGCGCCGTTCGGACACGTCGAGGCGTGGCGGGCGTACACCACGAGCTCCTTCCTCCACCGTCACCTGACGGGCGGCCACTTCTTCCTCGGCGGCGGCGCACCGCGCTCCCGGCTGCTGCGCGAACTGCGCGCCGAACTCGGCCGCGTCCGCGGCGCGACGGACACCGGTACCCCCGCCTCCCCCTCCTCAAGGAACCGATCATGGACCTGCTGAGCCTGGCCAAGAACGTCACCCGGAGCACCGGTAAACCCGTCGCCGACCTGCTCACCGCGACCAGGGTCCTCGCCACCCCGCGCACGCCGCTGCTGCTGGCCCTGTCCAAGGGCTTCGTGGAACCGGTCCACCGGGCGGCCTTCCTGTCCTCGGCGGCGGGCTCCGGCATCCTGCGCCGGCTCGCCGAGCACCCCTGCGACCTCGGCAGCCTGGCGGAGGCGCTGCGGATCGATGAACAGGACAGGCCCCGGCTGCGCACCTGGCTTGAGATGGGCGTCACCCTGGGCGACCTCGGCCGGAGCGACGGCCGCTACCGGCTCAGGAGCCGTACGGCCAAGGCCCTCGCGCAGCCGCGTCACGACACCGTCGCCGCCGTCCTCGAAGAGGTCCTGCGTTTCCACGTGCCGGTGCTCCTGGACGGCCCCCGCATGCTGCGCGAGGGCAGGCGCTTGACCCTCGCCGACCAGGACGGCACGGTCATCGCCCGGTCCACCCGCGTGGTGCGGCCGCTCGTCGAGCGGGCCGTCGCCCGCACCCTCGACACCGCCCGGCCCGTCCGCCTGCTGGAGGTCGGCTGCGGCAGCGGCGTCCACGTGCGGTACGCGGCGCGGCGCAACCCGCGTCTGTCGGCGCTCGCCGTCGATCTGCAGCCGGACGTCGCCTGCCAGGCCGCCCGGAACGTGGCCGAGTGGGGTCTGAGCGACCGGGTCGAGGTCCGGCAGGGCGATCTGCGCACGCTCGATGTGCAGCCGCAGTTCGACCTCGTCACCCTGCACAACAACATCTACTACTTCCCGCACGACGAGCGGGTGTCGGCGCTGCGCCGCGCCCGCGCCCTGCTGTCGCCCGGCGGGAAGCTGCTGCTGACCACCTCCTGCCGGGGCGGGAACAGCGGACTGGAGGCCCTCAACCTCTGGTTCGAGTACGCCGACTTCGGTGGCCCGCTGCCCCGACCGGACGAGCTCGCCCGGCAGTTGACGACCGCCGGCTTCGGCGACGTCCGCGCGGACCGGCTGCTGCCGGGCGCACCGTTTCACGCCTTCACCGGAACCCGTGCCGGCGTGCCGGCCTGACCGCCGAGGAGACAGCGACCATGAAGACCACCGATCCGACGGCGGCGCCCCGCGACCCGGACCACGTCGTCGTCCTCGGCGCACCGCACGGGGCGGCCCCCTCCGCCCTGGGCGGAAAGGCGGCGCGGCTGGACGAGATGCTCCGGGCGGGCCTGCCGGTGCCGCCCGCCTTCTGCCTCACCACCGAGATGTTCGACGGCTTCCTGCGGGACACCGGGCTCGCGGAGAAGGTCCGGGACGCCGACGCCGCCACGGTCCGGGAGCTGGTGCTGGCCACCGAGATCCCGCGGCCCGTCGCCGACGCGGTCGTCGCGGCGTACGCGGAGCTGGGCCGTCCGCGCGTGGCGGTCCGCTCGTCCGCCGTGCGGGAGGACTCCGGCACGCAGTCCTTCGCCGGGCAGCACGACACCGTCCTCGACGTGTGCGGGGACGACGGCCTGCTGGACGCGGTGCGGCGCTGCTGGGCCTCCCTGTGGTCCGACCGCGCCGCCGCCTACCGCGCCGGTGACGGCACACCCGGATCCATCGCCGTGGTCGTGCAGGAGATGGTCCACGCCGACGTCAGCGGCGTCCTGTTCACCGTCGACCCGGTCGGCGGCCGTGCGCACCGGATCGTCGTGGAGGCCTGCCAGGGCCTGGGGGAGGGGCTGGTCTCGGGCCGGGTGTCCAGCGACTTCTTCGTCGTGGACGACCGTTCCCTGGAGGTGACCGAGGAGCGCGTCCGCCACAAGGTCACCAAGTGCGCCCCGCTGGAACCGGGGAGGATCGGCCTGACCAAGGTGGACGCGGCCGCCCGCGACGTGCCCTGCCTGAGCCGAGAGCAGCTCGGCGAGCTCGTGGGGATCGCCGTACGGGTCCGCGACCACTACGGCTGCGAGCAGGACATCGAGTGGGCCCTGCGGGACGGCGCGTTCCACCTCCTGCAGACCCGCCCCATCACGACCGTACGGCCCACCCCGGACACGGACCCGACCGCCCGAGCCGCCGGCGCCCGCAGCCCCTATGTCAGCGAGCAGCCGGAGGAGATCCGCAGCGGCACCCTCTGGTCGCGCATGGACATCGGCGAGATCTTCGTCGGGCTGATGACGCCACTGGGGCTCAGCTTCGCCCGCCACTACCAGCAGCACGTCCACCGGGACTGCGCCGCCGCGCTCGGTGTCCGCGACACCGGCGACGCGGACCTGCACATGGGGTACTTCCACGGGCACGTCTACCTCAACATCTCCTACGGCGCCCACCTGCTGGGCCAGTGCCCGCCCACCCGCGACCAGCGTCGCTTCACCGGCCGCTTCGTCAGCGAGGAGGTGGACCTCACCCGGTACCGCAACCCGTTCGGCGCCTTCCCCGCCGGTCTGGAAGGCGCCCGGTCGACGGCCTTCTGGCTGCGGCACACGGCGCGCGAGGTCACCGAACTGAAGGCACGGGCGCGGCGGATGGTCCGCTCACGCCTGTACGAGTTCGACCGCGCGCGGCGACTGGACCAGACCCGCATGAGCAGGCCCGAACTGCGGGCCGAACTCGACCGCCACCTCGGCAGTTTCCACGACGCGCACGTGGGCTACATGCCGTACTACATCAACGCCTTCGGCTTCTACGGAGTGCTGACCGAACTGTGCGCCAAGTGGCTCGGCGACGAGGGCCACAACCTGCAGAACCGCATCAAGACGGACATGTCGTCGCTGCGTACCGTGGAGTCGGCCAAGGAGATCTGGGCCGTGGCGCAGGCCGCCAAGGACGCTCCCCGCGTGCTGCGGATCATCGACGACGAGCCGCTGGAGCGGATCGAGCGCGCGCTGCGCGACGACGCCGAGGGCCGCGTGTTCTGGGACCGGCACATGGAGCCGTTCCTGCGGGCCAACGGCACGCGCGGCCACCAGGAGATGGAGCTCACCCACCCGCGGTGGATCGACGATCCGTCGTACGTCTTCCAGATGATCCGGCGGTACGCCGCCGACGGCTTCTCCATCGAGGACATCCTGCGGCGCGGCAGCGGCCACCACGACACCTCCCGTCAGGTGCTCGAGCGGCTGCCGTTGCCGAAGCGGAAGACGCTGGAGACGGTCATCGGGCTGTACCGGCTGTGCAGCGAGCTCCGTGAGACCACCCGCATGTCGATGATCACGACCATCTGGCTGATCAGGAACGTGGTGTACGAGGTGGGCCGGCGCCTGGTGCGGGCCGGTGTGCTGCACTCCCTGGACGAGGTCGCCCACCTCGACTTCGAGGACGTACGCGGCTACCTGGCGTCCGACGCCCACGAGACGGAGGCGTTCGACCGGATCCGGATCGACGCGGCGCGGCGACTGCACGAGTACCACAGGCGGCTGCCCGAGCCGCCGCTCGCGTTCGTCGGGGAGTACGACATCACCGCCGCCGCCCCTCCCGTGGCCGCCGGGGCCCGCCTGACGGGCCTGGGCGCGAGCCCGGGGCGTGTCGTCGGCCGGGCCCGTGTGGTCGAGGACCTGGTGTGGCAGGCCGACGAGTTCCAGCCGGGGGAGATCCTGGTCACCCGGTACACGGACGCGTCGTGGACGCCGCTGTTCGCCATCGCGGGCGGCGTCGTCACCGACGTCGGGTCGATGCTCTCGCACAGCTCGATCGTGGCCCGCGAGTTCAACGTGCCGTCGGTGGTCAACACCAGGCACGCCACCCAGGTCGTCAACACCGGCGACATGGTGGTGGTCGACGGAGCGGCCGGCACCGTCGAGGTGGTCGAGGGCTGAGGCCCCGCCCCGCAAGGGGCGCAGCACGGGAGAGCCCCCGCCGAACCGGCGGGGGCTCTCCCGTCCGTGTACGACCCGGCTCTCCGTCCGCGGACGGCACGGCGGGGCGCCGGGCCCGGCCCTGCCTACTGCGACCGTTCCCGTACGACCTTGGCGACGTCCAGGTCGCGCACCATGCGCACCGCCGGGATCTGGGAGAGCAGCGAGGCCGCCGGCATGGCCAGCGCGGCGGCCAGCAGCGTGGGCCAGCCCAGGTCCAGCTCCAGCGAGAACATGTCGCTGTCGAACGCCCGCAGCGACTCCCAGGCCGCGGCCGCGCCGGCGAGCAGCCCGAGCGGTACCGCCAGCACGGTGGCCGTGAGGTTCTCCGTGGCCAGCATCCCGGCGATGCGGCGCAGTGACACCCCGGCGGCCCGCAGCGTGGCCAGTTCCGAGGTCCGCTCGGCGACGTTGACGGTCATGGTGACGTAGATGACGGTCAGGGCCAGCACGCCGCCGAAGACGAGCATCACCCCCACGAAGATCCAGAACAGGCGGAGGTAGGTGTCGACCTGGTGCCGCAGCGCCTGGCTGTCCGCGTAGGCGACCACGCCGTCGATGCGGGAGACCGCCGACCGCACCTCGTCCCGCCCGCCGGTGCCGGTGCCGTCGTCGAGGCGCAGCTGGTAGGTGAGGGCGGGCGCCCCGGTGAGCGCCTCCACGGTGTCCCGCGTGCCGTACAGGGCGGTGCCGATCGGCTCGTCCACCAGTCCCGCCAGGCGGACGCCGTGTGTCGCGCCGCCCGGTGTGTGGACGCGCAGGGTGTCCCCGACGCGCACCTTCAGCTTCCCGGCGAGCGCCTTGCCCGCCAGGATCCCGTCGGACGGGAGTTCCCTGGTGCCGCCGTCGTCCGTGCGGAACCCGTGCATCCGGGTGTCCGGCCGGTGACCGCTGAGCGAGGTGGCGTAGGAACGCGTTCCGGCCGACGCGGTGACCGGTACCGTCGTCACCCGCTCGACCGCCGCCACACGCGGGATGGCGCGCAGCCGCGCCGTCAGGTCGGGCGCCCGCCGACTCGCGGTGACGGTGGCGTCCTGCCGCTGGACCTCGCCGAAGTGGGTGTCCATCAGCGACCGCATGCTGGTGATCATGCCGGTGGAGGCGAGGACGAGGACCAGGGCCAGCACCGTGCCGGTCATCGTGGCCAGAGTCCGCCGCCGACTGCGGGTGAGCTCGCGCAGAGCGAGACGCCCCACCACCGGCAGTCCGCGGGCCCGCCCCACCGCACGGCTCCACGGGCCCGGCGGCTTCAGTGTGCCGCCGTCCCCGCGCATGGCCTCGGCCGGCGCCGTGCGCGATGCCGACAGGGCCGGTGCGAGACCGCCGGCCACACCCACGACGAGGCCGAAGACCACGCCCACCACCACGATCAGTGGGCGGTGCTCCACCACGGTGTCGGGAATGTCGAGGGCGTTGGTGTAGGCGTGGCTGACCGCGGACGTGGCGAACAGACCCAGGACCACCCCGAGGACGGCTCCGGTCGTCCCCGCGACGAGGCCGTGCCCGAGGTAGTGGCGCACGACGGCGCCCCGTGGCGCGCCCGCGGCGAGGAAGGTGGCGATCACCTTCCGTTCGGCGAGCACCATCCGGGTGATCAGGACGTACGCGGCGATCGCCGCGGCTGACAGGAACAGCACGGGGAAGCCCAGGGCGAGCTGCTCGAAGCCCTTGAGGTCCTCGCGCAGCGTGGCGTTGGACGCCTGCTCGGCCCGCTCGATCACGTCGAACGCCCCGGCCGAGCGCAGCCGGGCGGCGACGGCGCCCGCGGCCCCGGAGCCCCGCGCCTCCTGGGACAGGCGCACCAGCGTCTGCGGGGCGGCGTCAGGGCCCGCCAGGGTCCGCACCGTCCGCTCCGGGGCGAACACGACCGCGAAGGAGTGCGGGTCGGCGAGCACCTCCTGCCGGTTGCGGGCGGGCCACAGATACTCGGGGGACACCGCGACGCCCCGCACGGTCAGGGTGTGCCAGCGGGTGCCGTCGAACGCCCGCAGCCGGTCGCCGGGGGCCAGGCCGAAGGTGTCCGCGGCGTGCTTCTCGACCAGGACGCCGTCCGGTGCGCTCGCGGACAGACCGCGCCCTCGCGTCACGTCGACGCGGTTCACGGCGGGCTGCGAGCCGACCGGCATCCCCGTCACGCGGCCGAGCAGCTTGTCGGCGCCGATGCGCAGGGGGACGTCCTGCTGCGTGCGCGTGGTGACGGCCGTGACGCCGTCGGCGCCGCGGACTGCGGCCGCCGTCTTCTCCGGGTCGCCCCCGGTCGCCGTCAGGTCGGCGAAGTGCAGCCGGTCGTAGGTGCGGTCGTAGGACGTGGCGAGGTTGCGGTAGGCCTCGTAGGTGGAGACGAACAGCACGACGCCGACCAGTACGGTGACCGCGATCGCGGCGAACTGCGCGAGCCTGCGGCGCAGGTCGCGCGCGGTCTTGGTGAGCAGGATGCCGGGCACGCCGCTCACCAGCCCACGGAGACGGCGTCGGCGGGCGCCGCGTTGTGTTCCATGGAGTGGATGCCGCCGTCCCGCATGGTGACCACGCGGTGGGCGATGGCGGCGACGGAGGCGTTATGGGTCACCATGAGGACCCCGCGGCCCTGCCGATTGGTCTCCTGCAGCAGTTGCAGCACCTGCCGTCCGGTGGCCTGGTCCAAGGCGCCGGTGGGCTCGTCCGCCAGCAGCAGGTCCGGGTCCGTGGCCAGGGCGCGCGCGAGGGACACCCGCTGCTGCTGGCCTCCGGAGAGCTGGGCGGGGAAGTGGTCCATACGGTCACTGAGCCCGACCGCCTCCAGCAGCTCGGGCACCCGGCTGCGGTCGCCGCGCCCGGTGAGTTCGATCAGCGCCTCGACGTTCTCCCGCGCGGTGAGCGTGGGGACCAGGTTGAAGAACTGGAACACGAAACCGATCCGGTCCCGGCGGAAAGCCACCAGCTCGCGCGGCGGACGGCCGGTGAGGTCCTCCCCGGCGACCTGGATCTCGCCGCGGTCGGCGGTCTCGATGCCACCGATCACATTGAGCAACGTGGTCTTGCCCGAGCCGCTGGGGCCGAGGACGACCACCATCTCACCGGGCTCGATGTCGAGGTCGACGTCCTTGAGCGCGGTCAGTGCCGCCTCGCCCATGCCGTAGGTCTTGGTCACGCCACGCAGCCGCAGGCCGCCGCGCGGTGCCCTCGTCTGTGTCATGGATTCTCCTCGAAGGGCTCGAAGGGTGAGCGGGTCGGAGGGCGGACCACGAGCCGTCCCGCCGGTGGAGGGGGCGCCGACCGGACAGCGGGTCACGATGCCGGCGGCGCCGGCGGGACAGCGGGTCACGCGTCGGCGGTGCCGCCGGCGTCCGAGGCCGGTATCGGCCGTCCGGCCTGCTCCGCCAGGCGCGCGAGCGGCCCGGCCAGCGACTCGGTCGGCAGCTCCGGGTCGAGCAGGAGGTGCAGCACCAGACCGTCGAGGGCGGCGAGCAGCACGACCGCCGAGGCCTCCGGTTCCTCGGCACGGCCCGTGGAACGCAGCCACTCGGCCGTGACCGCCCGCAGCTCCCGCAGCAGCGCGGACAGCTCCTCCCGCAGCCGCCCGATGCGCCGAGCGGCCAGCAGCGTCTCGCTGAGCAGCGCCGTCAACGGCTCGTCGGCGGCGTACTCCGCGACCGCCCGCAGGACCTGCCGCAGGCCCGTGGCGACATCCCCCGCCTCGCGCAGCAGATCCAGCCCTCTGCCCAGCTCCCGCCGGGTGGCGTCGAGGGCGGCGTCGACGAGCAGATCGGTGACGGTGGCGAAGTGGTAGTGCACCACCCCGGGCCGTACGCCCGCTCGCTCCGCGATCTTCCGTGTGGTCACCGCGCCCCACCCCTCCTCGGCGATGAGGTGCACCGCGGCGTCGAACAGGCGCGCCCGCGTCTGCTCGCCCCGGGTCGCGGAATCTGTGGTGGTCATGGCTGCTCCTGGGCCTGCGTCCCGCTCTCGGGCATCGCCAGGACGGCCTTTTGGTCGATCGCCCTGGTCGATCGTCCAAAAGGTACCACGCGTGGGTCATCGCCACTACCGTGCGCTATCGCTCGATCGCGGCGAGTGATCACCGGGTGTTTCCGTCGGCGGGCAAGGGGGTGGGCTGTCGGTCCCATGGCTCCGGCTGTTTGAACCGGTAAAGCTCAGCCTTTCATCGCAATGCGCCACCGCTGCATGGGTGGCTTGATATGACCTCAACTCACCAGGATGAAGAGGCAATTAAGCCAACAAAACAGGCGAATAGGATTGCACTATACCGGTTTATGGACATCGCTCCATCGGGCCATTAGGTTGACCTCCGACCACTCCGGACCGGCGATGCGTTACGCGAGGGGAGCCGCAGATGAAGGACGTCACCCTGCTCGGCGAAGGGTGGGGGCTGTGCCACGAGGACGGGGTGCTGCCCGCCCGGGTGCCGGGCTGTGTCCACACCGACCTGCTGGCCGCGGGGCTCGTCCCCGACCCCTTCATCGGCACCAACGAGCACGAGGTCGCCTGGGTCGGCGAGCGGGAGTGGACGTACACCTCCCGGCTGACGAGCGACACCGCGCACGAGCGCACCGACCTGGTCTTCGACGGCCTCGACACCGCCGCCGAGATCACCCTGGACGGCGAGTCGCTCGGCCGGACCCGCAACATGCATCGCGCCCACCGCTTCGACGTCACCGGCCGCGCCGGCGAACTGCGCGTGCGCTTCCTCCCGGCCCACGAGGAGGCCGAGGCAGTACGGCAGATGACGGGCGACCGCCCCAACGTCTATCCGGCGCCCTCGCAGTACATCCGCAAGATGGCGTGCAGCTTCGGCTGGGACTGGGGTCCCACCGTCGTCACCGCCGGAATGTGGCGGCCCGTCCGCCTGGAGCACTGGTCGACCGCCCGGATCTCCCAGGTCCGGCCCCTGGTCACGGTGACCGGCACGCACGGCCGCGTGGAGGTGCACCTCACGGTGGAACGCACCGCCACCGGCACCGGGCGCCCCCTGACCGCGCGGGTGTCGGTGGCCGGGGTGGACACCGAGGTCACCGTCGAGGACGGACACGCGCAGCTCACGCTGGACGTGCCCGACCCGCGGCTGTGGTGGCCGCGCGGCCACGGCGAACAGCCGCTGTACGACCTCACGGTCACCCTCGTCGACGGCGGCACCGCCCTGGACGCCTGGCGGCGCAGGATCGGCTTCCGCACGATCGAACTGGACCGCACCGCCGACGAACACGGCACCGGCTTCACCCTGGTCGTCAACGGCGTACCCCTCTTCGCGCGGGGCGTGAACTGGATCCCCGACGACGTCCTGCCCTCCCGCGTCACCCCGGAGCGCTACCGCCACCGCCTCACCCAGGCCGCCGAGGCGAACATCGACCTCGTCCGCGTCTGGGGCGGCGGCATCTACGAGGACGACGCCTTCTACGACGTGTGCGACGAACTCGGGCTGATGGTCTGGCAGGACTTCCTGTTCGCGTGCTCCGCCTACCCCGAGGAGCAGCCGCTGCGCGGTGAGGTGGAGGCCGAGGCGCGCGAGAACGTCGTACGGCTGATGCCACACCCGTCGCTGGTGCTGTGGAACGGCAACAACGAGAACCTGTGGGGCTTCCGGGACTGGGGCTGGGAGCCCGAGCTCGCCGGCGACTCGTGGGGCGAGGGGTACTACCTCGGCCTGCTGCCGCGCGTGGTCGCCGAGCTGGACCCGACCCGGCCCTACACGGCGGGCAGCCCGTGGTCCGGCTCCTGGGACCACCACCCCAACGACCCGGCGCACGGCACCCACCACTCCTGGGAGGTGTGGAACCGGCGGGACTACGCCCACTACCGCGACAGCGTGCCCCGGTTCGTCGCCGAGTTCGGCTGGCAGGCCCCGCCCGCGCTGGCCACCCTGCGTCGCGCGCTGCCCGGCGAGGACCTCGCCCCCGACTCACCCGGCATGCTCCACCACCAGAAGGCCGAGGACGGAAACGGCAAGCTCGATCGCGGGGTCGCCCGCCACTTCGCCCTCCCCGAGGGCGACTTCGACCGCTGGCACTACCTGACCCAGGTGGTCCAGGCCCGGGCCGTCGCCGCCGGCATCGAGCACTGGCGCTCCCACTGGCCGCTCTGCGCGGGCACCGTCGTATGGCAGTTGAACGACTGCTGGCCGGTCAGCTCCTGGGCGGCCGTCGACGGGGACGGCCGGCTCAAGCCGCTCTACCACGAGCTGCGGCGCGTGTACGCGGACCGGCTGCTCACCCTCCAGCCCGCCCCGGACGGTGTCGTGCTGGCCCTGGCCAACCAGTCGGCCGAGAGCTGGCACGCCCGGGTCACGGTGCGCCGGATGACCGCCGACGGCACGGTCACCGCCGAGGCGACGCTCGGGGCCGACGTGGATCCGCGCGGCGCGGTCCGCGTGCCCCTCCCCGCCGACCTCGCACTTGGCGCGGAGGGCGCCAAGGAGTTCCTGGTGGCGGACGCGTGGGGGTCCTTCCGCCCGAGCGGAGTCGAGAGTGGGGGAGAAGCCGAGAGCGGGGGAGGACTGCGCGCGCTGCACTTCGCCGTGCCGGACCGCGAGTTCGCCTACGCCCGGCCCCGGTTCGACGTCCAGGTGGAGGCGGGTGCCGGTTCCGGACAGGACGCTACAGTCGACGTCGTGGTCACAGCACGCACCGTGGTACGCGATCTCCTTCTGCAGCCCGACCGTCTCGCCCCGGACGCGGTGGCCGACACGGGCCTGGTCACCCTGCTTCCCGGCGAACAGGTCCGGATCCGGGTCGGCGGCTGGTCCGAGCCCACCGTCGAGGGCGCCCGCTCGGCGATCTTCTGCGTGGAACCGGCGTGAGCGCACCCGCTCCACGCGTACCTGCCCACCGCGTCACGATCAAGGACGTCGCGGCACGCGCCGGCGTGTCCAAGGGCGCGGTGTCCCTGGCCTTCAACAACAAGCCCGGTGTCTCCGACGCCACCCGCGTCCGCATCTTCCAGGCGGCCCAGGAACTGGGATGGGCGCCCAACGCGCGTGCCCGCAGCCTGTCGTCCGGGAGCCGGGTCGACACCGTCGGGCTGGCGATCTGCCGGCCGGCCCGGCTGCTCGGCCTGGAACCCTTCTACATGGAGTTCATCTCCGGGGTCGAGAGCGTGCTGGCCGAGCGGTCCTGCTCGCTGCTGCTGCACCTGGTGCGGGACCTCGACGAGGAGATCGCGCTGCAGCAGAACTGGTGGCGGGCGCGGCAGGTCGGCGGCTCGATCCTGGTCGACTTCCGCCAGAACGACCCCCGCGTCCCGGCGCTGAAAGCCGTGGGGCTGCCGGTCGTGGCCGTCGGCCACCCGTCCCTGACCGGCGGTTTCACGTCGGTGTGGACCGACGACGCCGTCGCCGCCGCCGAGGCCGTGCGCTACCTGGCCGCACTCGGCCACCGGCGCATCGCCCGGGTCGGCGGGCCCGCCGGGCTCGGCCACAGCGCCATCCGCACCGAGGCGTTCGCCTCCGCTGCACGCGACCTCGGACTGACCGGCGACCTCCAGGTCACCACGGGGTACGAGGGAGAGGAAGGCGCCCGCGCCACCCGCTCCCTGCTCCTCAGGGCGGACCGGCCCACGGCGATCCTGTACGACAACGACATCATGGCGGTCGCCGGCGCCGCCGTCGCGGCCGAGCTGGGACTGTCCGTGCCCCAGGACCTCTCCCTCCTCGCGTGGGACGACTCGCAGCTGTGCCGGCTCACCCATCCCCCGCTGTCCGCGATGAGCCACGACGTGCACGGCTTCGGCGCCGATGCGGCCCGGACCCTGTTCGGGGTCATGGACGGGGACCAGCCGGAGTCCCACCAGGTGCCCACGCCCTCCCTCGCACCACGTGGTTCGACGGCACCACCGCCGAAGTAGGCCCTGTCCGACAGCCCTTGCCCCGCCCGAGGGACCGACGCCGCCGGGGTGGCGGCGCCCAGGGCGGTGGACTCAGCGAGACCGCGCGAGCCGTTCGACCCGGCCGTGGAGGAGCTCCAGGTGATGCTCGGATTCCGGCTTCATCAGGACGCTGCGCAGGATGCGTGCGCCGTCGGCGTCCGCGGTGATCTTCGGGTGGCGTGCGGTGAACGCCTCGCGGTCGGCCTTGAGGGTGCTCAGGAACACCGGGTCGGCACTGGCCATGCCGTCCGCCAGCACGCGTGCCGACGCCGCGTCGACGGCGGTCAGGGCGGCGGGTTCCACCACGGGGAAGTAGCTGACGATGTCCAACTCGGGCTGCTGGTAGAGCTCCAGGGCGTCGGACGCGGTGATCAGCTCGGACCAGCGCAGGGCGGCCCGGCGGCCGGCCGCCAGGACGCGGCCGAGACCGTCGGGCGTGGGCGGGACGAGCTGGAAGGTGAGCCACAGGGCGGCGGCCGAGGCTCCGGCACGGGAGCATTCCAGACTGATCTCGCCGAGGTGGAGCTCGCTGGAGGTGAAGTAGGTGTACGGCGAGTCGTGGAGGTAGAAGCGCCCCACCTCCGGGTCGCGGAAGAGGACGGCCCCGCAGCCGTACGGCTGGAGTCCGTGCTTGTGCGGGTCGACGACGATCGAGTCGCACCGAGCGATCGCCCGCCAGGGCTCCGGGGGGAGTCCCTCGGGACCGTCGGCACCGGCCAGCAGGGTGAAGAAGCCTCCGTAGGCGGCGTCCACGTGGAGCCGGACGCCGTAGCGCTCCCGGAGTGCCAGGGCCTGGTGGACGGGGTCGACCACGCCGAGGCCGGTCGTTCCGGCGGTGAGGACGACCGTGCCGACGTCTTCGGTGCGAAGGACGTCCTCCAGGGCGTCGAGGCAGATGCGGCCGCGGTCGTCCGTGGGGATCGGGTGGCCCTTCACGCCCAGGACGTGGCACATGCGGCCGTGGGTGTAGTGGGCGTCGGCGCTGTAGGCGACACCCCGGCCGGGATGCAGCTCGCGCGCGACGAACAGGGCTTCGAGGTTGGCGATCGTGCCGCTGGTCGTGAGGTGGCCGAGGTGGGTGTCGTAGCCGAACATCGCGGCGAGCCGCCCGACGGCCTCGCGTTCCATGCGGGCGGTGGCGGGGCCGCCGTCCAGGGCGTGGTTGTTGGGGTTGATCAGCATGGCGGTGAGGTAGCCGACCACGGCCGCCGGGTGCGGGGGCTTGAGCATCTGCCCGGCGTAGTGCGGGTGGAAGAAGGGATAGTTGTCCTTCAGCCGTCCGGTGAACTCCCCGAAGGCGGCGGCGAAGCGGTCGTCCTCGACGAGGAGCGACGGGTGCTGCTCGTAGGGGCCGAAGCTGTCGGCCCACTCCTGTACGGCGTCGTTGGCCCGGCCGAGCCAGTGCTGCAGATCCACTGATCTCCCCTTCTCCGACTCTCTCTGGTGGGTACTCGACACCATAGAATTTCGTTGACTACTCAGCAATTGATTGCTCAGTAATTGAGATGTCGATAGGTGAGGAAGCAGTAAACTCTGCGGACGGTCCCGGTCGGGGCCGCCGGTACGAGAGGACGCAGACAGGTGGATGCCGCGACTCGACGGGGCGACAGGACCGCCCGCGCCGCCAACAGCCGACTCGTTCACGACTTCGGGCTGTTGATCAAGGTGGCCACCCGCCTCGAACAGCGGATCGACACGGCCCTGCGGCAGGAGTGCGAGATCAGCCACACGATGTTCGAGGTCCTCATCAGGCTCTGCCGGCAGCCGGACGAGGAGGTCTCGCAGCGCGAGCTCGCCGACGATCTCACGCTCACCAGCAGCGGCATCACCCGTCTCGTCGACCGCATGGAGGGAGCCGGTCTGGTCCGGCGCGTGCCCTCCCCCGGGGACCGCAGAAGCGTCCTGGTGGAATCGACCGATCACGGTCGTGCGGTGTTCCTTCGGGCAGCCGCCGTCCACGGCCGGGTCGTCGAGCGGTACTTCGTCGCGCCGGTGGCCCACGACGACTACGGAAGGCTGACCGACTCGCTGACCGAGATCCACAAGGCCCTGCGCGACAGCTGACCGACATGCCCGTCCGTGGCCGCGAGCCGTGGGCGCCGTCCCGACGGGCGATCAGCCGGTTGCCAGGCGTCCGGAGGGCGTGACGGGAAGGAGACGGCGCGTGACGAGCCGCGGCGTCAGTTCTTCGTCGGCGATCCGAAGGACAGGGACGCGTTGGCGCGCAGGTGTTCCCGCAACCACTGCTCGGTGTTGCTCACGTGCAGCAGCGCGGCGGCCTGGCTGAGGGCGGCGTCGCGGGTGGACAGGGCCCTGAAGATCGCTTCGTGTTCGGCCAGGGTCCGGCCCGCGGCCTGGTCGTCGACGAGACCGCGCCAGATGCGGGCGCGCAGGGTGCGGCCGGAGATTCCCTCCAGAAGGGTCAGGAGGGTCTCGTTCCCGGTGGCCGAGACGACGGCGCGGTGGAAGGCGGCGTCATGGGCGTTGAGCCGCTCGACGTCGTCCCGGGCCTCGCGCATGGCGTCCAAGTGACTTTTGATCTCGGCCAGTTGGTCGTCGGAGATCCGGGTGGCGGCCAGTGCGGTGGCCACCGGTTCGAGGAGGCGCCGTACCTCCATGAGGTCCCGCAGGGCAGCGGAGTCGCCCTGCAGCAGCTCCACCGCCCCGCCGAGCCCCTCCAGGAGCAGGCTCGGCTGCAGACTGGTCACGTACGTGCCGTCGCCCCGCCGGACCTCCAGGACCCGCGCGACGGCCAGCGCCTTGACCGCTTCGCGGGCGAGGTTGCGCGACAGGCCCAGCTGGGCGGCCAGGTCGGGCTCCGGCGGGAGCTTCGAGCCCGGGGGCAGCGCGCCGGTGCGGATCAGCTCCCGGATCTGCTCGATGGCCTTGTCCGTCAGAGACACCGCGAACCCCTCTCCCGAGCGTCCGCCGTCGGCACGTCCGCCCTGATCAGCCCTTGGGTGCGGAGATCAGCCCAGAGGGCTTCGGGGATGTGCTGACGGTGAAGTTCCACGTTTCGCCTGACCTGCTCCGGGTTCCGCATACCGAGGGTGACATTGATGATAGTGGGATGCGTGTGCGGGAACGCGATCGCGGCGGCGGGCAGGGTCGTGCCGTGCGCCTCGCAGATCTCGGCGATCGTCCGGGCCCGGGCGACCAGGGCGGGCGGGGCGTCCTGGTAGTCGTACTTCATGCCCTCGGCGGGCCGCTCGCGGGAGAGCAGGCCCGAGTTGAACACGCCGACCGCCACCACGCTCCTGCCCGACTCCTCGGCCGCCGGCAGCACGTCGTCCAGCGCCGACTGGTCGAGGAGCGTGTAGCGCCCGGCGAGCATCACGACGTCGGCGGCGGTCTCGCGCAGGAAACGGGCGAGCATCGCCGTCTGGTTCATGCCGGCGCCGATCGCGCCGATCACCCCCTGGTCGCGCAGTTCCGCCAGAGCGGGCATGGCCTCCTCCGCGGCCTGCCTCCAGTGGTCGTCGGGATCGTGCAGGTAGACGACGTCGAGGCGGTCCAGGCCCGTGCGCTCCAAGGTCCCCTCGATGGAGCGGAGCACCCCGTCCCGGCTGAAGTCCCACCGCCTGCGCAGGTCGTCCCGCACCACGAAGCCCTCGTCGTCGACACCGCGAGGCCGCTCGTTGGGGACGAGCAGGCGGCCGACCTTCGAGGAGACGACGTACGCCTCACGCGGCCGGCCCCGCAACGCCGTGCCCAGGCGCTGCTCGGAGAGGCCGAGTCCGTAGTGCGGCGCCGTGTCGAAGTACCGGATGCCGGCCTCCCAGGCCGTCTCGACGGCGGCCTCCGCGTCGCGGGGAGGGGTGACTTTGTAGAGGTTGCCGATGACGGAGGCCCCGAAGCCGAGTGCGGTGAGCTCGACCGGGGTGTTCGTGATCTTCCGGCGTCCGATGGGCCGATGTCTCAAGGGTGCTCCTCAAAAGTGCGGGTGGTGCGGGCCGCCGCGCGGCCGGTCAGCGTCTGACGGTGGCCGAGCAGCCCGTCATGAGCGCCTCGACCTCGGCGAGCGAGGCCATGGAGACGTCGCCGGGGGTGGTCATGGTGAGAGCGCCGTGGGCCGTCCCGTAGGCCAGGGCCCGCTCCAGGCGGGCGGCCGTGACCGGGCCGAGCCGGGTGTCGTCCCCGGTCAGCAGGCCGTGGATCAGACCGGCGGCGAAGCCGTCACCGGAGCCGACGCGGTCCAGGACGTGCAGACCGGACATCGTCGGACCGGAGACGAACCCCGCCTCGGCGGACCAGGCCGCCGAGGCCCAGTCGTTCACCCCCGCGGAGGGGACCTCCCGCAGCGTGGTGGCGAGCACCCGGGCCGTGGGTACCCTGCCCGCCACCTCCGCGAGCGCGTCCGGCACGTCTTCGCCGCGAACCCGCGCTTCGCCCGGGTGGCGCCCGGCCAGACCCAGGGCGCCCACCACGACGTCCGCGTGCCGGGCGAGCCGCAGGTCGATCTCGCGGGCCCGCTGGGCGCCGCCCCGGCCGTCCCAGAGGCTGGGGCGGTAGTTGGGGTCGTAGGAGACGGTGACGCCGTGCCGTCGAGCGGCCGCCATGGCCTCGTCGGCCACGTCCACCGTGGTCTCCGAGAGCCCGGCGAAGACACCGCCCGTGTGGAACCAGCGCGGGCCCGCCGCGAAGACCGCGTCCCAGTCGACGTCTCCCTTCCGCAGCTGCGAGACGGCCGTGTTCGCCCGGTCGCTGACACCCAGCGCACCGCGCACCCCGAAGCCGCGTTCGACGAAGTTGAGCCCGTTGCGGGCGGTACGGCCGATGCCGTCACCGGCCACCCAGCGGATCAGCGACGTGTCGACGCCGCCCTGCAGGATCAGGTCCTCGACGAGCCGGCCCACCGCGTTGTCGGCCAGGGCCGTCACGATGGCCGTGCGCAGTCCGAAGCACCGGCGCAGGCCCCGTACGACGTTGTACTCGCCGCCGCCCTCCCAGACCTGGAAGGTGCGGGCGGTGCGGATCCGGCCCTCGCCCGGGTCGAAACGGAGCATCACCTCGCCGAGGGCCACCACGTCGATCACGGCGTGCTCCCCTCCATGGCCTCGGCGGTGAGGCGACGGATCTCCGCGTACTCGCCGCGCTCCAGGTGGGCAGGGGTGGCCAGCCAGCTGCCGCCGACGGCGAGGACCGCGGGGTCGGCCAGGTAGGAGGGCAGGCGCGAGGCGTCGATCCCGCCGGTCGGCACGAACCGCATCCCGGGGAAGGGTGCCGCGAGCGCTCGGAGCGTCCGCAGACCACCGAGCGGCTCGGCGGGAAAGAGCTTGACGGTGTCGAGACCGGCCCGCAGGGCGTGCATCAGCTCCGTTGCGGTGGCGACGCCGGGCACCACGGGAACTCCCAGCTCGCGGCATCCGGCGACGACCTCCTCGTCGAAGCCGGGCGAGACGACGAAGCGGGCCCCGGCCGCCACGGCCCGCTCCGCCTGCTCCGCGGTGAGCACCGTGCCCGCACCGACAGCCAGGCCGCCGTGCGCGGCCATCGACTTGAGTACCTGCTCGGCGCCCGGGGTGCGGAAGGTGACCTCGGCGCACCGGGCGCCGCCCGCCGCGAGGGCTTCGGCGAGCGGCCCGGCCGTGGCCGGGTCGGGCACCGTCAGCACCGGCATCACACGGGCCCCGGCCAGCACGGCCCCCAGATCGGCGGTCATCTGCCCAGCCACCCGCCGTCGACGGGGAGGACGATGCCGTGGACATAGGCGGCCGCGTCCGAGGCGAGGAAGACGGTGGCGCCGGCGAGGTCGTCGGCCTCTCCCCAGCGTCCGGCCGGGATACGGTCCAGGATCGCTGTGCTGCGCTGTGGGTCGTCGCGCAGGGCCTGGGTGTTGTCGGTGGCGATGTAGCCGGGCGCGATGGCGTTGACATTGACGCCGTGCGACGCCCACTCGTTGGCCAGCGCCTTGGTCAGGCCCGCGATGCCGTGCTTGGCGGCGGTGTAGCCGGGGACGGTGATACCGCCCTGGAAGCTGAGCAGCGATGCGGTGAAGATCACCTTGCCCTGGCCGCGGGCCACCATCGCCCCGCCGACCGCACGGGTCAGCGCGAACTGGGCGTTGAGGTTGACCTGAAGGACCGACTCCCAGTCCGCGTCGCTGTGTTCGGCGGCCGGCGTACGGCGGATCGTGCCCGCGTTGTTGACCAGGATGTCCACTGGCCGCTCGCGCCCGGCCAGGTCCGCGCCAAGGGCCCGTACGGCCTCGGCGTCGGCGAAGTCGGTGCGGATCGCCTCGAAGGCACGGCCCGCGGCGGTGACGTCCTTCTCCACGTCGCTGCCGGACTCCTCCAGTGAGGCGCTGACGCCGATGACGTCGGCACCGGCCTCCGCAAGGGCACGGGCCATGGCCCGCCCGATGCCGCGCCGGGCTCCGGTGACGACGGCGAGCTTCCCGGTGAGGTCGAAGGTGTTCATGCGGAGGCTCCCTCAGCATCGTCGTCGGTGGCGCAGTCCACCAGGATCTTCATCACGTCGCCGCCGCCCTCCAGCGCCTCGAAGGCGGCGGGCGCCTCGCTGAGCGGGACGACCTTGCTGATCAGCCGGTCGGCGGGAACGGTGCCGTCGGCGACCAGCGCCACGGCCCGTTCGAAGTCGGAGCGGTCGTACAACCGGGCGCCGACGAGGGTGAGCTCGCGCCAGAAGAAGCGGTGCAGATTCACTTCCCGGGGCCGGGGGTGGATGGCCACCAGGCACAACCGGCCGCGTACGCCCAGCACTTCGACCGCGGTGTCCACGCCGCCCGCGGCGCCGGACACCTCGAAGGCGACGTCCGCGCCCGCGTCGGCGGTCCACTCCCGCACCAGCGCCGGCACGTCTTCGCCGGCCGGGTTCCAGGCCGTCAGCCCCAACTCCTCGGCCAGCAGCCGGCGGTGGGCGCTGAGCTCCACCACCCGGACCTCCGCGCCCGCGGCCCGCGCGACCAGCGCGATGAGGATGCCGACCGGGCCGCCACCGACGACGACGACCTTCTCACCCTCGCGCACCCCGGCCCGGCCCACGTCGTGCACGGCGACCGCCGTCGGCTCGACGAGCGCGGCCCGGTCCAGGGCGAGGGAGTCGGGCAGCCGGATGAGCGTGGAGGCGGGCACGGTCCAGCGCTGCTGCATCGCGCCGGGGGAGTCGATGCCGATGAAGTCGAGGTGCTGGCAGATGTGCTGATGACCCTTCAGGCACGCCGGGCAGGTGTCGTCCCAGCGCAGGGGCATCACGGTCACCGCGTCCCCGGGCAGCCAGCCCTCGACGCCCGGGCCGACGTGTACGACGCGACCGGACATCTCGTGTCCCAGGACAGCGGGCGCGGACACCCGGGCGTCCATGTCGCCGTGGAAGATGTGCAGATCGGTGCCGCAGATGCCGACGTAGGCGGGAGCCAGCTCCACCTCGCCGGGGCCGGGCGGGGAGGTCTCGACGGGTGCCGTGTCCAGAGTTCGCGCGGCGGTGTAGCGGACTGCGAGTGTCATCGTGGGGTCAGGGTCCCTTCAGCGCGGACGCCGATGGTCAGCAGCAGGTTGGCGTAGGTACGGATGTCGGCGGTGACGACGGCCAGCGCCAGGTCGGGGGAGCGGGCGGCGTCGTAGAACGCGAAGCGGTCGAGCGTCCCCACCGGGACGGGCGCCAGCATCGAGCGGTACTCGGCGATGGCGGGCGGCTCCGGTTCACCCTCGGGCGGCACCATCACGTGCGCCGACTCGACGGGCAGGGCCCGCAGCAGGACGTCGAGCACGGTGGTGACGTCCAGCAGGCCCGGGGCCAGGTTGAGGTGGACGGTTCTCGCCCGCTCACCGGTGGCGGTGCTCGCGGGGTAGTGGCCGTCGGCGAGCAGGACACGCGCGCCGTGTCCCGCGCCCGCCAGGGCTTCGAGCATGCCGGGGTGCAGCAGTTCGGTCAGGAGCACGGTGTCCCCTCCTTCTCGGACAGGCGGTAGAAATCGTTCGCGGTGCCGGCGAGGATCGCCCCGGTCTCCTCGGCCGAGCAGTGGGCCAGGAGTTCCTCGACGGTGGCGGCCCAGCGGTTCCAGCCGCCCGCGAGGACACAGACGGGCCAGTCGGAGCCGAACATCAGCCGGTCCGGGCCGAAGGCGGAGAGCAGGACGTCCCACACCGGCCGGATGTCGGCGATGGTCCACCGCTCGTGGTCGGCCTCCGTGACCAGACCCGACACCTTGCACCTCACCTGGGAGTGCGCCGCCAGCCGCCGCACGTCCCGTTCCCAGCCGTTCAGTGCGTGCTCGGCGATGGGCGGCTTGCCCGCGTGGTCCAGGACCAGCGGCAGGCCGGGGAAGCGCTCGGCGAGAGCGATCGCCTGGGGGAGCTGGTGGTGGCGGATCAGTACGTCGTACGCGAGTCCGCGCTCGGCCACCGCCGCCAACCCCCGCTCCACGACCGGTCGTTGGAGCCACTGCGGATCGGACTCGCCCTGCACGAGGTGCCGCACGGCCCGCAGGTACCGGCCCCCGGGACCCGTCTGCAGCGCGTCGAGTACGTCACCGACCGCCGGGGAGGTCAGGTCCGCCCAGCCGACGACCGCCCCGATGAGCGGGTCCTCGTCGGCCAGGGCGAGGAGTTCACGCGTCTCGGGTACGGACGTCACGCACTGGACGACCACCGTGCTGCCCAGACGGCGTCCCGCGATGGTCCGGGTCGCGGACGTGCGCAGGTCGTCGGGGCCGAAGGTGCGGCGGATGGGTTCATGGCCGGGTTCGTCCAGCCAGGGTTGCGGGCGGTGGTCGAGGTTCCACACATGGTGGTGGGCGTCCACCAGGCGACGTACGTCAGACACGGGCGGACCAGACGGGACCGTCGGGGTACAGGTACTCCTTCAGCGACTCCGGGTGCATCTGGGCGCTGAGCCCGGGCAGGGCCGGGGCCAGGTAGTGGCCTTCGGCGATGCGCACCGGGTCGACGAAGTGCTCGTGGAGGTGGTCGACGTACTCGATGACGCGGTCCTCGACCGTGCCGGAGACGGCCACGTAGTCGAACATCGACAGGTGCTGCACCATCTCGCACAGACCGACGCCGCCGGCGTGCGGGCAGACCGGCACTTTGAACTTCGCGGCGAGCAGCAGGATCGCGATGTTCTCGTTGACCCCGCCGACGCGGGCGGAGTCGATCTGCACGATGTCGACCGCGCCGGCCTGGAGGAGCTGCTTGAAGACGACCCGGTTGGCGATGTGTTCGCCGGTGGCGACCTTGATGGGGCTCAGCGCCCTGCGGACGGCGGCGTGGCCGAGGATGTCGTCCGGGGAGGTGGGCTCTTCGATCCAGTACGGGTCGTACGGCGCCAGCGCCCGCATCCAGTCGATGGCGGGCTGGACGTCCCATCTCTGGTTGGCGTCCACGGCGACGCGGATGCCGTCGCCCACGGCCTCGCGGGCGACGCGCATGCGCCGTACGTCGTCCTCCAGGGACGCGCCGACCTTCAGCTTGATCTGGGTGAAGCCGTCGGCGACGGCCTCGCGGGCCAGGCGGGCCAGCTTCTCGTCGGAGTAACCGAGCCAGCCGGGGGTGGTGGTGTAGGCGGGGTAGCCGCGCTCCAGGAGGCGGGCGGTGCGCTCCTGGCGGCCCGGTTCGGCCCGGCGCAGGATCTCCAGCGCCTCCTCGGGGGTGAGCGCGTCGCTGAGCCAGCGGAAGTCGACCTGGGCGACGAGTTCTTCCGGGGACATCTCGCCCAGGAAGCGCCAGACGGGCTGCCCGGCGCGCTTGGCGGCCAGGTCCCAGGCGGCGTTGACGACCGCGCCGGTGGCCATGTGGATGGCGCCCTTCTCCGGGCCCAGCCAGCGCAGTTGGGGATCGTGGACGAGGCTGCGCGAGAACGCGCCGAGGTCGCCGCAGACCTCCTCGACGGACCGGCCGACCACATGCGGGGCGAGCGTCGCGATGGCGGCGGCCTGAGCGTCGTTGCCGCGTCCGGTGGTGAAGGCCAGCGCGTGGCCCTCCAGTCCGTCGGTGGCGTCGGTGCGCAGGACGACGTAGGCGGCGGAGTAGTCGGGTTCGGGGTTCATCGCGTCCGACCCGTCCAGGTGCTCGGAGGTCGGGAAGCGGACGTCGAGGACGTCCAGGGCGGTGATGCGGGCGGATGCCGGGGGAGGGGACACAGCGGAGGACATGGCGACTCCTGTGGGAGCAGGGGGAACACGGCCCCTGCGACGAGAGGGGGACGGCGGAGGGAGTCCGGGGACGGCCGTGCGGTCACTCGTGATCCGGCGACGGCCGCCCGGTTCACTCCTGGACCTTGCCGCCCGTGATGCGTGAGATGGTCAGCGCGACCAGGATGATCAGGCCGTTGAGGGCGCCGATCCACTGGGCGGGGACACCGGCCAGGGTGAGCACGTTCTGGATCATGAACAGCAGCAGGATGCCGCTGAAGGCCCCGAACATGGTGCCCTTGCCGCCGTTGAGGCTGATCCCGCCGATGACGGCGGCGGCGAACACGGTGAAGATGTAGCCGTTGCCCTGCGCGGACGCGACCGAGGCCAGGCGCCCGGAGAGCAGCAGCCCCGCGAGCGCGGCGAGCACGCTGCCGGTGACGATGACGATCCACAGCACCCGGTCGGTGCGGATGCCGGCCGCCTTCGCCGCGTCGACGTTGCCGCCGATGGCGTACAGCGAACGGCCGAAGCTGGTCCAGCCGAGGACGACGATGGCGACGGCGAACAGGGTGAGGCAGATCCAGATGGAGGCGGGCAGCCCCAGCCATTCGGCCGTGCCCGGGTAGAGCATCGACTGCGGCAGCTGGAAGAAGGTCTGGCCGCCGGAGATGCCGGTCAGGACGCCGCGCAGCACGATCAGCATGCCCAGGGTGACGATGAAGCCGTTGAGACCGAACCGGATGATCAGCACCGCGTTGATCACGCCGACGAGCGCGCCGACGGCGAGGGTGACGGGGATGGCCCACCCTCCGGGGAGGAGCCCGAGGCCGTGCCCCGCGCCGGTCGGCACCACGAGCCAGGCCGCGACGCCGGGCGCGAGGCCCATGGTGGACTCCAGGGAGAGGTCCATCTTCTTGACGATCAGGATCATCGTCTGGGCGAGGACCAGCAGGGCCATCTCGGACATGGTCTGCAGGACGTTGATGAGGTTGTCGGCCTGTAGGAAGACCGGGTTGACGATCTGGCCGACGATCGCGATCGCGATGATCGCGGGGACGAGCGCGAGGTCACGTAGCCGGGCCAGCGGTATCCGGCCACCGAGCAACGCGGTCCGCTTGGCCCGAGGCTCCGAGGCCTTCGGAGCGGGCGGGTCCGCGAGGACGGTTTCAGACATGGAGGTCCACTCCTTCCATCGCGGCCACGAGGTCGTGGTCGTGCCAGCCGCGGGCGATCTCTGAGGTCACACGGCCCTGGAACATCACCAGGACCCGGTCGCACATGCGCAGGTCGTCGAGTTCGTCGGAGGCGATGAGCACCCCGGTGCCGGTGCCCGCGGTCTCCTCGACCTTGCCGAGGAGGAACTCCTTGGAGCGCACGTCCACGCCCGCGGTCGGGTTGATCAGGACCAGCAGCCTGGGGTCGTCGGCGAGGGCGCGGGCCATGACGACCTTCTGCTGGTTGCCGCCGGAGAGGGCGGAGACGGGCAGGTCGGGGCCCGGCGTCTTGATCGCCAAATTCTCGATCATGCCCGCGGCGAGCCGGTCCCGGCGACTGCGGCTCAGGAACCCGCCCTGTCCCAGCCGCTTCGGCACGGAGAGGGTGGCGTTGTCCGCGATCGACATCTCCGGGACGAAGCCCTGGTGGTGCCGGTCCTGCGGGACGAACCCGGCACCGGCCGCGAGCGCGGCCGGCACACTGCCGGGCCGTGGCCGCCGCCCGGCGATCTCGACGTCTCCGGACGCGGCCGCGCGCAGGCCCACGACGGTCTCGGCGACCTCCGTACGACCACTGCCGGCGGCCCCCGCGAGGCCGACGATCTCCCCGGCGCCCACCTGGAAGGTGACGTCGCCGTAGTCCTCGCCGGTCAGGCCCCGGACGCTCAGCGCCGCGGTGGCGCCGGCGTCGAGGGTGCTCGCCCGTTCCTCCGGCCGGTCCGCCGCCGCCTCGCCGGTCATGGCGGCGACGAGCTCGACGCGGGGCAGGTCCGCGACCGGCGCCGTCAGGATGTGCCGGGCGTCCCGGAAGACCGTCACCATGTCGCAGATCTCGTAGATCTCCTGCAGATGGTGACTGATGAACAGGAAGGTCACGCCCTGGCGCTGCAGGTCGCGGATCCGGTCGAAGAGCCGGTTGATCGCGGCGCCGTCGAGCTGGGCGGTCGGCTCGTCGAGAATGATGAACCGGGCACCGAAGGACAGCGCACGGGCGATCTCGACGAACTGCCGCTGCTCCACGGTGAGATCACCGGCCGGGGTCTGCGGATCCACGTCCACGGACCAGGTCGACAGCAGCTCCTGCGCCCGGCGGCGCACACCCTGCCAGCTGATCAGGCGGCCGCGGCCGTGGTCGTGCCGGTTCAGGAAGAGGTTCTCGGCGACGGTCAGGGTGGGGATGATCGTCGACTTCTGGTACACGCAGGCCACGCGCTGCCGCCAGGCGTCGCGTTCCGTGAGCCGGGGCGCCGGGGCGCCGCCGAAGGTGACCGTTCCCTCGTCCGGGGCCTGCAGCCCGGTGAGGACGGACACCAGCGTCGACTTGCCGGCTCCGTTGCGGCCGACGAGCGCGTGGGTCTCGCCGGCTCGGATGGTGATCCGGGCGCCGTTCAGGGCGACCGTCGGACCGAATCGTTTGACAATGCCCGTCGCCTCGACGACGGGCGGATCCGCCGGGACCCGTCCGCCGTCCGCCGGGGCAGGTGCGGGGGTGACTGCTCGCTCCCCGTCGCTCATCTCAACCGCCTTGTGTTCGTGAGCTGTTGCACTGTGCAGCGACCGTCAGCCGAGGTTGTTGCCCCACAGGGACTTGTCGTCGCTCCTGACGCTGGGCACGCCGCCGTAGGTGCCGCCGTCGGCGGTGACGAGCGGGGCGGAGAGCTGGTCCTCCAGCAGGCCTTCACGCACCTGGATGATGGTGCTGTCGTGGTCGGTCTTGCCGGGCTTGAACGTCTTCCCGTCGATCGCGGCCTTGAGGTAATACAGCGCGTACTTGGCGTAGAGGTCGGCCGGCTGGGAGACCGTGGCGTCGATCTTCCCGGCGGCGATGGACTTGAGCTCCTCGGGGATGCCGTCGTTGGAGACGACGAACACGTGCTTCTTGTCCTTCGGGTCGACCAACAGGCCCTTCTGCTTGAGGACCTGGAGTGTGCCGGCCAGGGCGAAGCTGGACTGCATGTAGACGCCCTTGATGTCCGGGTTGGCGGTGAGGTCGGTCTGGAGTTTCTGTGCGGCGACGGCGCCGTCCCAGTTGGTGGCCTCGCCGAACACCTTGATGCCGGGGTAGTTCTTCTTCATGCAGTCGTTGAACGCCTCGGTGCGGTCACGGCCGTTGATGGAGTCCAGGCCGCCCTGGAGCATGACGACCTTGCCCTTGCCGCCGAGCTTGGTGCCCAGGTACTGGCACGCCTTCTCGCCGTACGCCCGGTTGTCGGCGCGCACCACCATGAAGACCTTGCCGCTGTCGGGGCGGGTGTCGACGGTGACGACCGGGATCTTCTTCGCCTCCAGCTGCGCCAGGGTCGGTGCGATGGCGGCGGTGTCCTGCGGGGCCATGGCGAGCCCCTTCACGCCCTGGCTGATGAACGTCTGCGCGTTGGCGGTGAGCTTGGCGACGTCGTTCTGCGAGTTGGTGGTCTTGAGTGAGAGGCCCAGCTCCTTGGCGTACTCCGGCGTGTACTTGATGTACGAGTTCCAGAAGTCGGTGTCGGAGCGCGGGTAGTCGACGCCGACCAGCGGCGTGTCGCTCGAGGTGGCGGCGGTGCCGGAGCCACCGCAGGCGCTGAGCAGCGCCAGTGCGGACAGGGCGGAGGCGGTGGAGCAGAGGACGGTTCTGAGTCTCATCGGTGCTTCCTCGCGCTGGTCCCGTAGCGGGAGATGTTTCGACTGGGCGGCATCTGCGTGCCGCCGCGTCGGAGAGATGGGATGTATGTATAGAGGGATGGCGAGCTCCTGTCCAGCCCCTCGCCACGTATCGCCGGAAATGCCCAGCTAAGCCCGTTCTGCTGAGCTACAGAGACGGCTTCGCTGGCTCAATCCATCCCATCAATCGAATCGTTCTTCTGCTGTGATCCAGCCATCTCGCGCGAAGAAGACATGCGATGTCTGGCTATGGACAAATGGGGATAAAGTCGAATGAAACTCACAAAATCCCTGGTCAATCCTTGCTTTTCATCCCTGCACGCCCGTTGACATCCAGGGGACACATGGACGACCTTCGTGCGTAACAGCCGGCGCCCAGTGGCTGCGAGCCGCGCCGGTCCTGTCCTCCCCCTCTTCCCCCTGCCTTCCCCTGTCCCCCTCCGCATCAGGGATGTCCTATGTCGAGTTCGATCAACAGACGCCAGTTCCTGGCCGGTGCCACCTTCGTGGCCGCGGCGGCCGTGGCGGGAGGTGTCCTCGGCGCCGCCGTCGCGCAGGCGGCGCCCAGCACCTACACGCCCGACTGGAACTCGGTCGACCAGCACCCGCCGGCCCCGGAGTGGTTCCAGGACGCCAAGTTCGGCATCTACTTCCACTGGGGCGCCTTCAGCGTTCCCGCCTACGACAGCGAGTGGTACCCGCGCAACATGTACGCGAGTGGCAGCAACGCCAACAAGCACCACATCGCGACCTACGGCCAGCCCTCGGCGTGGCCGTTCCACAACTTCATCGACGGAGCGCAGGACCTCGCGGGCAACACCGTGAAGTTCGCGCCGAAGCTGAAGTCGGCGGGCGGGAACTTCGACCCCGACGAGTGGGCGCAGCTGTTCGTCGACGCCGGCGCGAAGTTCGCCGGCCCCGTCGCCGAACACCACGACGGCTTCTCCATGTGGGACAGCCAGGTCAACGAGTGGAACTCGGTGGACAAGGGCCCGGGGCTGAACCTGCTCCAGCTCTTCACCACGGCCATCCGCGCCAAGGGCCTCAAGCTCCTGGTGGCCATGCACCACGCGTACAACTACAACGGTTACTACGAGTACGCCCCCGCCCAGACGGACCCGAGCCTGAAGAAGCTCTACGGCCAGCTGGGCGCGGCGGCGGAGAACCAGCTCTGGTACGACAAGCTCAAGGAGGTCATCGACCGCGCCCAGCCCGACATCCTCTGGCAGGACTTCAAGCTCGACGCCGTCGACGAGACGCAGCGCCTGAACTTCCTCTCGTACTACTACAACCAGGCCAACAGCTGGGGCCGCGAGGTCGTCGCCACCTACAAGGACGGCTTCAACAGCAGGGGCGAGGTCTTCGACTACGAGCGCGGCGGCCCCGGCGACCTGACCACCCCCTACTGGCTGACCGACGACAGCATCTCCAGCAGCAGTTGGTGCTACACCCAGGGCATCGGCTACTACAGCTTCCAGCAGATGCTGCACTCGCTCATCGACCGGGTCAGCAAGAACGGCAACATGCTGCTGAACATCGCGCCGATGGCCGACGGGACCATTCCCCAGGGGCAGAAGGACATCCTGCTGGCCATCGGGGACTACCTGAACCGTTTCGGGGAGTCGGTGTACTCGACGCGTGCCTGGGAGGCGTACGGCGAGGGTCCGACGAAGATGGGCGGCGGCGCGTTCACCACCCCGCACGCCGGCACGGCGCAGGACATCCGCTTCACCCGCAACAAGGCGAACAACGTCCTGTACGCCACCGTCCTGGGCTGGCCCGGCAGCTCGCTGACGATCAAGACCCTCAGCTCCGACCAGATCAACCTCTCGTCGCTGACGTCGGCGAAGCTCCTCGGCGCCACCGCCGGCTCCTACATCGACCTGCCCACGCCGGTCCAGAGCGCGTCCGGCCTCACGGTCACCCTGCCGTCCTCGGCTCCGTACAGCGCGGGCGCCTACGTCCTGAAGCTCTCCTTCCCGGGCGCGATCCCGTCCCTGCGGCCGCAGACCGGCTTCATCGGCTACCAGGACGTCAACTACACGGGCACCGCCGCCGTGCTCGGCCTCGGCGAGTACACGGCGGCCGACCTGACCACAGCCGGCCTGGGCGCGCGCACCCTGTCCTCCCTGCGGTTGGCCTCGGGCTACCAGGTGATCGGCTACTCCGGCGACAACTTCACCGGAACCTCCTGGACCTTCACCGCCGACAACCCCGATCTGCGCGTCACCGGCAACAACGACCAGGTCACCTCGCTGAAGGTGCGGTTCGACCCTGCGAGGTACTTCCGGCTCACCAACGTCACGGACGGCCTCGCCCTGGACAGCGGCGGCAACGTCGCCTCCGGGTCCAACCTGAAGCAGTGGACCTGGGACGGCAGCAACAACCTCCAGTGGCAGGCCGTGGAGGTCGGAGGCGGCTACTACAGGCTGGTCAACCGTACCAACGGCATGGTCGCCGACGGCTGGGGCGCCACCGCCGACGGCTCCGCCGCCCGGCAGGCCGCCTGGAACACCGGGTCCAACCAGCAGTGGAAGATCACCCACCGGGGCGGCGGCCGCTACACGATCGCCAACCGCACCACCGGACTCGTCCTCGACGGCGGCGGCAACGTGGCCTCGGGCTCCGTCACCAAGCAGTGGACGTACGGCAGCAGCACCAACCTGCTGTGGACCTTCACCGCTCTCTGAGCCTCACCGGGGCACGACGAGCGTTGCGGGGTGCGGCTCTGCCGCACCCCGCGGCCACGAGGGCCTCGCCTCGTCCCCCTGGTGCGATCGGCCAACTCCGCACGCGGCCACACCCCCTGGGAGCACTGGCAGGGCTGGACGCGCCGCACCAGGACCGCGCCGGACGAGACTTCCTCATCTCGGAGGAGGCACGCCTGCGGAAGGTCATCAAAGCCAAGATCAGAGAGGCCCTGCACAAGCGGCTCAGCAGCTTCTGAGACCCGGGGGAGCGCCCTGGGACCAGGCCCGTGAACTCCGCTGAAAACTCGGTGGAGGTGGTGTCAGTGGTGCCGTTTATGCTGCACCGGACGATCACGCGGGACCAGGGGAGGGCGCGGCATGTTCGGCAAGCTGTTCGGCAGGAGTGCGGAGAGACCGGCGGCGGATCCGCACGCCCTTCCCGTCCCGCGCAGGCAGAAGAACGGGACGTACGCGCTGCGCGCGCTCGGGGACGCGCGGGTGCTCGCGCTGGTCGAAGCCGCCGACGCGGGTGACTGGGACGCGGTCAAGACGGCGCTGGCCCCCTTCGACCTCGGCCGCGACCACCAGGTCCTGGGTGAGCTCGCCGACCTGGACGGTGTGCAGGACTGGATCGGCCGGGCCGTCGAGGAGGACAAGGAGCACCGGGCGACGGCCCTGCTGATATCCGGGGCACGCCACATCATCTGGGGCTGGGAGGCGCGCACCTCCGCGCTTGCCGTGAACGTCACGCAGGAGCAGTGGCGGATCTTCCACGAGCGGCTCCACATCGCCGAGGAGTAACTGCTCGAGGCGGCCGAGTTGCGGCCGGAATGGGTCACGCCGTGGCGCCGCCTCCTCACCTCCGGCCGCGGCATGTCGCTGGGCCCCGCCGTCAACGAGACCCGGCTCGACGCCGCCCTGCGCCGCGACCCGCTGGACCTGGAGACCCACATCGAGTGGGTGTCGCAGTTGCAGCCCCGATGGAGCGGCGAGCCGGGCCAGGCCCTGGCGTTCGCCCGTGAAGCCTTCGCCGGCGCGCCCGACGGACACCGTCTCGGCTGTGTGATCGCCATGGCCCACATCGAGGAGTGGGTGGAGTCGGACAACCAGGACCACCTCGACACACCCCAGACCCAGGAGGAGTTGAGGGAGGCGGCCCGGCGCAGCATCCTCCACCCCGCGTACGAGCGGCGCCCCGGCTGGCAGGAGGACTTCAACATCTTCGCCATGGCCCTGGCCCTGTCCGCCGAGAGCATCGTGGCCCCACGTGTCTTCCACGAACTGGACGGCGCCTACACCCCCTGGCCCTGGAAGTACATGGCCCAGCCGGAGAAGGCGTACGCCCGCTTCCGGCGCCGCGCCTGAACCCGCCCCGCCCGCCACTCGTCGAAGACCTCACCCCGGACTGCCCGATGACTCTGCCCGACACCCCATTGAGCCCCGCCGCCGACCGCACCTTCCAGGTCGATCTGCGCGGCCTCGTCGATCTCCTCTCCCACCACCTCTACTCCAGCCCCCGCGTCTACCTGCGCGAACTGCTGCAGAACGCGGTGGACGCGCTCACCGCCCGGCACCGCCTCGAACCGGCGGCCCCCGCCGATCCCTTGGGCATCCGCCTGTACGCCGACGGTGCGGTGGTACGCGTCGAGGACGACGGCGTCGGTCTCACCGAGGCCGACGTGCACACCTTCCTCGCCACGATCGGCCGCAGCAGCAAGCGCGCCGACCAGATCGCCGAACAACGCGCCGACTTCATCGGCCAGTTCGGCATCGGCCTGCTCTCCTGCTTCCTCGTCGCGGACGAGATCCACGTCCTGAGCCGCTCCGCCCGCACCCCCGACGCACCCGCCGTGGAGTGGCGGGGACGCGGCGACGGCAGCTACACCGTCCGCACCCTTCCCGCCTCCGCCCGCCCCCGGCCCGGCACCACCGTCACCCTGACACCGCGCGCCGACGCGGGCGAGTGGACCCGGCCGGCGCAGGTGCACGCGCTGGCGCGCCACTTCGGCTCCCTGCTGCGCCACCCGGTGACCTTCGACGACGGCACGGGCGGCCCGGGCGCGTCCGTCAACCCCGAGCCCGCGCCCTGGGCGCGCACGTACCCGACGCCGGGAGCGCGTTCCCGCGCGCTGGCCGCGTACGGCGAGGAGGTCTTCGGGTTCACGCCGCTGGACACCATCGAGCTGGACCTGCCGGCCGTGGGCCTGAAGGGCATCGCCTGCGTGCTGCCCGAGGCGGTGCCGGCCGGCCGCCGCCACGGGCACCGCGTGCACGTCAAGGGCATGCTGCTGTCCGAGCAGGCCGAGGAGATCCTGCCCGACTGGGCGTTCTTCGTCCGCTGCGTCGTCGACGCCGAGAGCCTGCGCCCGACGGCGTCCCGCGAGTCCCTGTACGAGGACGACACCCTCGCCGCCGTCCGCGAGGCCCTCGCCGAGCGGCTGCGCGCCTGGATCGCCCGGGCCGCCGCCAGCGACCCGGACCTGCTCCACCGCTTCCTCCAGGCCCACCACCTGGCCGTGAAGTCGCTCGCGGTGCACGACGACGAGATCCTGCGGATGCTGCTGCCCTGGCTGCCGTTCGAGACCACCGACGGGCACACCACCCTCGACGAGTTCGCCCGCACCCACCGCACCGTGCTCGTGACATCGAGCGTGGAGGAGTTCCGGCAGGTCGCGGCGATCGCCTCGGCCGCCGGGCTCGGCGTCGTCAACGGCGGCTACACCTACGACCGTGAACTGGTCCACCGGCTGCCGGAGATCAGGCCCGAGGTGAGCGTCGCCGACCTGGACCCGGCCACGCTCACCGCCCATCTCGACCCCGTCGACCGGGAGACGGAACTGGCCGCCGCGGCCTACCTCGCCCAGGCCCGCGACGCCCTCGCCGTCTTCGACTGCGACGTCGCGCTGCGCACCTTCCAGCCCGCCTCCGCCCCCGCCCTCCTCCTCGACAGCCGCGAGGCCCGGCACGAGCGCACCCGCTCCCGGCTCGCGCGCGAGCAGCAGGGCGGCCTGTGGGGCGACATCCTCGGCCACCTGCGTCAGGAGGCTCCGCGGGCCCAGCTGATCCTCAACCAGCTCAACCCCCTCGTCCGCACCGCCGTCACCATCGACGAACCCGAACTGGCCCGCACCAGCGCCGAAGCTCTCTACGGGCAGGCCGCGATGCTGTCCCGGCGTCCGCTCAGGCCCGCCGAGTCGAGCCTCATCAACCGCTCCTTCCTCGACCTTCTCGCCCACGCCCTCCGCAAGGACAGCTGACGATGCCGACCGCACCCCGTCCCCAGAACACAGACGAGCTGTACCAGGCGCTCCAGGAGAACGACCAGCGCCCCTACGGCCGCACCCGCACCGTCACCGCCGAGGAACTCGTCGACGCCGCCGAGCAGTTCGCGGAGCCCGTCCCGCTGATCCACGCGCTCCTCGAACTCCAGGAGGCGTACACCTACGGCTCCGAACCCCGCAAGTCGCCCGTCGTCTTCGCCCGCCTGCTCACCCTCTTCGACGAGCAGCCCGACGTCTTCGACGAGCGCCTGCGCCACATGCTGTTCTGGCGGTTCAAGTGGGTGGCCCACGCCCTGCGCCAGCTGCCCGAGATACCGCTCGCCAGCCTGCGCCAGTGGCTGACGGAGATGCGCGACCGCTACGAGAAGGCCGGCCTCGGCCTCCAGCCCTACTACGGAGCGGCCTATCAGCTCGCCGCCCACGTCGGCGAGGACACCACCCTCGCCTACGAACTGTGGGCGGGCCGCACCCGCACCCGGCTCAGCGACTGCGAGGCCTGCGAGATCTGCCAGCGCGCCCGCCACCACCTCAGGGCGGGCGACGACGAGCGGGCGCTGCGCACCTGGGAGCCCGTCCTGGCCGGGAAGGAGTCCTGCCAGGAGGAGCCCGCCCGCTCCTTCTCGTACGCGCTGCTGCCCCTGCTGCGCACCGGCCGCGCCGACCGGGCCCGCGAACTGCACCTCGCCGGCTACCGCGGCTGCCGCCGCAACCCCTCGATGTCCGGGGAGGTCGGCCGGCACCTGGAGTTCTGCGCGCTCACCGGCAACGAGGCTCGTGGCCTGGAACTGCTCGCCGAGAACCGCAACCTGTTCGACGAGGTCGACTCGCCGCTGGACCAGCTCGACTTCCTCACCGGCGTCGACGTCCTGCTCCAGCGCGTCGAACTCCTCGGCCACGGCGAACTGCCCGCCGCCGGATACGCGGGCCGCACCTGGACGGTGGCCGGCCTGCGCGCCGAGGTGCGCAGCCGCGCCGACGACCTCGCCGCCCGCTTCGACGCCCGCAACGGAACCACGGCCCACACCGACCGCCGCAAGGCCCGCCTCGACCGGGCGCCGCTCCTGGACGAGCTGGAACTGACCCTGCGCACCCGCAGCCTCGACGACGTGGCCCCGGCCGCCCCGGTCGCCGCGCCCACCGGCCGCACGGCCGCCACCGTCCCCGACTCGCTGCCCGAACTCATCCTGCAGGCAAGGGCGTTGGAGGAGCAGGGGCACCCGGACGCGCAGGCCCGCTGGGCGCGGCTGCGTACGCTGGTCGCCGCCCGCGACTACGCCCACCCCGACGACCCGGCCGTGGGCCCGCTCGTCCGGCTGCGCGCGGACCTGCTGGCCGACGAGGGGGGCCGGGCGGGCGAGAAGGACGAGTTCGCCGACGCCGTCGCCCTCCACGAGGAGGCCGCGGCCCTGTACGACGACGCGGGCCTGCCGGGCGACGCGGCGCTCGCCCGCGCCTGCGCCCTGCTCGCCGCCGCCGAGAACTCCGCGGAGGGCGCCGACGGAACCGAGGCGAAGGCCGCCGCGCTGACCGCCGCCCACGCGTCCATGGTCCGCCTGCACGAGGAGACGCCCGGCCTCGCTCCGTACCAGGAGGCCCGCCTGCTCCGGCTGCGGGCGACCACGCTCGGCCTGCGCCTGCAGGCCACGAGGAGCGAGGAGCACGTCGCGCCGGTCTTCGCCGAGGTGGACCTGCTGCACACGTTCGCCACCCGGCACGACGTCGTCGGGCAGGTCTCCGGCGCCCTGCTGCTGCGGGCCAGCACCTACGCCATCTCCGGCGACCTGCCCGCCGCGGTCACCGAGATCGACGCCCTCCTCGACCGGCTGAAGGCACACGGCCCCGCCTGGCACCTGCCCCGCACGCTCGGACTGCGCGGCCGGCTCCAACTCGGCCTCCGGGACGCGCAGGCCGCGTACGCAGACCTCGCCGAGGGCCTGCGCCGGGCGGCCGACTGGCCGGCCGACGCGGTCGACACCACCCGCCTCCACGGCGACCTGGCCGAGGCCTGCATGCACCTGGGCCGTCCGGAGGAGGCACTGCGGCACCTGACGCGTTCGGCGGAGGTGGCCCTTCGCCGGGGCAGCCGGTTCGACGCGTTCTGCACCTACAGCAACGCGGCACAGCTCAGCCTCGACCTGGACCGCGTCGAGGACTGCATCGCCCTGCTCGACTCCCTGCTGGCCGAACCGGACGTCGCCGCCGGAGAGGTGGACGACCGGCTCGTCGCCCAGCTGCGCCTGACCCGCGCCCGCGCGCTGCGCGCGGGGGAGGACCTCAAGGCCGCCACGGCGGAGTTCGTCGCCCTCGCGGCCGAGTCGGCCGGCTGGGACGACGACCCGGGAAGCCATGCCATGATCGCCGCGGAGACGGCCGTACTCCTCGGCGAGTCCGGTGAGTTCGGCCGGGCCCGCGAGGCCGCGGACCAGGCACTCGCCGCCCACGCCCGGGCCCCGCGCTACGAACAGCTCAGCAACTGCCTGCGCGAACTCGCCCGCCTCCAGGCCCAGCAGCAGGGCCCCGACGGCCTGGCCGACGCCCGCGCCTTCCTGGACGACGCCGGCCGGATCGCCGACGAGGCCCGCGCCGCCGAGTACGAGGCCCACGGCCGCTCCCTGGACACGGCGCTGGCCTATGAGCACGGGCGGGTCAACGCCTACGCCGGCGCGTACGAGGACGCGCTGGCCGCGCTGGAGAAGGCCGTCGCCCTGCTCGGTGAGCCGGGACCGGAGGACGACCGCGCAGGCGAGTGGGCCGAGTGCGTCCGCCTCGCGGGTGTCGTGGAGGGCGTCTACCTGGAGCGCCCCGCTCCCGCCCTCACCCGCGTCGACGCGGCGGTCTCCCGCCTGACCGCCCTGGGCCACACCGAGGAGACCGAGCCGCTGATCTCCTTGGCGGCCCGGCTGCGCGACGAGGAGTGACGCGTCGGAGGACATGATGCAGACGCACTGGGCTGCGGCTGCCATGAGCGCCGCCGCATGGCTGGGCCGCCACCCCCTGGCACGACAGGAAAACCACCAGGAAAGGCCATCGGCCGCACATGGCATTTCATGAAGCAGAAACGGACGGAGCGGACCGGGCTCGCGGTGACCACCGCCGGGTTCGCCTTGCCCGGGGGCGTTCGACTGGCCGGCGTCACTGCGCAACCCCGGGCCCTGCGGTGAGTGGGATGATCGAGAGGCGTTTGACCGGCGAAAAGGCAGGTCAGGCGCCTCTCTTCGGGCGTCTAGAAGAAGCCCGGCTTCTTCGGCGAGTAGCTCACCAGCAGGTTCTTCGTCTGCTCGCGGTACACGGCCCAGACCGCCCCTGACCTGCAAAAATGAGTGAAATGGCCGGAGGAGTGGCGAAGTTGGTCCGCTCCTGGTCCGGATAGGTGGCGGGGCGGTGCCGGGTGTCGACGCGGGCCCCGTGCCACCACACGGCGCAGGTCGTCAGAAGCGTGTTCTGGCGTCCACGAGGTCCAGGCGCGGGCTGTTTTCACAGGTGAAGGCGTTGTGGTCCAGGCGCGTCGGGACAAGCCGCGCAGGCAGGTCCGGCTGTCGTTCCTCGGCTGAGCGGCGCGGCCATGGGAGACCCGGGCGGCGTGCCCCGTGCTAGCGTTGGCTGTTTGCAGCGTCGCTGTGTCGGTGCTCCGTTCGGGGGCCCTGGCCGGTGACCGCGTCCCTGCCGCGCCTTCCTCGGTACGGTCCCTTCGAGGAAGGCTTTCTGTGAGCGAATCAGCACGTGTCGATGCCCGGCAGCAGGACTGTGTGTCCGAGCCGGCGGGCGCCACTTCGGCGCTGCCCACGGTGGCGTCCTTCGCACAGCTGGGGCTGCCGGCCGAGGTTCTGCGGGTGCTCGACGAGCACGGTGTGACTGTGCCCTTTCCCATCCAGGCTGCGGCCCTGCCGAACGCGCTCGCGGGACGGGACGTCCTGGGCCGGGGCCGTACAGGATCCGGCAAGACGCTCGCCTTCGGCCTGGGGATGCTTGCCCGGACTGCCGGGCAGCGCGCGCAGCCCAAGGAGCCGTTGGCGCTCGTTCTGGTCCCCACCAGGGAGCTGGCGCAGCAGGTCGGTGAGGCGCTCACCCCGTACGCCGCGGCGCTGCGGCTGCGGCTCGCGACCGTGGTGGGTGGAGTGTCCATCGGACGGCAGACCGCCGTGCTGCGGGACGGTGCCGAGATCGTCGTCGCCACGCCCGGCCGGCTGCACGACCTCATCGAGCGCAAGGCCTGCCGACTGGGACGGGTGCGCATTGCGGTCCTGGACGAGGCCGACCAGATGTCTGACATGGGGTTCCTGCCGCAGGTCACCGAGATCCTGGACCAGGTGCGTTCCGACGGGCAGCGGATGCTGTTCTCCGCCACCCTCGACAGCGACGTCGACCAACTGGTGCAGCGCTACCTACGCGACCCCGCCGTCCACTCCGTGGACCCCTCGTCCAGCGCGGTTCCCACGATCGAGCACCACGTCTTCGTCGTGCACGGCCCGGACCGGTACGCCGTGACCACGGAGATCGCCGCCAGGGACGGCCGCGTCCTTCTGTTCCTGGACACCAAGCACGCCGTCGACCAGCTCACGCGCCATCTGCGGGCCAGCGGCGTGGCCGCCGCCGCCCTGCACAGCGGGAAGTCCCAGCCGCAGCGCACCCGGACTCTGGCCCAGTTCAGGAACGGGCAGGTCACCTCGCTGGTGGCGACGAACGTCGCCGCACGCGGCCTGCACATCGACGACCTCGACCTCGTGGTCAACGTCGACCCGGCCACCGACCCGAAGGACTATCTGCACCGCGCGGGCCGCACGGCTCGGGCCGGCCGCCTCGGCACCGTCGTGACACTCGTCCTGTCGGGACAGCGCCGCGCGACGAGCCAGGTCATGGCGGACGCAGACGTCGCTCCCAAGGTCACCAAAGTGCGGTCCGGCGAGGCGGAGCTAAGCCGGATCACCGGCGCCAAGGCCCCCTCCGGAGAGCCTCTCGACGGCGGGCCGGCCGTATCGCGCCCCAAGAACCACAACGCCCCGTTCCGCGGCCTGGGCAGCGCCAAGGACGCGCAGAGCGGCTCCGGTGGCAGGTCGTCCCGCAAGAGCAGCGAGGCCCGCAAGCTCGCGGAGGCCCGCAAGGCGGCCCGGGTGCGGCGCGGCGGCTGAGCCCGGCTTCCCGGACCGCCGGGGCGGCGTCTTTCGTCCACGCTGCTGGACGGAGGAGGGCGCTGCCCGACTCGCGGAGCTCATGCGGCACCACCGACCCGATGTGGTCGTCACCTACGACGAGAACGGCTTCTACGGTCACCCCGACCACATCCAGGCGAACCGCATCACGATGGCGGCGCTGGCGATGACGGTGCCGACACCGAAGGTGTACTGGACGACGGCGCCCCGCTCGGTGATGCAGCGATTCGGGGAGGCCATGCGCGAGTTGGGTGTGGACTGGCAGGAGCCGGATCCCGCCGAGGCCGCCGCGCTGGCCGAGATCGGACTCCCCGACGAGGAGATCACCACTTGGTGGACACCACAGCGTTCGGTGGTGACAAGTTCGATGCGCTGGCCGCACACGCCAGCCAGGGCGAGAACATCTTCTTCCTCAAGATGGGCCAGGAAAGGTTCACCGAGTTGATGGGCGTCGAGACCTTCGTACGTGTCCAGGACACCACCGGCGCGGCCCTGCCCGAGAACGACCTCTTCGCCGGACTGCGCTGATCCGCCCGTCTTCAGGGGCCTGCGAAAGCTCATGGTCGGTACGGCTGCATCGAGTGTGCTCGCACACCTCGAGGCTTGTTCACGTGGGGTCCGGCTCCGGCGGCCCTTGATCACCAGGATGGCCCTGCTCGGCAGC
Organism: Streptomyces aurantiaciflavus; assembly: GCF_049808595.1. Taxonomy (NCBI): domain Bacteria; kingdom Bacillati; phylum Actinomycetota; class Actinomycetes; order Kitasatosporales; family Streptomycetaceae; genus Streptomyces; species Streptomyces aurantiaciflavus. The sequence continues at coordinate 159,847 of NZ_JBNCAQ010000007.1, read as the reverse complement.
GTGACGGTTACGAGGACGCCTGCCCCTAGCCGGTCAGGTCCGTTGAGCGGCTCTGACCGACCGGTGGCCGGGCACTGCGCGGGCCCCGCCACCGGTGATGCGTACGGCCCGGCTACGGGGCCATTTCGTACGCGCCGGACAGCGCCTCGACCCGCTGCCAGACTCGCTCCGTGCGCGCCTTGTCGACGACTGGCCGCCGGACCGAGCGCAGCGCCCACTCCTGCTGCTGTTCGGTCGCCGAGTCCTTGCCGTGCAGTTCGATGGCGTGCCCGGAGAAGTCGCGTACGAGGACGGCGAAGAGTTCGTCGAGTACGTCCTCGTCGAGTCCGGTCAGGCCGGCCTGCTCCAGGACGAGCTGCCCGTGCACGACGAGCGCGAAGAGCTGGCCGATCGCGAGGACGAGGTCGAGGTCGCGGCTCTGCTCCGCGTCGGGGGCGGCCGTGGCGACGAACTCGCAGAGCGCGTCAGCCTGTTCGCGCAGGCGAGCGACGTTGGGCAGATGCGCGTACGCCTCGAAGGCCGGGCGCCAATCGTGGAAGCGCACCGAGCCGAGGCCGCGGGCCGGCCCTTGCCGGAACAGGAAATCGTCGTCGGCCGCGTCGAGGCGGGTCGGCACGCTGGGGTACTCGGCCGGGTCGAGGAGGTGGTTGCGCATGAACTTCAGGATCAGCGCCAGGTTGACGTGGACCGTGCCCTCCAGCTTCGGCAGGCTGCGGATCTCCACCGCTGCCTGGCCGAAGTAGTTGTCCTTCTCGAAACCCTTGGCGGCGATCACGTCCCACATCAGGTCGATGACCTTCTCACCCTCCGTGGTCACCTTCATCTTCGTCATCGGGTTGAAGAGCAGGTAGCGGCGGTCGTCGGGGCCGGCGGAGCGGAAGTAGTCGACGGCGCGGTCGCTGAACAGCTTCATGCCGACGAGCCTGACGTATGCGTCGGTCAGCTCGCGCCGCACGTGCGGGAAGGCGGTGACGGGGCGGCCGTAGAGGATGCGGTTGTGGGCGTGGGTGACGGCCTCGTACATCGCGTGTTCGCAGATGCCGATCGAGGCGGTGCACAGGTTGAACTTACCGACGTTGACCGTGTTGAGGGCGGCGTCGAAGGCGGCGCGTCCGGTGTGCAGGACGTCCTCGGCCGTTACGGGGTAGTCCTCCAGGCGGAACTCGCTGACGAACTTGGACGAGTCGACGACGTTCTTGACCAGGTGGTAGGCCGGGTGACGGCTGTCGGCGGCGAAGAACACGTATCCGTCGGGGCCCTCGACGTCGGTACGGCGGCCGAAGACGGAGACGAGTCCGGCGGCGTTGCCGTTGCCGATGTAGTACTTGGAGCCGGTGGCGCGGAAGCCGCCGTTGCCGTCGGGCTCGAGCAGCATGTCGGTGGAGTAGATGTCGGCGCCGTGGGACTTCTCGGACAGGCCGAACGCGAACACCTCTCCCTGGGCGAGGAGTTCCGCGGCGCGGGCTCGGGCGGCGACGTTGTCGCTCTGCCAGACCGGGCCGAGGCCGAGGATGCTGACCTGCCAGGCGTACCAGTAGTCCAGGCCGTAGAAGCCGAAGATCTCGTTGAGCGCGGCGATACGGGCGGTGTCCCACCGTTTGTCCGGCTCCCCCTCCCCGGCGGCGGACGACGGAGTCAGGAAGATGGCGAACAGGTTCTCCTTGGCGGCGAAGGCGAGGAAGTCACCGAGCCACGCACGGCTCCGGTAGTCCTCTATCAGCTGCCGCTTCCCGCGCTCCTCGAACCAGTCGACGGTGGCACGCAGCAAGCGGCGTGTCTCGGGGTCGAAGTGCGCGGGGTCGTACGTGCGCGGGTTGAAGAGCAGTTGGTCAGCCATGGTGAGGACCCCTTTCGGCTGGTGGACGGATGGCAATCGGAAGGTCTGGCGGCTGGAGGAGTCGAGGGGAGAGGAGGAGTCGTAGGGGGGTGCGGCGGTGATCAGCGGCTCGTGCCGAAGCGGGCCAGCGTGGCGAGCACGTCGTCCAGCCAGTCGATCATCATCCGCTCGTACGCGATGCCGCCGCGCAGAACGGCGTGCTGGAGCTCTCGCTCCGCGTCGAGCGGCGCCTCGAGAGCGGCCGCGCTCGCCTCGGGCCCGGTGAAGTCCCGCTCCTCGCCCGTGAGATAGTGCGCCAGCCGGTCCCGATGCGCCTGCCGGTGCCGCTCCACCTCGCGGATCAGGGCGGCCGGGTCGTCGAAGGCGGCACCGCGGATCTTCACTGCCAGGTCGTGGCGGACGCTCTCGGGCTCGATCGGATCGTGCAGCCACGAGGACAGCGCGGCCCGGCCGAGGTCGGCGACGGAGTACTCCTTCTTGTCCGGCCGGCCTTGCTGCGCGACGTCCCGGACGTCGACCCAACCATCGTTCTCCATGCGCTTGAGCACGCGGTAGATCTGCTGGTGGGTCGCGGTCCAGAAGTAGCCGATGGACCGCTCGAATCGCCGGGCCAGCTCATAGCCGGATCCCGGCTTCTCCAAGAGCGACACCAGGATCGCGTGCTCGAGCGCCATGACACCGATCGTGCTATGCAACTCGTTGCATAGCAAGTCTCACCGGCTCCGAGGCGACGCGGATCACCCTCCGGACGTGGCCCATGCCTCAGCGTCAGAGCTCCGTCTGGTGACAGTGGGTAGCCCTTTGCGGCGGATGCTCCGTCGGCCAACGCGGTCTCACCCGGCAACTATGACGTGACGGTCTCCGTCGGCGACGCTGCTTCCGTCGGGCAGACCGAGATGTGGGTGGAGGCCCGGCGCCTGGTGCTTCCGGTGACGAGGACGGCGGCCCGTGCCGTCGGTAACGTACTCGTTCACGGTCAATGAGCGGCAGCCGGAGGGGCAGCCGACCGGTCAGGCGCCAACGGCAACAAGGGCCTGGCGCAGATCCGCCAGGCCCTGATCGACGTGCGCGCGGACGCCTACGCGGACGCCATGGATGACGAGTTCAACCAGCGCTTCCCTTGCACTTCTTCCGGCGGTTGGTCGCCGACATGTCGTTGTCGTCATACACCTCGACAACGGTCCAGCCGAGTCGGGCGTTGAAAGCGCGGCAGTCCTTCTCCTGGCGCTTGACGCCGAGTCGGGCTCCCGCGCGGTCGCCGGAGACAGGTCGCGGGCGTGGGGACGCGTCGTCTACGACGATTCCAGCGGGAGCTGCCGGCGCAGTCCGGTGGATGCCTGGCGCGGTGGGCTGACGGGGGAAAGTCCAAGCAAGTGGCAGGTACTCCCAGTGCCTGGACAGAAGGCCGCAGGCATGCTGTTGTGTCCCGGCCTCGGGCCTGCGTCCGGATGCCACGGGCGGGGTCGTCCGGACGGCACTCCTCGTCGGTCTCGCCGCGTACGGCTCACCCTCCCCCAGGCGGACGGCGTCCGGAGCGAGCCGTACGACCATCGGATCGGTACCGCTGTCAGCCCTTCTCGACCAGGGCGATCAGCTCGGCGGCGTGGGCGATGGATCCGTCGACGCTGTGGACGGTGTACAGCGAGTCGACCATGAAGTGGTCGATCCCGGTGCGCACGTGGACCGCCTTGATGACGTCTGCGACCTGTTGCGTCGTGGTGCCCTCGTCGATGTTGACCCGCAGGACCGTGTCGATAGCGGAGGGGTCCCGGTCGGCCTCCCGGGCCAGCCGATCGATGAGCGCCCGCTGGTTCACCAGTCCGTCGATGTCCACATAACTGGGCACCACGACCAGCGGCAGCCAGCCGTCACCGCGCTCGGCGACCCTCCGCAGAGCGCGCTCGGACAGAGCGCCGAGATAGAACGGCGGGCGGGGGCGCCGGGCGGGCTTGAGGGGAGCGTGGTGCAGAGGCACCGAAATCAACTCACCGCTGTGCTGGGCCGGGTCGGTGGTCCAGATGGCGTCGAGAGCGTCGAGCAGTTCGTTCATCCTCGCGCCGCGCCGGGTGAAGTCCGTACCCGCGGCCTCGTACTCCTCCGGCGACCAGCCGATGCCGAACCCGGGCAGCAGACGTCCCTCACTGATGAGGTCGATGCTGGTGAGCGCTCTGGCCAGCTGCATCGGCGGATACAGCGGGGCAATGAGCACATGCGTGCCGAGCAGCACACGCTCGGTGGCGCTCGCCGCGATGCCCAGGAGTACGAACGGGTCTGCGGCCGCGTTGAGTTCGGCGGGGATGGTGGTGCCCAGCCCTCCGTACCCGATCTTCGGATTGACGGCGGCCAGGTTGCGGTCGCTCACCCACAGACTCCCGGCCCCCGCGTTCTCCACCTCGCGGGCGAACTCTGCGGTCCGGGCTATGCCTAAAGCCTGCTTATGGAACTGCGGAAGCGCAAAACCGATCTTCATGGCTGGTCCTCGCTGAATGGTCGCTGAATGGTCGTGGCAACCACCGGTAGTCCTCTCCGGCGACCGCCGCACGCCGGGTTTCCCCGGGAAGCGAAACGGCGGTCGGTGTGGTCGTCCACGACCGCCGTCGCGTTGAGGGTACATAAGTTGATGGCGCAACTATGCAGGTACCGCGATGTCGGCATGTCGCGAGACGAGGCTGGGCGACCAGTGCAGTCTCGTGGCGTTCAGGGGCGGAACCGAATGCGTACAGCTTGGCGTTCTCCACTGCGCCCCATCATGTGGCTCCATCTGGACTGACATCCAGCCAACTCCTCGACGTGTACCCGCGAGACGACCTGGCGAGTGGTCCGCGCGGCGGTAGAGCCGCCGGTGGATGGCGGTCTGGCCGGGCCTACACGGAACCCGTGGATGATCGCTGGTCAGAGGTGGGACACTGGTGGGAGAAATCGGGAGTAAGGCCGAATCTCGGCTCGTGATCCAGGTGCACCCGGAGATGGGCGCCTGACCGGCGCTTTCCCTGGTCAGGCGCCCATTTTCTACGTCTAGAAGAAGCCGAGCTTCTTCGGCGAGTACGACACCAGCAGGTTCTTCGTCTGCTGGTAGTGCTCCAGCATCATCTTGTGCGTCTCGCGGCCGATCCCGGACTGCTTGTAGCCGCCGAACGCCGCGTGCGCGGGATAGGCGTGGTAACAGTTCGTCCAGACACGGCCCGCCTGGATCGCCCGGCCCGCCCGGTACGCCGTGTTGATGTCCCGCGTCCACACCCCGGCTCCCAGGCCGTACGACGTGTCGTTGGCGATCTTCACGGCGTCGTCGAAGTCGTCGAACGAGGCCACCGAGACGACCGGGCCGAAGATCTCCTCCTGGAAGATCCGCATGCGGTTGTCGCCCTCGAAGACGGTCGGCTGGACGTAGTAGCCGCCCTTCAACTCGCCGTCGTACTCCGCGCGTTCGCCGCCAGTGAGAACCTTGGCGCCCTCCTGCCGGCCGATGTCGATGTACGAGAGGATCTTGGCGAGCTGGTCGCCGGAGGCCTGGGCGCCGATCATCGTGTCGGTGTCGAGGGGGTGCCCGGGCCTGATCAGCTCGGTGCGGGCGACCGCCGCGGCCATGAAGTCGGAGTAGTTGCCGCGCTGGACCAGGCCGCGGGACGGGCAGGTGCACACCTCGCCCTGGTTCAGCGCGAACATCGTGAAGCCCTCCAGGGCCTTGTCGCGCAGGTCGTCGTCCTTCTCCCACACGTCGTCGAAGAAGATGTTCGGCGACTTCCCGCCCAGCTCCAGCGTGACCGGCTTCAGGTTCTCCGCCGCGTACTGCATGATCAGCCGGCCCGTGGACGTCTCACCCGTGAACGCGACCTTCGCCACCCGCGGGCTGGACGCGAGCGGCTTGCCCGCCTCCTCGCCGAAACCGTTCACGATGTTCACCACGCCCGGCGGCAGCAGGTCCGCGACGAGGCTCATCCAGTAGTGCAGCGAAGCCGGGGTCTGCTCGGCGGGCTTGATGACGACCGCGTTGCCCGCGGCGAGGGCCGGCGCGAGCTTCCACGTCGCCATCAGGATCGGGAAGTTCCACGGGATGATCTGCGCGACGACGCCGAGCGGCTCGTGGAAGTGGTACGCCACCGTGTCCTCGTCGAGTTCGCTGAGCGAGCCCTCCTGCCCGCGCACCGCTCCGGCGAAGTAGCGGAAGTGGTCGATGGCCAGGGGGATGTCCGCTGCCAGCGTCTCGCGGACCGGCTTGCCGTTCTCCCAGCTCTCCGCCACCGCCAGCGGCTCGAGGTTCGCCTCCATGCGGTCGGCGATCTTCAGCAGGATGTCGGAGCGTTCGGTCGCCGACGTCCGCCCCCAGCCCGGCGCGGCCGCGTGCGCCGCGTCCAGCGCCCGCTCCACGTCCTCCGCCGTGCCGCGAGCCACCTCGGTGAACGGCTGCCCGTTCACCGGAGACGGGTTCTCGAAGTACTGCCCGCGAGCCGGGGGCACGTACTCGCCGCCGATGAAGTGGTCGTAGCGCGCCTGGTAGGAGACGATCGCGCCCTCGGTTCCGGGCGCCGCGTAACGGGTCATGGTGGCCTGCCTCCCTCAGCAGTGCTGCCCGCCGTTGGACAGCTCTCGGCGGGAGGCTAGGGACCCGGACGTTGCAGGTACGTTGCGCCGATCCCGTTCACCGGGGAGCGGACCGGGGAGCCGACCGGGGGCGGGTCCAGCCGGCCGTTGCCGTCAGCTCCGACTCCAGAGCGGTCAGCCGGGCCAGGACCGCGGCCGTCGGACGCGCCGCCGCCAGCGCCCGCCACACCTCGAGGTCGTCCTCGCCCCACGGCGCGTGCGCCCAGTTCCCCAGCAGGTCGGGGTCGCGGCGGGCGATCAGCGCGGCGCGCAGGCCGTCGGCGAGACGCTGCCTGAGCCGCACCACCGCCGGCGCCTGAGACGCCGGCAGCAGCGGTCCGGCGTACGCCGTCACGGCCGCGGTCACCGCGCCGGCCGCCAGCCGCCGTTCGACGACGGCGACGTCCGACTCGACGGGAACGGTGAGCCGGTACGGACGCGAGGCCAGCAGCCCGGGACCCAGGATCCCGCGCATCCGGGCCAGTTCGGCCCGCAGCGTCACCGGCGGCACCGACTCGTCCTCGTACAGCGCGCACAGCAACTCGTCGCCGGTGAGGCCCTCCGGGTGGCGGGCCAGCAGGACCAGGATCTCGCTGTGCCGGCGGCTGAGTCTGATCCTGCGGCCACCGTCGGTCAGGTGCGCCTCGTCCCGGCCCAGCGCGGACAGCCGCGGAGCCGCGGTGTCCGGCTCCTGCGGTGCGAGCAGGGCCAGATGGGACTCGGCGGCCCGCGCGACCGCCTGGACGAAGCCCAGACTGTGCGGATGGGCCAGTCCGTCACCCCCGGTGATGTCCACCGCGCCCAGCACCCGCCCGGTCCGCGGATCGTGCACCGGGGCCGCCGCGCACGTCCACGGCTGCACCCGGCGGATGAAGTGCTCCGCCGCGAACACCTGCACCGGCCGGTCCACGGCGACCGCCGTGCCCGGCGCGTTCGTCCCGACCGCGCTCTCCGCCCACCGCGCACCCGGCACGAAGTTCATCCGATCCGCCCTGCGCCGCGTCGCCGGGTGGCCCTCGACCCACAGCAGTCTGCCGTGCGCGTCGCACACCGCGAGGAGATGCTCCCCGTCGGCGGCGAACGTGCCCAGGAGTTCGCGGAACAGAGGCATCACCCGAGCCAGCGGATGCTCGGCCCGGTAGGCGCCGAGGTCACTGTCCGTCAGCTCCACGCTCGCGGTGCCGTCGGGTCCGACGCCGGCCCGCGCCGAACGCCGCCACGAGTCGGCCACCACGGCCCGCACCGGCCGCGGCACCGTGCCGGCCTCGGTGAACGTCTCGTGCGCGCGCCGCAGTATCCGCACACGCTCGGCAGGGTCGGCCCCCGGTTCCAGGGCCACCCAGGGATCGGTCAACTCGGCCTCCCGGAAGGCGATGCTGCTGGGGACATCGTCACTCCGGGGGTGCGCGGCGACAACCGTTTCGGACGTCCGCTCAGTAGGAGTTGACGAGTCTCAGGTAGCGGGCCCAGTCCCAGTCCGGGCCGGGATCGGTGTGGTCGGTGCCCGGTACCTCGTGGTGGCCGATGACGTGCGCCCGGTCCCTGGGGATGCCGTACCGGTCGCAGATCGCCGCCGTGAGCCGGGCGGACTCCTCGTAGAGGGCGTCGGTGAAGTAGGCCGGCCGGTCCACCCACCCCTCGTGCTCGATGCCGACGCTGCGTGTGTTGTAGTCCCAGTTCCCCGCGTGCCAGGCGACGTCGGTCTCACGGACGCACTGCGCCACATGACCGTCGGCGGAGCGCACGACGTAGTGCGCGGACACCTTCTTCCTGGGGTTCTGGAAGACGGACAGGGCCTTGGAGTAGGTGGTCTGCGTGACGTGGATGACGACCCGGTCGACGGTGTGGTCGGCGGGGCGGTTCGACGCCGTGTAGTTGGCGGGGGTCGCGGGCTGCCACTCGGCGAGCGCGTGGTCGACGGGCTGGGTGTGGGCGCCGGCCCGTGCGCCGGGGAGGACCGCGTACGGGACGGCCACGAGGGCGGCGCCCTTCAGGATCCGTCGCCGGTCGGGCAGGACTCTGGGTCGTTCCACGGGGAGGTGCCTTTCAGGGATCGGGCGAGCGGACGTCCGGGGTGGCTCGGCGCGTGTCGGTTCCCCGACGCCACGGCCGTCTCGCGCAGCCGCGCGGGCAGTCCGCGGTGTGCCTCGCGAGCCGGCGGCCGTTCCGTGTGGGCCGGACGCGTGTCGTTGGTGTCGCACGCACTGGCCAACGCCGACCCGACGGCCGGGGTTGCGGCGTGGCCGGCAACGCTCCCTCGACGTTCACCCCGACACAGCAGCTCACCCCCCGGCCCGCATCTCGGGCGTGTCCCTGTTCCCGCCGCGCGCGTCGGGCACCGGGGCCGAACGGACCTCCAGGTCGGCCGGCGCCACGCCCACCGTGCGCCCGCCGGCACGGGTTCAGCCCCGCGCCGCCACCGCCGCCGGATCGTCCAGCACGGCCCGCACCACGGAGTGCGCCGCGCCGAGCAACGGCCCCTCGGGGCCCAGCCGCGAGACGGACACGGGGCAGGGCGGGCCCGCGGTGCGCCGGGCGAGTTCGGCCTCCAGCGACGGCAGCAGCCAGGGCGCGAGACCGGCCAGGGCGCCGCCGAGCACGACTCCCTCGGGGTCCAGCAGATTCAGCGCCCCGGTCAGGGCGATGCCGAGCGCCGTTCCCGCCTCGTGCAGGGCCCGCCGTACGTTCTCGTCGCCGTCCGCGGCGCGTCCCGCGAGCAGGCCGACTCGGTCCTCGCCCAGCTCCAGACCGGCCGCGCGCAGCACCGCCTCCTCGCCGGCGTACTGCTCCAGGCAACCCCGCCCGCCGCACACGCACTGCGGGCCGTCGGGATGCACCGGCACATGTCCCAGCTCGCCCGCGAAGCCGCGGGTGCCGCGCAGCAGGGTGCCGTCGACGACGAGCGCGGCGCCGATGCCGATCTCGGCGGACACGTGCACGAAGTCCCGCGGGGTGTCGGCGCCGAGCCAGAGTTCGGCCAGACCGCCGAAGTTGGCCTCGTTGTCCACGGTCAGCGGGAACTCGCCGGGCAACAGCGCGCCCAGGTCGACGTCGTGCCAGTCGAGGTTGGGGGCGCGGACCACGGTGTGGGCGTCGCGGGCCACCAGGCCGGGGACGGCCACGGCGAGCCCGGCCAGCCACAGCCCCTCGCGCTCCGCCTCGGTGACGACCTCGCGCAGCAGCCGGGTGAGTTCCTCGATCACCGGTTCGGGGGAGCGGCCCCGGTTGGTGCCGTGCCGTACGGCGCGTGCCCGTACCTCGCCGCGCAGGTCGACGGCGCAGACCGCGAGGTGGTCGACGCCGACCTCGGCGCCGATCCCGGCCGGCCCGTGTCCGCTGACGGCGAGCGCGGAGCCGGGCCGCCCCACCCGGCCGGGCCGCTCCGGGCCCAGTTCCTCCAGCAGGCCGGTGCGTATGAGCTCGTCGACGAGGGTCGACACCGCCGCCCGGGTCAGGCCGATGCGTGAGGCGACCGCCGCCCGGGAGAGCGGACCCTCGGCGCTGACGGCGTGCATCACCCGGGCCAGGTTGCGGCGGCGCATGCCCTGCTGGGTGTCGGGCAGCGCGCGTGCCGGGCCGGTCGGGCGAGCCTCGTGCGGCGGTGCGGTCATGCCTGTGTCGATTCGTCGATGGTCAGTGGGTGTCCGTGCTCCGCTCCAGCAGCGGGGCCGCGTCGGAGAGTACCCCGGCGATCCTGGACAGGGCCGACTCGTCCCGCTCCACGGCCTCGAGGACCGGGCCCCGCGTGGTGTTCCAGCGCCGGGCGACGGCGGCCGGGTCCTCCCCGGTCAGCAGCCCGGCCGCCTGCGCCGCCGCGCCCAGCGCGACGAGTTCCTTGGCCTCGGGGATCTGCACCGGCCGCCCGGACAGCCGGCGCACGGTCTGCTGCCAGGCCGTGCCCCGCGCCCCGCCGCCGATCAGCAGCAGCGGGGCGGAGCGGTCCGCGTCCTCGTCGAGGACGAGGTCCAGCGCGCCCAGCAGGGAGTGGACGGCGCCGTCGTAGGCGGCCTGGAGGAGCTGGCCGGCGGTGGTGTCGTGACGCAGGCCGTGCAGGATTCCGGAGGCGTTCGGCAGGTTCGGGGTGCGCTCTCCGTCCAGGTAGGGCAGGAGTGTGAGGTCCGTGGTGGGCTCGACGGCCTCACGGTCCAGGTTCAGCAGGGCCGCGACGCGGTCCACGGCGAGCGTGCAGTTCAGGGTGCAGGCCAGCGGCAGCCAGTCGCCGTGGGCGTCGGCGAATCCGGCGACCGTCCCGGTCGGGTCGGCCGGCCGCCGCCGCGACACCGCGTACACCGTGCCCGAGGTGCCGAGGCTCAGCACGGGGGTGCCGGGACGCAGCCCCAGGCCCAGCGCGGCCGCCGCGTTGTCGCCGGTGCCCGGGGCGACCAGCGTGCCCTTGGAGAACGGCAGGTCGTGGCTGTCGCGCACGGTGCCCGCCACCTCGCCGGGTCGCACCACGCGCGGCAGCAGCGCGGGATCGAGGCCCACGTGGGCGAGGATCTCCGTGTCGTAGCCCTCCGTGCCGGACGCCCACCAGCCGGTGCCGGAGGCGTCGCCGCGGTCGGTCGTGCCCTCGCCGGTGAGGCGCTCGGTGAGGTAGTCGTGGGGGAGACGGACGGCCTTCGTCGCACGCAGGGCCTCCGGCTCGTGCTCGGCCAGCCAGGCCCACTTCGTGACCGTGAAGGAGGCGGCCGGGACGGAACCGGTGCGCTCCGCCCAGAACTTCGCGCCGCCCAGCTCCTCGATCAGGCGCCGGGCCTGCGGGGCCGAGCGCACGTCGTTCCACAGCAGCGCCGGGCGCACCGGCTCACCGTGTTCGTCCAGCGTCACGAGCCCGTGCTGCTGCCCGCCGATCGACACGGCGGCCGCCTCGTGCGCCACGTCACCGCACTGGCGCAGCGCCTCGCACAGGGCGTCCCACCACTGGCGCGGGTCGCTCTCCCGGCCGGCCCCGGAGGACACGGTGTGCGGCGCCTGGCCGCTCGCTACGACCCGGCCCGTGGCCGCGTCGACGACCAGCACCTTGGTGGACTGGGTGGATGTGTCCACGCCGACGACGAGCGGACCCTCGGCTGCTGACATCGGGCTCTCCCTAAGTTTTTCCACGGCTCTGCGGGATCTGTCTTCCCAGAGATGCGTCCGCATACTAATTTGTAAACGGCCATGACGAAATAGTCGGCCAGACAGTCTTCAAGCAAGGAGCCGTGGCATGAACTACCAGCCCACCCCCGAGGACAGGTTCACCTTCGGCCTGTGGACCGTCGGCTGGCAGGGACGGGACCCCTTCGGCGACGCCACGCGGCGTGCCCTGGACCCCGTGGAGACGGTGCAGCGCCTGTCCGAGCTGGGCGCGTACGGCGTGACCTTCCACGACGACGACCTGATCCCGTTCGGGTCCTCCGACACCGAGCGCGAGGCGCACGTCAAGCGCTTCCGCCAGGCGCTGGACGCCACCGGTATGACCGTGCCGATGGCCACCACCAACCTCTTCACGCACCCGGTCTTCAAGGACGGCGCGTTCACCGCGAACGACCGTGACGTGCGCCGCTACGCCCTGCGCAAGACGATCCGCAACATCGACCTGGCCGTCGAGCTCGGCGCGAAGATCTACGTCGCCTGGGGCGGCCGTGAGGGCGCGGAGTCCGGTGCCGCCAAGGACGTGCGCGCGGCCCTCGACCGCATGAAGGAGGCCTTCGACCTGCTCGGCGAGTACGTCACCTCCCAGGGCTACGACCTGCGCTTCGCCATCGAGCCCAAGCCGAACGAGCCCCGCGGCGACATCCTCCTGCCGACCGTCGGCCACGCGCTGGCGTTCATCGAGCGCCTGGAGCGCCCGGAGCTGTACGGCGTCAACCCGGAGGTCGGCCACGAGCAGATGGCGGGCCTGAACTTCCCGCACGGCATCGCCCAGGCGCTGTGGGCGGGCAAGCTCTTCCACATCGACCTCAACGGCCAGTCCGGCATCAAGTACGACCAGGACCTGCGCTTCGGCGCCGGCGACCTGCGTTCCGCGTTCTGGCTGGTCGACCTGCTGGAGAGCGCCGGCTACACCGGCCCGCGCCACTTCGACTTCAAGCCGCCGCGCACCGAGGACCTGGACGGCGTGTGGGCGTCGGCCGCGGGCTGCATGCGCAACTACCTGATCCTCAAGGAGCGTGCGGCGGCCTTCCGTGACGACCCGGAGGTCCAGCAGGCGCTGCGCGACGCCCGTCTGGACCAGCTGGCCCAGCCGACCGCCGCCGACGGTCTGCAGGCCCTGCTGGCCGACCGCTCCGCCTTCGAGGACTTCGACGCCGAGGCGGCCGCCGCCCGCGGCATGGCCTTCGAGCGCCTGGACCAGCTGGCCATGGACCACCTGCTCGGCGCTCGGGGCTGAGCGGACGCGCGCGTGGGGGCGGGTGACGGGCGGGGGCCTGCCGCCGAGCGCGCCCACGCGCGCGTGACTGTTCCCGGGGATGCACGCGCGCGTGGCTTTGTTCCTCAGACGGATGCACGCGCGCGTGACTGTCCCCCAGGGGATGCACGCACACGTGCGCTCGCTGAGCACGCACACGCGCGTGCGGCGCCCACCCGTCGGCGTTCCGCGCGACCCGGGGCGGTGCTGAAGCGGCGGGCGTGCCCCGCGCGCACGACGTTTCGTCGATCTGCGTATGGAATACGACGGAATCATGCGGTCCGTGGCATGAGCCCGTATCAAGTTCCGCGGGACGGTCGCGCCCCGGCCGGTCCGCGGCGACTCTGGGCGGTATGGCCATGCCGCCCGTACCGCCCCAGCCGCCCGGACCGCCGGGTGACACGCCGCCTCCGGGCGGCTTCGGTCCGCCTCCCTCGGGCTACGGCCCCGAGGGTCCCGAGTACGGCGCGGGAGGGGGCGGCCGGCCGCCGTCTCCGCCGCCGGACCCGCGCGGTGGCTCCGGGCGGCGCAGGAACCCCCTCTTCGCCGTGCTCGTGCTGCTGGTCGCCGCCGCAGCCGTCGTCGTGGTGGTGCTGATGGCCTCGGGCGGCGACGACTCGCCGGACGAGAGCCCGCCGGCGGGCACGCGTTCCTCTCCCGGCCCGTCCGTCAGCCTTCCTGTCGAGCTGCCCAGCGGTTTCCCGAGCGAGCTGCCCTCCGGGTTCCCCAGCGAGCTGCCGACGGAGGTGCCGAGCGACCTGGAGTCGCTCCTGCCGTCCTTGGGCGAACTGCTGCCGTCCGGGCTGCCGTAGGGCGCGCGCGGGAGGGTTCCTCCCGCACACGCGCGTGTGCCGTGGGACAAGTCCACGCGGCACCGCCGGCGTCACACGCTCCGGGGCAGTCGCACGTACGTCACCGTCGTCTCGACACCGCTGTCGACCAGCCGGCCCTGCGCGTCGAACGCCCCGGCGCCGTCCGTCATCCCGAAGTCGTTGTCGTTGATCAGTGCCAGGGTGTCGCGGTCCACGCGCGCGACACCCTCGATCTTCCCGGGCACCCCGGCGACCTTGCCCAGGTCGACGACGAGCCGCTTGGGCAGGACCGGGACGCCCGACCCGGCGGGCTCGTCGAGCTGCTCCAGCGAGGGCGACGTCGCCTCGTCGTCCCAGCGGCCGCCCAGGATGTCCGCACGGCGGTCCAGCCGTACCAGCTGCAGCCGGGCGGCCTTGTCGGTGCGCTCCTCGACGAGCAGCCGGTCACCGCCCACGGCGACCACCGAGGAGATCTTGAGCTCGGAGGTGTCGTCCTCGCCCGGGTCGACCACGTTAACCGGGTCGAAGCGGTACGCGTACTCGGCGGTGACCGCCTTCTTCTTCGGCGAGAAGCGCAGCAGACGCACGGTGCGCGAGGCCTCGCCCGCGTCCGTGTCCGGCAGCGACAGCGGGCTCTGCACCGCCAGCACGAGGTCGCCGCCCGGCAGTTGGGCGAGTCCCTCGAAACCGCGGTTGATCTTCCGGTGCAGCAGGACCTCGGGCAGCGCTTCGACGACCGGGTAGTCCGCGCCTTCGAGGTTCAGCCCCTCGGGCACATACCGCGTCAGGACCTTCCCCCGCGCGGAGACGTGCACGAGGGAGGGGCCGTACTCGTCGACGAGCCAGAAGCTCCCGTCCGCGGCCCGCACCACGCCCTCGGTGTCCAGCCCGTTCGGGTTGTACGGCAGCGGCGTCCTCGCGTCGTAGGTGTACGGCGCCTCGTCGCGTCCCGCCTGGTTCGACAGGCCGGTCACCGGCTTCCCGGACGACGTGGTGAGGGGGATCGCCTTGAGCACCTTCACGGTGTTCCCGGTGACCCGGATCCGGACGATCGCCGGGTCGAAGCCGGGCACGGGGAACGTGCGGCGCTTGGCGCCGTCCACCTTGATCTGGCCGTTGGGTCCGCGGTCGGTGACCGTCCAGAACTCGCCCTCGCGGCCGGCGGGGTAGATGTCGCTGCCGATGCCACCGAGGTCCACACCCCGGTCGTCGGCCACCGTGCCCGGCAGCAGCGCGTTGCTGAACGCCCCGAGCGGGATGTCGCCGAGCGTCGCCGTACGGGTGACGTACGCCTCCGCGGACGGCGTGTGCGCGGCGGCCGGTCCGGCGGCGGCGAGGGCGGCCAGCACGGCGAGCGGTACACCCGCAGCGACGGAACGGTGGACGCGGCGCCGGCCGGTGGGGTGCGGGGACATCGGGCCTCCTGGGGCAAGTTCGGTGACAGCGGCCAGAGTTGGGGCACGTACCGAACGCCGTGCGACGTACCGGTGAACGCGGCGCGTCGGCCGCCCGACGGGCCGACCCGCCTCATGGCCGGTTCGGCCGGCCGGCGGGACACCCGCAGGCCGACCGAATCGGCGATCAGCGCCCGGCTCAGTGATGGGAAAGCGCTTACTCGTCCTCGGGGCCGATCGAGGCCAGGGCCGTCGCCGGATCCTGCGCCGCGTCCCCCGCCGGCACCCAACGGCCGCGCTCCTTGCCGTACGGCCACCAGCGGCCGTCCCGTCCCAGCCGCAGTTGGCCGGGCGCCCCGACGACCGTCCACCGGTTGCCCCTCGCCCGCAGCACGGGCCGCTGGTCCTCCTCCCACGCCGACTCCAGGGCCGCACGCGCGCGTGCGAGCAACTCGCCCTCGACGGACCACTCCTCCTCGAGCACCGACAGAGCGGCCGCACCGCCGAGCCGCCAGGCCCGTACGGCCGGCGCCAACTGCTCCCGGCGGCGCCCCGATCCGGCGGCGAGCCGGTCGGCCACGGGCTGCGGAGTCTCACGGTCGCCAAGACGGCCTGCTGCCAGGCGTACGGCGTCCTGGGCGGCCGTCAGCCGGGCAGCCGGCGGGCGCTGTTCCGCTCCTTCGCGACGTGCCTGCGCGAGCAGGACGTAGGCTTCCGCGGCCGTCCGCGCGGCGAGGAGTTCCAGGGCCGCCGGATCCACCCCGGGCGGGGGCGGGATGTCGGTGTCCAACGAGGGCGGCACGCCGGGCCCTTCCGGGAGATCCGGGTCGGCGGGCAGCGGAGGCAGGACGTGCCCCGCCCGATACGCCTCCGCCGCGTCCACGCCGTCCGGCCGACGAGGTGCCGTCTCGTCCGGTGCGGCGCCGCCGCGGGCCTGGAGGTCGTCCAGCAGGGCCCGCTCGGGACGTCCGCGCAGGAGGAGCAGGACGAACGGGTCCTGGTCGAGCAGTCGCGCCACCTGATAGCAGAGCGCCGCCGTGTGACCGCAGTGGTCCCAGGCGCCGCACTCGCACTCCGCCTCCAGGTCGCCCAGACCCGGCAGCAGGTCGATTCCGGCCGTCTCCGCGTCCTCGACCAGGTGCGGCGGCATCTCGCGGTCGAGCAGGGCGGCGACATGCCCGGCCCGTCCCACGGTCAGGTCCAGGAACCGGTCCCACTGAGCGTCCGTCAGGACGTCGAGCAGCACGTCGGCCCGGTGCGCCGTGCGGTCGAGGTCCTGGACGACGGCCGTGACGCGTCCCGGCCGCACCGACACCGCGCCCACGCCTCCCGCGCGCGCGAGCCGACGGCCCGTCCGCACCTGCTCCGCGTCCAGTGCCCCGTCCTCCAGGGCGGCCAGCCACGCCTGGCCCCACCAGGTCTGCGCGAAGCCCCTGCCGCCCGCGGGAGGCATCGCCGCGAACGTACGCTCCGTGTCGCTGTCGTACCGGCTCATCGCGCGCCCCCTCGCAGTTCCACCAGCTCGGCCAGCTCGGCGTCCGTCAGTTCCGTGAAGCCGGCCTCGCCGGTGCCCAGCACGGAGTCGGCGAGGTCCCGCTTGCGGCGCAGCATGTCGGCGATGCGGTCCTCGATCGTGCCCTCGGCGATCAGCCGGTGCACCTGCACGGGCCGGGTCTGGCCGATGCGGTACGCCCGGTCGGTGGCCTGCGCCTCGACGGCCGGGTTCCACCAACGGTCGTAGTGCACGACGTGCTCCGCGCGCGTGAGGTTGAGTCCGGTGCCCGCCGCCTTCAGTGACAGCAGGAACACGGGGACCTCGCCGTCCTGGAAACGCCGGACCATCTCCTCACGCTCGGGGACGGGTGTCCCGCCGTGCAGGAACTGTGTCGGCACGCCCCGTGCGGCCAGGTGCCGTTCGAGGACCCGGGCCATCCGCACGTACTGCGTGAACACCAGGACGCTCGCCCCCTCGGCGAGGAGCGTGTCGAGCAGCTCGTCCAGGAGCTCCAACTTCCCGGACCGTCCGGCGGTCCTCGGCCGCTCCTCCTTGAGGAACTGCGCCGGATGGTTGCAGATCTGCTTGAGGCCCGTCAGGAGCTTCACGACCAGCCCGCGGCGCGCCATGTCGTCGGCCTCGGCGATCGCCGCGAGCGTCTCGCGGACCACCGCCTCGTACAGGCCTGCCTGCTCCTGGGTGAGGGACACCGGGCGATCGGTCTCGGTCTTCGGCGGCAGCTCGGGGGCGATGCCCGGGTCCGACTTGCGGCGGCGCAGCAGGAACGGCCCCACGAGCCGGGCGAGCCGCTCCGCCGCGGCCGGATCCCCGCCGCCCTCGACGGCTCGCGCGTACCGGGTGCGGAAGGTGCCCAGCCGGCCCAGCAGTCCCGGCGTCGTCCAGTCCAGGATCGCCCACAGCTCGGACAGGTTGTTCTCCACCGGGGTGCCCGTCAGCGCCACGCGGGCGCGTGCGCCGATGGTGCGCAGGGCCCGTGCCGTCTCCGAGTACGGGTTCTTCACGTGCTGCGCCTCGTCCGCCACGACCAGCCCCCACGGCACCTCGCCGAGCCGGCTCGCGTCCATCCGCAGGGTGCCGTAGGTGGTGAGCAGGAACTCCCCGTCGGCCAGGCCGTCCAGGTCGCGTCGCGGGCCGTGGAAGCGGCGCACCGGCGTGCCGGGAGCGAATTTCTCGATCTCCCGCTGCCAGTTGCCCATCAGGGACGTCGGACAGACCACCAGGGTGGGACCGGCGGCCGAGGGGTCCGTACGGCGGTGCAGGTGCAGGGCGATCAGCGTGACCGTCTTGCCGAGTCCCATGTCGTCGGCGAGGCAGCACCCGAGTCCCAGGGACGTGGTGCGGGCCAGCCAGTCGAGACCGCGCCGCTGGTAGTCGCGCAGCGTCGCGTCGAGCGCGGCGGGCTGGGCCACCGACTCCTGCTCCTCGGGATGCGTCAGCCGCTCCCGCAGAGCCGCCAGCCATCCGGTGGGCCGTACCTCGACCCGGCGGCCGTCGATCTCGGTGGAGCCCGTCAGGGCCGCGCCGAGCGCGTCGATCGGCGTCACCTTGCGATCCTGCTGCGCCCGCGCGCTACGCAGTTCCGCGGGGTCGATCAGGACCCACTGGTCGCGCAGCCGCACGAGCGGGCGGTTGGCCTCGGCGAGACGGTCCAGCTCCTCGCGCGTGAGCTGCTGGTCGCCCAGGGCGAACCACCAGGTGAAGGACAGCAGCGCGTCCGCGGACAGGAACGACGGCGTGTCCGAGCCGGCCCGGTCCGGTGCCGTTCCGTCCTCCGGTGGCCCCACCACCGCGCGGGCGGTCAGGGTGCGGGCCAGCTCTCTCGGCCAGTGCACCTCGACGCCCGCGCTCGCCAGCGCCCGTCCGCCCTCCCCGAGAAGTTCGGTGACCTCCTCGTCGAGCAGGTCGACGGCGTCGGGGACGGCCGCCGACAGCAAGGGCGTGAGCGCGGGCCAGGCTCGGGCCGCACGGCGCAGTGCGAGCAACGCGTCCATCCGCGCGCGCGGGCCGAACGCCTGCCCGGCGGGCCCGGAGTCCTGCCACACGTCGGCGGCGTCAGCGACGAGCGCGGGATCGCTCACGCTGTGCACCTGCGGCACGGCCCGGAAGCTCCCGGCCGCTTCCTCGGGCGCCGAGGCGGACAGTCCCGACACCTCGATCCGCAGCGAGATCCGTACGCCGGCGTCATGTCCCGCGGCGACGTCGGCGGTCCACGCGCGCAGCTCCGGCAGGTACAGGGGCTGCCGGGCCGCGTACGCCGGGCCGCCCGTCAGGAGCGGCGCGGCGGGGGAGCGGGGCAGCGCGTCCGCGACCGCGTCCAGGAAGGCCCGCAGCAGCCGCTCCGGGTGGGGCAGAAGCAGCGGCGGGCCGTCGTGCACCGGCACGGCGTGCGCCTCGGGAGGCATCGCGGCGGCCAGCCGGCGCACACGGTCCATGTCCTCCGGGGCGAGCGGACCCACGCGCCAGGCGTCCTGGTCGTCCGGGGTCAGACCGGGCAGCAGCAGGCCACGGGCCACGAACTCCAGTGCGGTCAGGGCCGCCGCGCCCCAGAAGGCGACGGCCCGGTGCCCGTCGGGGACGGCACGCGCGCGCGTGAGGACGGGCAGGGCCTCGCGCACCGGAAGCAGGACGGCAGGCAGGCGCACGAGCTCCACACCTCCCACGGCGGGCCGGACCACACGCACCTCCCCGACGGACCCGGACGCCACGTGGGGAGGAGCCCCACCGTCGTGCCGCCAGAAGGCGACGCTGCCGGTACGCGCGGGCGTGCCGGGCACGAACACGGCTGGGCACCGGGCCAGTTCGGAGATGTCGTACGGCGTTTCCGCGGAAACCCTCTGCGCAGAGATGGGCCTGCTCCTCAAATTTGACTACTGAGGTCGGTCGCCGAGGGTACAACACTTGGACGCCGGGCGCGCACGCCTTTTCCGTGGGTTCTCGTGGCGCGTGGGAGGGAGGGCTTTCTCCGGGGCACCTAGGGGATGGAGGTCAGGGACCTCTCAGGGGTGTGGGTGGAACCGCGCGCCGCGCGGACCCGTTCTCAGAACAGAGAGCGGCACCCGCCGCGAAGGAGGCGACGCACATGTCGAAGAACGCGAAGATCGCCGCAGGAGGTGTGGCCGTCGGGCTCCTTCTGCTGTTCTGGCTGCCCTGGTGGGCGGCCCTGCTGATCGTGCTGGGAGTCCCGGCGGCGGCGTACCTCGCCCTGGACCCCTCGCAGCGGCGCAGGCTGCGCCGCGTCACCCGCAAGGAGCTCGGGCGCTGAGGTGGCGGGGGCCGCGACGCGGTCCCCGTCGCCGGTCCGTCGGGCCGGTCAGGGCTCAGCTCGGCCGCACCGCCATCTTGTCCAGCGCCTCCAGGAGCCCCGGCAGTTCGGGTCCCCGGCCGACCGGCAGCACCTCGCCGGGCTCGTCGTCGAGCAGGACGAACGCGATGTCGTCGGTCCTGGCCACCAGCGACCAGCCGGGACCGTCGGCGCGCAGGGTGCGTGCGTCACCGGGCGCGAAAGAGGAGCGCACTCGGCCGAGAGGAGGCGGGGAGTCGACATAGGCGCGCGCCTCGGCGAGCACCCGCCGGATGCCCGTGTGCCCCTTCGGCGCGTCCTTCCCCGCCTCCGCGCCGGCGGCCGTGGACGGGTCCCGCGGCGGCGTGAACTCGCCGTCGTCGATCTGCTCGCGCCACAGGGCCCACTGGAGCGCGATCTCGTCCGCGCCCAGCCGCCGCTGGGCGGGGCCCCAGATGCTCGTGTCCGGCGGGCACAGGGCGGGCCCTTCCGCCACCTCGGGGGCGGGGTCGTGCGGAGCGGGCACGCCGGGAGCCGCGACGGCGACCTCCAGGGGCCAGCCGGGCAGGGCGGCGACCACCGTCCGCTCGTCGGGCGACAGGTCGTACTCCATGCCGCAGTCCCACGACGCGATGGCGACGGCCACCAGCGACACGTCGTCGATGACGACCGTCCACCGCGCGCCCTCGCCGTCCTGGCCCAGCACCAGGCCGTATCCGTCGGCGAGCGGCGCGAGGTCGAGCGCCGCGCAGGCCTCCGGATAGTCGTCGCCCAGCACACTCGGGAACTTCGCCGGCGTCAGCAGCACCGCCGTGAGCACATAGAGCGCATCGTCCGCGGCGGCGACGGCGTCCTCGTCCGTCCCGGCCATCCCAGCCTCCCCATCAGTTCGTCCAACGGCGCGCACCCTAGTGCGGCGGGAAGGCGCTTGTCACGACTCCCCGACACAGCGGGAGCTGCAGTCCGACACAGCAGGAGCTGCAGTTTTCCGACCGGACAGGGGCGAATCACCCCCACTCGTCGACCGCGCTCACACGGTCGGCAGCCCGAGCAGCGCCCGAGCCACCGCGCGCGGCGACTCGTCGCGCTCCCGCGCCAGCGCGATGACCGCACGGCAGGCCAGCTCGTTGACCCCGAAGGACAGCGCCTCCGGCGACACCCAGCCCGCCGCCTCGTCGATCCGCTCCTGGTCGTCCTCCGCGCAGGCCGAGACGTAGGCGGCGGCCGCCTCGAACAGATTGTGTGTGCGTTTCGTGCCGGTGGGCCGCTGCCCACCCGTGGCTTGCTCACCGCCCGGACGCGACTGCGTGCGCGTGGCGCCGAGAACTCTCGCCCAGGCCTTGCGGACCCCGTCGAACATGCCGACCACCTTCCCCCTGCGTGGTTCTGCGAACCGAGCGTTCATCCGCTGCTACCCAACGTAGAGTTGGAGTTCCGGCGGCAGAAGGGGGACTGTGCGGTGAAGCGCTTCGAGCGGCTGGAACAGATCCGGCGGATGGACCCCTACGAGGACGCCTCCGCGATCTACCGGCTCACCGTGGCGTACGAGTTCCCCTGGGACTTCACCCGCGCTCTCGAACTGGCCCTGTACCGCACCTACGCGGTGCCGAGCATCGGTGGACTGCTCGCGCGGACGCAGGAGCTCACGCACCGCGCGCAGAAGCGCTACGACGACACCTCGCTGCTCCTCGACGCCGTCGTCGAGCACGGCTTCGACAGCGAACAGGGCCGTACGGCCGTCCGCCGCATCAACCAGATGCACCGCGGCTACGACATCGGCAACGACGACATGAGGTACGTGCTCTGCACCTTCGTCGTCATGCCGAAGCGCTGGATCGACTCCTACGGATGGCGCAGGCTGTCCCGTCACGAGATCGTCGCCTCCACCGTCCACTACCGCGCCCTCGGACAGCGCATGGGCATCAAGGACATCCCCGGGTCCTACGAGGAGTTCGAAGCCTGCCTCGACGCCTACGAGGAGGCCCACTTCGCTTGGGACGAGGACGCCCGGCGGGTCTCGGACGCCACGCTCGGCCTGATGGCCTCCTGGTACCCGCGGCCGCTCGCCCCGGTGCTGCGCAGCGCCACCCTCGCCCTGCTCGACGAACCGCTCCTGAAGGCCTTCCGCTACACCCCGCCGGGCCCCGTCACCCGCGCCCTGGTCCGCGAGGCGGTACGCGCGCGTGGACGTGCCGTCCGGCTGCTGCCCCCGCGCCGCGCACCGCACTTCGCACGGCAGAACCGGGAGATCAAGGGCTACCCGAACGGCTACCGGCTGGAGGACCTGGGCACTCGCCCGCTGCCCGGCGTACGGGGCTGCCCCGTGCGGCCTGTCGGCGGGTCAACCACCCAGTGAGTCCAGCGTCTCCCGCAGCCAGCCGATCTCGGCGCGGGACGTCGCCCGCGCGATGGTGAGTACGCCGCGCCGGAACGGGTCGTCCACCTCCTCGGCGCGCAGCGGCCGGTCACCGTCGTAGAAGAAGCTCGCCGGTTCTTCCAGGAAGGCCAGCCGGCGGCGCAGTACGGCCGCCTGGGCCGCGGCGTCGTCCAGGTGCCTGAGGAAGGCGAGCACGGTGAACCAGCGGTTCTCGTCGGTGATGTCCCGCTGGTCCGGCTCGGCCAGCCGTCGGCGCAGTTCGCGCCTGCCCTCGTCGGTGAGGCTCAGGACGTGCCGAGGGGCCGCCACGGAGCCGGGCTCGGTGGCGCGCACCAGGAAGCCCGACTTCTCCAGCCGCTTGATCGCCGGGTACAGGGTGCTCTCGGCCACGGGCCGCACGTGTCCGGTCAGCGCCGTGATGCGTTTGCGCAGCTCGTAGCCGTGCAGCGGGGAGTCGTACAGGAAGCCGAGGATGGCGAGCTCGAGCATGTCTGCATTCTGCCGCACAGCCGTGGTACACCGGCAGTCGTATATATCGCTGTCGTGGTACATCGGTAGCGAGGTATCTTCGTTGGCGCGGTCGAGTGACCGTGATGCCCTCAGACCGTGATGTCCCTCAGGAGGCAGTGATGCGACAGGCCGAGTTCGGTGGCGGGGAAGGCCGGATCCGCTGGACGGAGACCCCGGGCGCGGAACCCGCGCGCGTGTACGTGCACGGGCTGGGGGCCACCTCGGCCGCCTACCACGCGCATGTGGCGGCCCGTCCGGAACTGGCCGGTCGGCGCAGCCTGTTCGTCGACCTTCCCGGGCACGGCATCAGCGACCGGCCCGAAGGCTTCGGCTACACGCTCGAGGAGCACGCGGACGCCCTGGCGGCCGCCCTGGACGCGGCGGGCGTGACGGGCGTCGAGCTGATCGCCCACAGCATGGGCGGCTCCGTGGCCATCGTCCTCGCTCACCGCCGGCCCGACCTGGTCTCCCGGCTCGTCCTGACGGAGGCGAACCTCGACGCGTCTCCGCCGCCGACCGCGGGCAGCAGCGGGATCGCCTCGTACACGGAGGACGAGTTCCTTCACAGCGGCCACACGCGCGTGCTGGACGAGGTCGGGCCCCTGTGGGCGGCGACCATGCGGCTGGCCGACCCGCGCGCCCTGCACCGCAGCGCCGTGGGGCTGCGGCGGGGATCCACGCCCGTCATGCGCGAGATCCTGACCGCGCTCGACTCGGTCGAGCGCGTCTACCTCCAGGGCGAGCTCAGCGGGGAACTGGCGGGAGCGGACGCCCTGCAGACGGCGGGGGTGCGCGTGGTGACCGTGCAGGCCGCCGGCCACAACGTCATGTTCGACAACCCCGACGCGTTCGTGACGGCGGTCGCCGGAGGGGCGTGAGCGTCAGTCCTCGCGAACGGCCAGGGCGAGGAAGCGGGTGTCCTCGTCGGCGTACGACGTCAGACGCCACCCGGAACCGGCCAGAAGCGGGCGGAGGTTCGGCTCCGCGCGCAGGTCGTCGGGCGTGATCCGACGGCCCTGGCGTGCCGCGAGCGCCGCCCTGCCGATCGGGTGGAACAGCGCGAGCGTGCCGCCGGGGCGCACGACCCGGGCCAGCTCGCGCAGATTCGCCGCCGGGTCGGGCAGGTGGGAGATGAGCCCCGCCCCGAACACGACGTCGATCGACCCCGAGCGCAGGGGCAGCGCGGCCACGTCGGCGAGCAGCAGCCGTCCGTCGCGGTCCCGTCCCGCCCGTACGGCGGCCTGGAGCATGGCCGGGGTCAGATCGGCGCCGAGGACCACTCCCGAGGGCCCCACGGCCCCGCGCAGGGGCGTCAGGGCCCGTCCGGTGCCGCAGCCCGCGTCCAGCACGCGGTCGCCCTCGCGCAGACCGAGCTCGGCGACCGCGGCCGCGTAGGCGGGACCGTCGTCGGGGAACCGGCTGTCCCAGTCGGCAGCGCGCGCGGTGAAGAACTCCTGGACGTGTGTGTGGTCGTCGCTCATGTGCCGCATGATCCCTCACCGGCACGGAGGACGTCGCGGCGCACATGTTCGAGCGTGAGGCGATCGCTCCGGCGCATTTCCATGTCATTTTGCGGCACCTTTCGAAATGCGCCCCCTTTATGCTCCCATGCCCCCACTAGCGTCCCGGAGCCATGGGACACCTGGACCACGCCACCTTCGGCTGGCTGACCCCCGTGCTGTCGTACGTGATGGCCTGCATCGGCGCCGCCCTCGGGCTGCGCTGCACCGTCCGCGCGCTGGGCGCCACCGGCCGCTCGCGCCGCAACTGGCTCGTCACGGCGGCCTCCGCGATCGGTACCGGCATCTGGACCATGCACTTCGTGGCCATGCTCGGCTTTCGCGTCAGCGGCACCGACATCCGCTACGACGTTCCCCTGACCGTGCTCAGCCTCCTCGTCGCCATGGTCGTCGTCTGCGCCGGCGTCTTCGCCGTCGGCTACAGCCGCGACCGCACGCGCGCGTTGCTGATCGGCGGTCTCACCACCGGCCTCGGCGTGGCGAGCATGCACTACCTGGGCATGGCCGCGGTCCGGCTGCACGGCGACGTGACCTACGACCCGATGCTCGTCGGACTCTCCGTCCTGATCGCCGTCGTCGCGGCGACCGCGGCCCTCTGGGCGGCGCTCAACATCAAGTCGCCGGTCGCGGTCACCCTCGCCTCGCTCGTCATGGGCGCGGCGGTGAGCAGCATGCACTACACCGC
This sequence comes from Streptomyces aurantiaciflavus, assembly GCF_049808595.1. Taxonomy (NCBI): domain Bacteria; kingdom Bacillati; phylum Actinomycetota; class Actinomycetes; order Kitasatosporales; family Streptomycetaceae; genus Streptomyces; species Streptomyces aurantiaciflavus. Next base: position 134,947 of record NZ_JBNCAQ010000007.1, on the reverse strand, counting down.
CATGTTCGCGGTGGACGTGCGCGTCACGCCGTCCGGCGCGGCCCTGCCCGGGGCCACGGCGATGCAGTTCATCTTCCCCCTCGCCGTCGGCCTCGGGTCCTATCTCTTCCTGACCTCGGCCTTCGTCGCACTGTCTCCCACCACGGGGGAGCGCGAGGCGTCCGCCTCCGCACAGCAGCCGGGGGAGAGCGTCGCCGGCCGTCAACAGGCCCGCACCGCGTGACCGGACCGGACGGCACGACCCCCGAACCCCTGCCGAGCGAGGAGGCCATGCGTACACCCCGGAGGACCCCCACGGACGGCGCCGAGACGCCGCCCCCCGTGCGCGGCCGTCGCGCCCACGCCGGACCGCCCGCCGACGAGGGGGCGGACGAGCAGCCGGGCACAGCGACGGACGCGCCCCCCACGCGCGGGAAAGGCTGGCAGGTCCGGCCGCGCACCGTACGCGCCAAGATCGTCTGTCTGCTGATGGTGCCGGTCGTCTCCCTGCTGGCCCTGTGGGCGTACGCCACCGTCAGCACCGCCCAGGACGTCTCCCGGCTGCGGCAGTTGCAGCGCGTGGACTCCGAGGTCCGCACCCCCGTCGCGACCGCGGTGGCGGCGCTGCAGACGGAGCGGGCGGCCGCCGTGCGCCACGCCACCGACCCGGCCGCCGCACAGAACGGCGACCTCAAGGAGCTCGGCGAGCGCACGGACCGTGCCGTGGCAGTGCTCCGGCTCGGCGAGGACAGCACCGTCGCCGACGGCCAGGAACTGCCCGCCGGAGTGGCCCAGCGCCTGGAGGCATTCGTCACCGGCGCCGAGGAACTGCGCTCCCTGCGGACCGCGGTACTCGACGGCGGCGCAGGCTGGCAGGAGACGTACGGCCGGTACACGAAAACGATCTCGGCCGCCTTCTCCGTCGGCGGTGCACTGTCCGGCATCCAGGACGCAGAACTCGGCTCCGACGCGCGCGTGCTGCTCGAGTTCTCCCGCGCGGGCGAGGCGTTGGCCCAGGAGGACGTCCTGCTCGACAGCGCGCGTCTGGCCGGCCGCCTCGACGGAGAGCGCCTGCGGCTGTTCACCGGCGCCGTCGACACGCGCCGCACCCTCACCGAGTCGGCCGTGGCGGATCTGCGCGGCCCCCAACGCACCGCCTGGCGGAACCTGGCCGCGGGCAGCGCCTACGCCGTCGTGGACGCCGCCGAGGACAAGGTGCTCGCCGGCGGACCCGGTGCCAAGGCCCTCGGCGCCGCGCCGGAAGCGACCTGGGGCACGGCACACGCGCGCGTGCAGAACGGCATGCGCACCATCGAGGCGGACGCGGCGCGCGAAGTCGCCGACCGCGCCGACCCGTTCACCCGCGGTCTGCTCACCCCGGCCGGCGCCGCGGTCCTGTTCGGCCTCGCCGCCGTCGCCGCCTCGCTCGTCATCTCCGTGCGCATCGGCCGCGGACTCGTCGTCGAGCTGGTGAGCCTGCGCAACAGCGCCCTGGAGATCGCCCGGCGCAAACTCCCCGAGGCCATGCGGAAACTGCGGGCCGGCGAGGAGATCGACATCCGGGCCGAGGCCCCGCCCGGACCGCGCGCCGAGGACGAGACCGGCCAGGTCGCCGAGGCCCTCGGCACCGTGCACCGGGCCGCCCTGCGCGCCGCCGTGGAGCGTGCCGAACTCGCCAGCGGCATCTCCGGTGTGTTCGTCAACCTCGCCCGGCGCAGCCAGGTGCTGGTCCACCGCCAGCTCAGTCTCCTGGACAGCATGGAGCGCCGCTCCGACGACCCGAACGAGCTGAGCGACCTGTTCCGGCTCGACCATCTCACCACCCGGATGCGACGCCACGCGGAGAGCCTGATCATCCTCTCCGGCGCCGCCCCCGGCCGGGCCTGGCGCATGCCGGTCTCCCTGACCAACGTGGTCCGCGCCGCCGTCTCCGAGGTCGAGGACTACGCGCGCGTGGAGGTACGGCAGCTCCCGGAGGCCTCCGTCATCGGCTCCGCCGTCGCCGACCTCACCCACCTGCTCGCCGAACTCGTCGAGAACGCCGCCCAGTTCTCGCCCCCGCACACGCGCGTGCGCATCACGGGCGAGCCCGTCGGCAACGGCTACGCCGTCGAGGTCGAGGACCGGGGTCTGGGCATGGGCAAGGAGACGCTCACCGAGGCCAACCGGCGGATCGCGCAGTCCGAGGCCCTCGACCTCTTCGACAGCGACCGGCTCGGCCTGTTCGTGGTCAGCAGGCTCGCCGCACGCCACGGCGTCAAGGTCCACCTGCGCACCTCGCCCTACGGCGGCACCACGGCGGTCGTCCTGCTGCCCACCGCCCTGCTGCACAGCGGCACGCCGGAGCGTTCGGCCCGAGAGGTGGCGGAAGCGGAAGAGCGGTCCGCGGAACGCGCGTACGCGCGCGTGCCCACAGCCGACCGCCACCCGGAGGCCGTCCGCACGACCGCAGACCGGCCGGCGCTCGTCGCCCCCGTCCGGGCCGCCGCCGAGCCGACGGCCGCCGACACCCCACCCCCGGGAGTCACGACCTTGCGCCTGCACCGCCCACCGGACGACTCCGACGGATCGGATGACCTGCCGCGCCGGGTACGGCAGGCGAACCTCGTCCCCCAACTGCGCCGCCCGCTTCCCGACGAACCGGTCCACGCGCCCGGCCCGCGCGGCGACGACGGGCGCACCCCCGAACTCGTACGGGACCGGATGGCCGCCTACCGGGACGGCTGGGCGCGCGGTGGTGGCAGGCAACCCGGCCGCGGTGCTGTCCCGGACTCCGCACCGGGCAGCGACAGCAGTGAAGGAGACCCCGCATGATCCAGGACCCGAGCACGAGGTCGCCCCAGCGCTCCGGCGAACTCGACTGGCTGCTGGACGACTTGGTGATGCGTGTGAGCGAGGTACGGCACGCCGTGGTGCTGTCCAACGACGGCCTCGCCGTCGGCGCCTCCACCGACCTCAGCCGCGAGGACGCCGAACACCTCGCCGCCGTCGCCTCCGGCTTCCACAGCCTCGCCAAGGGCGCGGGCCGGCACTTCGGCGCCGGCGGCGTACGCCAGACCATGGTGGAGATGGACGACGGCTTCCTGTTCGTGGCCGCCGCGGGCGACGGCTCCTGCCTCGCCGTCCTCACCGCCGTGACCGCCGACATCGGCCTGGTCGGCTACGAGATGGCCCGGCTGGTCAAGCGCGTCGGGGAGCACCTCTACACGCCGGCGCGCGTCTCCGCGCGGCCGCCCGCCGCCGGATGAGGCGAGGGGACGACCTCCGCAGATGACCGAGGACATGACCGGCGCCCCGCGTGAACCGGGCAGCCAGTGGTACGACAGCGAGGCAGGGCCCCTCGTCCGCCCGTACGCCATGACGGGCGGACGCACGAGACCCGGGCCCACCGGGGTCCGCTTCGACCTGATCGCCCTGGTCACCCTGGACCCGGGCGCGCCCGGAGCCGACGGTGTGGGGCTCGGGCCGGAACACCGTACCCTCATCGACCTGTGCCGTACGGAGACCCAGTCCGTCGCGGAACTCTCGGCGGGCTCCGACCTGCCCGTGGGCGTGGTCCGGGTGCTCCTCGGCGACCTGCTGGAACTCGGCTGCGTCACCGTGAGCCGTCCTGTGCCGCCCGCGCAGCTGCCCGACGAGCGCATTCTGCGCGAGGTCATCGAAGGGTTGCGGGCGCTGTAGATGAACGTTCAGACCCATCCGGAAGCGTACGGACCCGCTCCGCACCCTTGTCGACCCTCCCGAGAGAAGTGATCCATGGTCTCCGAGCACTCCGACGCCACGGGCGGCGACACGGCCCCACTGGCGTTGAAGATTCTGGTCGCCGGCGGTTTCGGCGTGGGCAAGACGACCCTGGTGGGCGCGGTCAGCGAGATCAGGCCGCTGCGCACCGAGGAACTGCTCAGCGAGGCGGGCCAGTTGGTGGACGACACCGACGGCGTGGACCAGAAGGTCACCACCACGGTCGCCATGGACTTCGGCCGGATCACCATCCGCTCCGGCCTTTCCCTGTACCTGTTCGGCACCCCGGGCCAGGACCGGTTCTGGTTCCTGTGGGACGAACTGTCCCAGGGAGCCCTGGGCGCCGTCGTCCTCGCCGACACCAGACGCCTGGAGGACTGCTTCCCGGCGGTCGACTACTTCGAGCACCGGCACATCCCGTTCGTGGTGGCCGTCAACTGCTTCACGGGGGCGCGGACTTACGGAGCCCCCGAGGTCTCGCGCGCCCTCGACCTGGACCCGGGCACCCCCGTCGTCCTGTGCGACGCCCGTGACCGCGACTCGGGGAAGGAGGTGCTGATCCGGCTCGTCGAGTACGCCGGGCGGATGCACACCGCCCGGCTGCTCGACTCCGTGAGCTGAGGAGACCGCGGCCGGTTCCTCAGTCCGCGACGGCCTTCTCCGCGAGAACCCGGTCGATCCTGACACGGACCAGCAACTCGCCCGGAACGCCGTTGCGGGCGCCGAACTCCTCGGCCCGGTCCTCGCCCATGTACCGCGCTGCGATCCGGGCCGCCCAGTGCCGTACCTCGTCGAGATCCTCCGAGATCACGGCGTGACCCTGCAACACGACGTAGTCGAACGGCGGTCGGTCGTCGTCCACGCAGAGGGCGACCCGGCCGTCCCGGGCCAGGTTGCGGCCCTTCACGGTGTTCTTGCCCGTGTTGAAGACCACGTCGTCCCCGTCGAGCAGGAACCAGATCGGTGCCACGTGCGGACGTCCGTCCGTCCGGACCGTCGACAGCTTTCCGGTGCGGGTGCCGTGCGAGACGAACGCCCGCCATTCCTCATCGGTCATCTTCTGTGCCATGCCCCCATCCTCCTTGCTCGGTGGCCGGTGGTGGTGAAGGCTGACGGACAGTCCCGCCGGCCGGGCGGGGCGTCACCAACGGGGAACGTCACACGGGGAGACGGAACATGGCGCAGAAGCGAGGACTGGGGTGGCTGCTGGACGACCTGACCGAGCGGGTCGACCACGTGCGGCACGCACTGGTCCTGTCCAACGACGGGCTGGTGGCCGGCGCGAGCACGGGACTGCGCCGGGAGGACGCCGAGCATCTCGCAGCCGTCTCGTCCGGACTGCACAGCCTCGCCAAGGGATCCGGACGCCACTTCGGCGCGGGGCAGGTACGCCAGACGATGGTCGAGTTCGACGACGCGGTGCTGTTCGTCACCGCGGCCGGCACCGGCAGCTGCCTGTGCGTCCTCAGCGGCGCGCAGGCCGACATGGGCCAGATCGCCTACGAGATGGCGCTGCTCGTCAACCGGGTCGGCGAGCACCTCACGGTGGACGCCCGCCACCCCGAGCGAGCGTCACTGACAGACCTCTGACCTGCACTTTCGTTATCCCCCGTGGAGTTATCCACAGGCCTGCCACGAGATCCGCGAATCCGGCTACGGTCTTTTTCGAGGCCACCGCGGACGGCGCGGGCCACTTCACTCCACGGGGGAGACGGACCATGTCAGGCAACACCGCCACGCAACCGCACACCCTTTCCTGCACCTTCAGCCGTGCGGCGAGGGAACTGGGCCTGAAACGCATCGAGTTCGACCTCGCCGTGCATCTGGGACGCATCAGGACAGTGCCCGACGAGGGCGGAGGGGGCCGCCGGGTGGCCCGCGCCGAGCTCGACCGGCTGCGGGCGACGCCCGGTCTCCCCGAGGCGCTGCGCAAAAGCGTCGAAACCGTGGGGACCAGCGAGGGCGCGGCCGTCATGGAGGTGCCGCCCACCCGTTTCACCCGCCTCGCGCGGCTGGGGCTCGTGGTGCCCGTGAAGTTCTACCTGAACCGCTACCGGGCCGTCGTCTGGCTGTATCTCGCCGACGAACTACGGCAGTTCGCGGACGACAAGGACAACGCACCCCTGTTGACCGGCCGGACACCCGGAAACCTGCGGGAGCAGTTGGCCACCGGCCTGGACCTGCGGCCCCGCAACTGGCGCGGACGCCACCTCGGCTTTCTGCTGCGGCAGGCCGACGGCCCCTGGCAACGCGCGGGAGCACTGGCCGCACTGCTCGACCCCGTCCAGATCGCGGAGATCGTCAAGGACCCCTACGAACGTTCCCACCTGAACCGCTTCCGACCGGGGCCGCCGGCCCACGGAGCCCCGGGGACACCGGCCGCGCACCTCGTCGAAAAGATCACGACGGCGGACGACCCCGACGAGATCGACTGGCTGCGCTCCGACCTCGCCCAGGCCCTGGAGGAGGCCCGCTCGCATCAACCCGCGCCACGTCCCTCGCCGAAGCCGAAGCGGTATCCGAATCCGAAGCCGAAGTCGTCCCCGCCGCGCCCGGCGGCGGAACCCGAGCCGACCGGCGGCCACGAGCGCCCCGGGCGAGCCAGGAGCGGGCTGCTGGGCTGGCTGCGCCGCAGAAACGCGTGACGCTCCCGGCGGCCTACAGCGGCCGGAACAGTCCCTCCTGGACGACCGACACCAGCAGACGGCCCCGCACGTCGTAGATCCGCCCGCGAGCGAGACCGCGTCCGCCCGTCGCGATCGGCGACTCCTGGTCGTACAGGAACCACTCGTCCGCGCGGAACGGCCGGTGGAACCACATGGCGTGGTCCAGCGACGCCATGTCGAAGTTCCGCGGACCCCACAGCGGTTCGACCGGGAGACGGACGGCGTCCAGGAGGGTCATGTCGCTGGCGTACGTCAGCGCGCAGGTGTGCACGAGCGGGTCGTCGCCGAGCGGCCCGACCGCGCGCATCCACACGGCGCTGCGCGGCTCGGCGTCCTTGACCTCTTCGGCGCTCCAGCGCAACCGGTCCACGTAACGGATGTCGAAGGGCTGACGACGCGCCATCCGCTCCAACTGCTCGGGCAGCGCGCCCAGATGAGTCCTGACCTCCTCGGCGACCGTCGGCAGCGACTCCGGGTCCGGGACCTCGCGGGCAGGTGGCAGCTGGTGCTCGAAGGGACCTTCCTCAGGCTTGTGAAAGGAGGCGGTGAGATTGAAGATCGTGCGTCCCTGCTGCACGGCGGTGACCCGGCGGGTCGTGAACGACCGCCCGTCCCGCACCCGTTCGACCTGGTACACGATCGGCACGCCCGGCCGGCCCGGGCGCAGGAAGTACGCGTGCAGCGAGTGCACGGGCCGGTCGCCCTCCGTGGTCCGGCCGGCCGCGACCAGCGCCTGGCCGGCCACCTGGCCCCCGAAGACCCGCTGCAGGGACTCCTGCGGGCTGCGGCCCCGGAAGATGTTGACCTCGATCTGCTCCAGGTCGAGCAGGTCGACGAGCCTCTCGGCCGGATTCGTCATCGGTGCGCTTCTCCTGTGCCTGCTTCTGTGCCTGATCCGGTGCTCACAGCTGGCCGACGTCGGTGACCCGGACGACCGCGCGGCCCTCGGCGTCCGACGCCGCGAGGTCGACCTCCGCGCTGATGCCCCAGTCGTGGTCGTCGTTCGGGTCGTCGAAGATCTGGCGGACACGCCACAGCCCGTTCTGCGGCTCCTCCTGGATGACGAGCAGCTTGGGGCCGCGGGCGTCCGGACCGGTGCCCAGGTCGTCGTACTCGTCCCAGTACTTGTCCATCGCCTCGCCCCACGCGTCGGCGTCCCAGCCGGACTCGGCGTCCATCTCGCCGAGCTCGTCGACCTGGTCGAGGGCGGCGAGCTCGACGCGGCGGAACATCGCGTTGCGCACGAGGACCCGGAATGCACGCGCGTTGGCGGTGACCGGCTTGACCTCGTCGGCCTTCTCCTGGGCCTCCTCGGCGGTCATCTCCTCCGGGTTCGCCAGCTGCTCCCACTCGTCCAGCAGGCTGGAGTCGACCTGGCGCACCATCTCGCCCAGCCACTCGATCAGGTCCTGCAGGTCCTCGGACTTGAGGTCGTCCGGGACCGTGTGGTCGAGGGCCTTGTAGGCGCTGGCCAGGTAGCGCAGCACGATGCCCTCGGTACGGGCCAGCTCGTAGTGGGACACCAGTTCCGTGAAGGACAGCGCCCGCTCGTACATGTCCCGGATCACCGACTTCGGCGACAGCGGATGGTCGCCGACCCAGGGGTGACTCTTGCGGTACGTGTTGTACGCGTGGAAGAGCAGCTCCTCCAGGGGCTTGGGGTAGGTGATGTCCTGGAGGCGCTCCATGCGCTCCTCGTACTCGACGCCGTCCGCCTTCATCGCGGCGACCGCCTCGCCACGCGCCTTGTTCTGCTGGGCGGCGAGGATCTGGCGCGGATCGTCGAGTGTGGACTCCACGACGGAGACCATGTCGAGCGCGTAGGACGGCGATTCCGGGTCCAGCAGCTCGAACGCGGCCAGCGCGAAGGTGGACAGCGGCTGGTTCAGCGCGAAGTCCTGCTGCAGGTCGACGGTGAGGCGGACGATGCGGCCCGTGGCGTCCGGCTCGTCGAGCTTCTCGACGATCCCGCCGTCCAGCAGCGAGCGGTAGATCGCGATCGCGCGCCGGATGTGCCGCAGCTGCTGCCTGCGCGGCTCGTGGTTGTCCTCCAGCAGGTGCCGCATCGCCTCGAAGGCGTTGCCGGGGCGGGCGATCACGGACAGCAGCATGGTGTGCGTCACCCGGAAGCGCGACGTCAGCGGCTCCGGCTCGGACTCGATGAGCTTCTCGAAGGTGTTCTCCGTCCAGCCGACGAAGCCCTCCGGCGCCTTCTTGCGCACCACCTTGCGGCGCTTCTTCGGATCGTCGCCGGCCTTGGCGAGCGCCTTCTCGTTCTCGATGACGTGCTCCGGCGCCTGCGCGACCACGAAGCCCGCCGTGTCGAAACCGGCCCGGCCGGCCCGGCCCGCGATCTGGTGGAACTCCCGGGCCCGCAGCGTGCGCACACGGTTGCCGTCGTACTTGGTCAGCGCGGTGAACAGCACGGTCCGGATGGGCACGTTGACGCCGACGCCGAGGGTGTCGGTACCGCAGATCACCTTCAACAAACCGGCCTGGGCGAGCTTCTCCACCAGGCGCCGGTACTTGGGCAGCATGCCGGCGTGGTGCACCCCGATGCCGTGCCGCACGTAACGCGAGAGATTGCGGCCGAACTTCGTGGTGAAGCGGAAGTTGCCGATCAGCTCCGCGATCTGCTCCTTCTCCTCCCGCGAGCACATGTTGATGCTCATCAGCGCCTGCGCCCGCTCCACGGCCTGCGCCTGCGTGAAGTGCACGATGTAAACGGGAGCCTGCTTCGTCTCCAACAGGTCGGTGAGCGTCTCCGTGAGCGGCGTGTACCGGTACTCGTAGGACAGCGGCACGGGCCGGGTCGCGGAGCGGACCACCGCGGTGGGGCGGCCGGTGCGGCGGGTGAGGTCCTTCTCGAAGAAGGACACGTCGCCGAGCGTCGCCGACATCAGGACGAACTGTGCCTGGGGCAGCTCCAGGATCGGGATCTGCCAGGCCCAGCCGCGGTCGCCCTCCGCGTAGAAGTGGAACTCGTCCATGACGACCTGGCCGACGTCCGCGTCCTTGCCGTCGCGCAGCGCGATCGAGGCGAGCACCTCGGCGGTGCAGCAGATGACCGGGGCATCGGCGTTGACGGACGCGTCGCCGGTCAGCATGCCGACGTTCTCCGTGCCGAAGATCTTGCACAGCTCGAAGAACTTCTCCGACACCAGCGCCTTGATCGGGGCCGTGTAGAAGGTGACCTCGTCCCGGGCGAGCGCGGCGAAGTGCGCACCCGCGGCGATCATGCTCTTGCCGGAGCCGGTGGGCGTCGACACGATCACGTTCGCGCCGGAGACCGCCTCGATCAGCGCCTCCTCCTGATGCGGGTAGAGCGTGAGACCGCGCTCCTGGGCCCAGGACTCGAAGGCGTCGTACAGGGCGTCGGGATCTGCGGTCGGCGGCAACTGATCGATGAGGGTCACGCCCCCATCTTGCCTGCCCCGGTGCCCGAGGGGGGAATCGGATGCCGGACCGAAGATCACGGCCGCTACGCTGTCTCGCCGACGGAGCGTCATCGCACCCGGTCAACTGGACAGCGGCTCACGAGGAATGGGGCGGGCAACGGCCATGATGGGACCAGCACACTCACTGTCGGGCGCCGCCGCCTGGCTCGGCGTCGGTGCGGCAGCCGCCGCGGCCGGGCACTCCATGCCCTGGCCGGTCCTGTTGTGCGGTGCGTTGATCTCCGCCGGCGCCGCGCTCGCTCCCGATCTCGACCACAAGGCCGCGACGATCTCCCGAGCCTTCGGTCCCCTCTCGCGCTGGCTGTGCGAGGTCGTCGACAAGCTCTCCTACGGCGTCTACAAGGCCACCAAGAAGCAGGGCGACCCGCGCCGCTCCGGAGGTCACCGCACGCTGACGCACACCTGGCTGTGGGCGGTCATGATCGGCGCGGGCACCTCGGTGCTGGCCATCACCGGTGGCCGCTGGGCGGTGCTGGCGATCCTCTTCGTGCACATGGTGCTGGCGATCGAGGGTCTGCTGTGGCGGGCGGCGCGCGGTTCCAGCAGCGACGTGCTGGTGTGGCTGCTGGCGGCGACCAGCGCCTGGATCCTGGCCGGGGTCCTGGACAAGCCGGGCAACGGCGCGGACTGGCTGTTCACCGAGCCCGGCCAGGAGTACCTGTGGCTCGGGCTGCCGATCCTGCTGGGCGCCCTGGTGCACGACATCGGGGACGCGCTGACCGTCTCGGGCTGCCCGATCCTGTGGCCCATCCCGATCGGGCGCAAGCGCTGGTATCCGCTGGGTCCGCCCAAGGCGATGCGGTTCCGGGCGGGCAGCTGGGTCGAGCTGAAGGTGCTGATGCCGGTGTTCATGGTGCTCGGGGGAGTGGGCGGCGCGGCCGCGCTCAACGTGATCTGAACCCCGGCCGCGTCGGCGGGGGCGGCTCAGGTCGCCGTGCCCTCGCCGTAGCGGCGCTCGAAGCGGGCGATGCGGCCCTCCGTGTCCACCGTGCGGGCCTTGCCGGTGTAGAACGGGTGGCTCTCGGAGGAGATTTCCACGTCCACGACCGGGTAGGTCTCGCCGTCGTCCCATTCGATCGTCTGGTCGCTCGTCGCGGTGGACCGGGTCAGGAAGGCGTAGCCGGCGGCGCGGTCACGGAAGACGACCGCGTGGTAGTCGGGGTGCTTGTCCTGCTGCATACGTGCTCCTCGTGCGGTGGGGTCAAGGGCGACGGGCCGGGGGCGGCCCCGTCAGCCGGACAGGGTGTCCTCGTCGACGATGTGCATCGCGGCCTCCTCGGCGGAGGCGGCCGCCCCGTCGATGCCGACGTCGGTGGCGATCAGAGCGCTTTCCTCGTCCTCGTGGGCTCCCTCGTCCGGCGCCACCAGTCGGCCGGAGCGGGCCGCGCCGACCTCGTTGTCCAGGAGTTCCCCGTCTGTGCCGTCGCAGTCGCCGAGGCCGTCGCCGTCGGGTGGGGCGATGTCCGGCAGCTCCTCCGCGAGCCGCTGGTCGAGGGTCTCGCCCTGTCGGCGCTCCGCGGCCGTCACGCCGGTGTGCTCCACGGCCCACGGCCTCTCGGGAGGCGACCAGCCCCGGTCCAGGGGGTCGCCGACGCCGTCGTTCACCAGTGTGTCCTCCGCGTCGAGCAGTCCCGCATCGTCCTGGATCTCGGATGCGTCGGGCTGGTAGACGTCGTCCCCCCATCCATCGGGGCTGTTCACGGGTACCTCCAGGGGATGACGGGCCCGTACTCACCGCGGTCGGCGGTGGGACACCGCCGCACGGGACACCGGCCGAACGCGGCGCGCTCCGGACGGATCAGCCCGACCGCCTCCAGTGCGGGTGCCGCTCTCCAGCGTTCCACCCCGGCTCGGGGCCGCGCAACGGCAAACGGAAGGGGACGGCCGGACCCCGGGCGCGGGAGGCGGGGCACGGAGGCTCCGACCCGGAATGCGCGGCAGCCGCCCGTGCGGACGCGGAACCGTGCCCACAGGCGATCCGGACCGCCGTTCAGCCGACGAGGACCGTCGTTCGACCGGTCAGAGCGGCCGTTCCGCCGTGGTGGCCGAGCCCCGGAGCCGACCGCCCGCTCACGGCCCCGTCGCCGCACTGCCGCCCGCCGGACCGGCGCCCCCCGTCACCGGCCGGGCCGCTCCGTCGCCCCGCTCAGCCGTGCCAGGACCGCCAGAGTGCCGCGTAGGCCCCGTCCGCGGCGACCAGGTCCGCATGGCTGCCCAGCTCGCTGATGCGGCCGTTCTCGACGACGGCGATGACGTCGGCGTCGTGGGCGGTGTGCAGACGGTGGGCGATCGCGACGACGGTGCGGCCGTCGAGGACGCGGGCCAGCGACCGTTCCAGGTGGCGGGCGGCGCGTGGGTCGAGCAGCGAGGTCGCCTCGTCGAGGACCAGCGTGTGCGGGTCGGCCAGCACCAGCCGGGCCAGAGCGATCTGCTGGGCCTGCGCCGGGGTCAGCGCGACCCCGCCCGAGCCGACCTCGGTGTCGAGGCCGTCGTCCAGTGCCCGTGCCCAGCCGTCCGCGTCGACGGCGGCCAGCGCGGCCCACAGTGCGGCGTCCTCGGCGTCCTCGGCGCCTTCCCCGGTCCCCTCGCCGGGGTGGAGCCGGGGGTGGGGGAGGGCGAGCCGGAGGTTGTCGCGCAGCGAGCCGACGAAGACGTGGTGCTCCTGGTTGACCAGTGCCACGTGCGAGCGGACGCGTTCGGCGGTCATCCGGGACAGTTCGGCCTCGCCGAGCGTGATCCGGCCGTCCCGCGGCGCGTAGATGCCGGCGAGGAGGCGGCCCAGCGTGGACTTGCCCGCGCCCGAGGGGCCGACCAGGGCCAGCCGGGTGCCGGGGGCGACCTCCAGGGACACCTCGCGCAGCACGTCGACCCCCTCGCGGTAGCCGAAGTGGACCCGGTCGGCGAGCACGTCACGCCCGTCCGGCTCCAGCGCGGGATCCCCGGCGTCCGGCTCGATGTCGCGCACGCCGACGAGACGGGCCAGCGACACCTGGGCCACCTGCAGCTCGTCGTACCAGCGCAGGATCAGGTTCACCGGGTCGACCAGCATCTGGGCGAGGAGGGCGCCCGTCGTGAGCTGGCCGACGCCGATCCAGCCCTGCAGGACGAACACCCCGCCGAGCATGAGGACCGAGCCGAGCACGGTGACGTGCACGACGTTGATCACCGGGAAGAGCACCGACCGCAGCCACAGCGTGTACCGCTCCCAGGCCGTCCACTGCTTGATCCGCAGCTCCGACAGCTCGATCCGGCGGTCGCCGAGGCGGTGGGCCTCGACGGTGCGCCCGGCGTCCACGGTCTCGGCGAGGGCGGCGGCCACGGCGGCGTACCCGGCGGCCTCGGAACGGTAGCCGGCCGGTGCCCGCCTGAAGTACCAGCGGCAGCCGACGACCAGCAGCGGCACGGCGACCAGCACGGCCGGTGCCAGGGGCGGAGCCGTGACGACGAGTCCGCCGAGCAGCAGCGCGGCCCACATCACGCCGATGGTCAGCTGGGGCACGGCCTCACGCATGGCGTTGGCCAGCCGGTCGATGTCCGTGGTGATGCGCGACAGCAGGTCACCCGTCCCGGCCCGCTCCAGCACACCCGGCGGCAGCCGGACCGACCGGACGAGGAAGTCCTCGCGCAGGTCGGCCAGCATCCGCTCGCCGAGCATGGCGCCCCGCAGCCGTACCTGCCGGACGAAGGCGGCCTGGACGACCAGGGCGAGCACGAACAAGGCGGCGGTGAGCTCCAGATGCAGCTCCCGTGCCCCGTCCGACAGCCTTTCCACGACATCGCCCAGGAGCCACGGGCCCACCATCGAGGCGACGGTGGCGACCGTGTTGACGGCGAGGAGCAGCAGGAAGGCGCGGCGGTGCCTGCGCAACAGTTCGGCCACGTAGGCGCGTACGGTGGCGGGTGCGCCGACGGGCAGCGTGTTCGCCGTCGTCGGTGCCGCCGGGTCGTACGCCGGTGGCGCCACGCCGATCATGCGGTCTCCTCGATCTCTTCCAGTTTCGTGTCGTGCAGTTGGGTCAGCACACCGCTCAGAGCGGCCTCTTCGTCGGTCTCCCGGGTCACCACGGCGCGGTACCGCGGCTCGGTGTGCAGCAGTTCGTGGTGCACACCGACCGCCGCCGCCCGGCCTTCGTGCACGAGGACGACCCGGTCCGCCCGGTCCAGGAGCAGCGGGGACGACGTGAACACCACTGTCGTGCGCCCGGCGCGCAGTTCCCGCAGCCCCTCGGCGATCCGTGCCTCGGTGTGCGAGTCGACGGCGGAGGTGGGTTCGTCCAGGACGAGGACCTCCGGGTCCGTGAGCAGCGACCGGGCCAGGGCCAGCCGCTGGCGCTGGCCGCCGGACAGGGAGCGGCCCCGTTCGGTGATGCGGGCGTCCAGCGGGTCGTCCGCGTCGAGCGAGCCCTGGACGAGGGCTTCGAGAACGTCCCCGCACTGGGCGGCCGCCAGTGCCGCCGCCGCGTCGACGGTCCCCGAGGCGGGCACGTCGAGCAGGTCGCGCAGGGAGCCGGACAGCAGGACCGGGTCCTTGTCCTGGACGAGGACGGCGGTGCGCGCGCAGTCCAGTGGCAGTTCGTCCAGCGGAACCCCGCCGAGGAGGACCGATGGGCCGCCCTCGGAGGGGTGCCCGCCCAGACGTTCCGCCAGCCGCCCGGCCGCGTCCGGGTCGCCGCACACCACGGCGGTGAGACGGGCGGCCGGGGCGAGCAGCCCGGTGGCCGGGTCGTACAGATCGCCGGAAGGGAGGTCCGCCGGGCGGGTCCCGCCGACGTCCGTGGCCCGTTCCAGCGCCAGCACCCCGGCGGCGCGTTTCGCCGACGGACGGGAGAAGGAGTAGGCCATCGCGATCTCCTCGAAGTGACGGAGGGGATACGCCAGGACCATGACGGAGCTGTAGACGGTGACGAGTTCGCCGACGGAGATCCGGCCCTCGCGGGCCAGATGGACGCCGTAGAACACGACCGCGATCAGCAGCAGGCCCGGCAGCAGCACCTGGATGGCGCTGATCAGGGACCACATGCGGGCGCTGCGCACGGCCGCGTGCCGGACTTCCTGGGAGGCGCGGCGGTAGCGGTCGAGGAAGAGTTCCTCGCCGCCGATGCCGCGCAGCACCCGCAGGCCGGCCACGGTGTCCGAGGCCAGCTCGGTGGCGCGGCCCGCCTTCTCGCGCTGGAAGTCGGCGCGCCGGGTCGCGCGGGGCAGCAGAGGCAGCACCGCGACCGCGAGGACGGGCAGGCCCACCGCGACCACCACGCCGAGGGCCGGCTGGTAGACCACCAGGCCGACGCAGACCAGCACGACCGTGAGGGCGGCGGCGGTGAAGCGGGAGACGGCCTCCACGAACCAGCCGATCTTCTCGACGTCTCCCGTGGAGACGGCGACGACCTCTCCGGCGGCGACCCGTCGGTTCAGCGCGGAGCCCAGCTGGGAGGCCTTGCGGGCGAGAAGCTGCTGGACGCGGGCGGCCGCGGTGATCCAGTTGGTGACGGCGGTACGGTGCAGAAAGGTGTCCCCGAGGGCGGTGGCCGCACCGCACAGGGCCATCAGCCCGCCGGCGAGAGCGAGCCGCGAACCGGAGCGGTCGACGACGGCCTCGACGGCGAACCCGACGCAGAAGGGCTGCGCCGAGACGGCCACGAAGTGCAGCAGTCCCCAGGCCAGTGACCTGAGCTGGCCGCCCAGCTGGTTGCGGCCGAGCCACCACAGGAAGCGGGGCCCCGAGCGCGCGTCGGGCACACCCGGGTCGGGATACGGAAGGTCTTGGATCTGCATGACGTCCCAGTGGCTCGTGTCAGGGGGTGAATGGGGGAAGCGGACGAAGGGGGAGTCCGCGACGGAGGAGCGGCGGCAACAAACCGTGCAAGGTTCGCTTCGGAGGGTGGTCAAAATCAACCGATTTTCCATGGCGGCGCATGGATCCGGCTGCCGCCCGACGCGGCGCGGACGTCCTGATTCCGGCAACCCGTCCGGGGGAGGCGTCATTGCGGGAGGGCTCAACTCCCCGTAGAACACCGGCCATGAGAAGCCGGATCATCATGTCCATGCTCACCGGAGCGGCCCTCCTGGCGAGCGCACTCCTCGGCACCGCCCCCGCCCACGCGGCCCCCCTGCCCGCGACACCCGCCCACGCGGCCTCCACACCTGTGGTCGGCGCCTCCGTCGACACGGGGGTCGCCGGCTCTCGACCAGCAGAGGTCCCCGCCGAGTTCGGCACCGACTGGCGCGACCCCCTCACCGCCGCCCCGCCCGTGACCAAGCCGGCCACCAGATCCTGCCAAGTCACCGTCGCCGAGGCGCAGTTCCGTGACTTCACGCCGTACCGCGGGACGTACAGCCCGCCCAAGGACTGCGGCGACCGCTGGAGCAAGGTGGTGCTGCGGCTCGACGGCAAGGTCAAGGGCCGGCAGTTCGACCGTCTGGGCCATCTGCGTGTGGGCGGTGCCGAGATCCTCCGTACCTCGACGCCAGAGCCGTCGCCCGACGGGATCGAGTGGTCCGTCGAGAAGGACGTCACGCGCTACAGCGACACCCTCCGTGGCACGCACGACGTCGAGATGCTCATCGGGAACGTCGTCGACGACACGTACACGGGCGTCATCGACGTCAAGGTGACGCTCACCTTCTTCACGGGACGCCCGTCCGCCACCCCCGACCGCGTCCTCACCCTCGCCGACGGCGCCACCCTCACCACGCCCCGCAACAGCGAACGCATCGTCGCCGAGGTCTACGCCACCGGCTCCGGCGGCGGCTGCGAGGAGTACTGGTACCTGACGGTGCCCGCCGACGCGCCCTACTCCTGCCACGCGGACGACGGCCCGTACCGCGAGGTGCAGCTCCGGATCGACGGACAACTGGCCGGGATCGCCGCACCCTTCCCGCACGTGTGGACCGGCGGCTGGTCCAACCCGTTCCTCTGGTACGTGATTCCGGGCCCCCGTGCCTTCGACATCAAGCCGATCGAATACGACCTGACCCCCTTCGCCGGGCTCCTCAACGACGGTCGTCCGCACCGCGTCGAGGTGTCCGTCGTCGGCGTGCCCGAGGGACAGAGCGGCTGGAGCACACCGGTCAACGTGCTGGTCTGGCAGGACGAGAAGAAGGCCGTGGTGGGCGGGAAGCTCGTCCGGCGGGAGGCGGGCGGCCTCACCGACCCCACCACCTACACGCCCGGTGCGGAGCATCGCGTGGACACCGAGGGCGGTCACCGTCTGACCGTCGCCGGTTACGTCGACACCTCCCACGGCCGGGTGACGACCACCGTCACCCGCTCCCTGGCCGCCACCTTCGCGCACCGCTGGACCGACGGCGAGACCGTGGACGGCCTCGACGCCACCTGGAGGGACGACGAGTCGGTCACCGTGGACGGCCGCGGGCCGACGCGCACGACGCGTGTCCACCGGACCTACACGATGAACGGCACGACCACGCTCGGTGCCGGCGACCGGCTGCGCACGGCCTTGACCCTCGGCGACCGGGCCGACGCCGTGACGACCCTGAACGGCCGGCGCACGGCGTGGTCGCGGCTCGACGACACCTACACGGGTGACGCCACGTTCACCGTGAACGTGCCGCGCGACCAGCGTCACGCGGTCGGCACGACGAGCGAGCGCTACCGGTTCCACGGCTCCTCGGGCTGCCACGACCGCGAGTTGACGACCGTGCAGGGCGTCCTCACCGAGGACCGCGGCGGCTGCTGACGTGAAGGGGGCGCGGCAGGTGCGGAGATGAGTGGTGTGCCATGTGTCACTCGTGTGGCCTTTTACGCGCACGCAACACGGAGGCATTCCGCTTGAGCGACTCGCCCTCCAGAGTGAGCGTCACGGAATCCGCTTTCCGTATCGCAGAAGTCTCTCTCCCGGCTTCTGTGAGTCCACGTCCCCTCTAGGAGTGCTTGTGCCGCAGTCCGTACCGTCCCTGCCGCGACGCGTCGCACGCATACTGCGTACCTCTCTCTTCGCGCAGGTCGCCTGCGCGCTCGTGCTCGGCATCGTCGTCGGGAAGCTGTGGCCCGGCGTCGCCACGGATCTCAAGCCGCTCGGCGACGGTTTCACCAGGCTCATCAAGACGGTGATCTCGCCGCTCGTGTTCTGCGTGGTCGTCGTCGGCATCGCCAAGGCCGGTGACCTGAAGGCGTTCGGCCGGATCGGGCTCAAGGCCCTGATCTGGTTCGAGATCGCGTCCACGGCCGCTCTGCTCATCGGTCTGGTCGCAGCCAACGTCGTGCAGCCCGGCTCGGGGATGAACGTGGACCCGTCCACGCTCGACGCCTCGGCGATCGACGAGAAGACCGGCGGTGGTTCGCTGCCCTCGACGACCGAGTTCGTCCTGAACGCGCTGCCCACCAGTTTCCTGGGCGCCTTCGCCGAGAACGCCCTGCTCCAGGTGCTCCTGCTGGCCTGTCTGGTGGGTGCGGCGCTGCTGCACCTCGGGCACACCCGGGTGCCGCAGGTGCTCCCCGCCGTCGAGCAGGCACAGGAGATCGTCTTCGCGATCGTCGGCTTCGTCATGCGGCTGGCCCCGATCGCCGTGTTCGGCGCGATGGCCGTCCTGGTCGGCCAGTACGGGCTCGGCGTGATGAAGACGTACGCCAAGCTGATCATCCTGTGTTACGCGGCCGCGGCGCTCTTCGTCGTGCTGCTCGCCGTCGCTCTCCGGATGGTCGCCGGGCTCAGCCTCTGGAAGTTCCTGCGCTACATCCGCGAGGAGATGCTCCTCGCGCTCGGCACCGCCTCCACCGAGTCCGTCCTGCCCCGGGTGATGCAGAAGCTGCGCAGGGCGGGCGCCCGAGACGACGCCGTGGGCCTGGTGCTGCCGACGGGGTACTCCTTCAACCTCGACGGCGCCTCGCTCTACCTGTCCATCGGCACGCTGTTCATCGCCCAGGCCGTCGGCGTGGACCTCAGCCTGGGCCAGCAGCTCACCGTGATCCTGGTGCTCATGCTGACCAGCAAGGGCATGGCGGGCATCCCAGGTTCGGCCTTCCTGGCCCTGTCCGCGACCGCCTCCTCCCTCGGGGCCGTCCCGGCCGGCGCGGTCGCCCTGCTGCTGGGCGTGGACCGCATCATGGACTCGATGCGCGTCGTCACCAACCTCCTCGGCAACTGCGTGGCGGTCTTCGCCGTCGCCCGCTGGGAGGGTGCACTGGACCTGGAGCGGGCCAGGAAGGTGCTGGACGGGGACGTCGCGTCCCTGCCGGACGAGAGCGAGGAGGGGCCCGAGAGGCCCGCCGGCAAGGCTCCCGACACCCCGGACGCTTCGGACGAGGCGTCGACCGCGGGCGTCCCGGCGCAGTCGGCGGTCAGGGAACCCGCCCCCGAGGCCGGCTGACGGAAATCCGGACACACGGGCCGCGGGGGGGGGGGCCCCCCCCCCCCCGGCCCCCCCCCCCCCCCCCGCCCCCCCCCGGGGGGGGGCCCCCACCAACC